>NZ_NKHR01000028.1:0-37063 GCF_014467285.1 Xenorhabdus sp. PB62.4 | reverse complement strand
TTTAATCGAATTGCATTAAATGTGATTAAACAAAATACCAGTATAAAGGACAGTCAGGCCGCTAAACGCCGAAGAGCAATGTGGTCAGCGGAATTCCGTAGTCAGCTTATATTTGATTAAACTTAATACAAAGTGGAATCCCGCCCTGTAAGGGGGTTTTATTATTCTGAGTAACTTTTTTAATTAACATCATTTAACCAGTGTTTTTCACATTTGCCACCCAATCATCTTCAGCAAGATCGAATACATGAAAGCAAAAAGCCACCACGGGATGTGATGGCGAATAAATAAAATTATCCGTGCAATTCCCATAAATTGCTTATGATATGATGTTTATGTTTTAGTTAACGCACTGTCCATGAATATGAAAATAGGCTCTTTCCGCTTGTATTTATTAATCATGGGGACAAGACGCTGAAAATGCTCACTCGCACAATGGGCATCTAAAGCTACTCGGTCAGGCCATTCTTCTATAAAGATAAAATGACCTGCATCTTTTTGATCAACATATAGGTCGTAAGCAATACACAGGGGTTCACGTTTGGTTGCTTCAATTAACTCACGATAAAGCGGAAGTACAATATCTACAGCGTCAATCTGAATAAAATCTTCTGCAATTACTTTCAACATGTTTACTCCCTCTAGGTTACGTCAAAAGCGACGACACTATAATAACTCACTGTGCGAATTTGTATTAAGATAAATCTAATATGCCGGTATTTTATACATCACCTCTGAATACGGCTGCTTTCTGTTCTCCATCTGCATCATCGCTTTGACCAAGGCTGTCGTTTTTGTGGTTAACATCAACGAATGGCAAGATAATGAATCTGGGCAAATTCCGTTATCAAACATAGCAGAAAGATACCTCAAAATGAGCCCCGGAACTGCTGAACGTAAAGCCAATGAAGGAAAGCTATTCCCACATATAAGTTAAATAACAGCCAGAAGTCACCGCTAATCGTTCATGTAAATGATCTGGCAGCATACATTGACAAGCAAAGAAAGTTAGCTGCAAAGAAACTGGAAAGAATGCAATTTATTAAAAGAAAGGAAAAAACGAACTAAATAAGATATTATTAATAGCCGCCGGGTGCTGGCGATATGGCACCCTAAAACCATAAATATCAAGAGGTAATCATGCGTTTACTCCATACTATGATCCGTGTTGGCGACATGCAGCGCTCGATTGATTTCTATACTCAAGTAATGGGCATGCGTTTACTTCGCACTAGTGAAAATCCAGAGTACAAATATTCCCTTGCATTTGTTGGTTATACTGACGAGAGCCAAGGCGCAGTTATTGAGCTAACCTATAATTGGGGAGTTGAAAGCTACGAAATGGGAACTGCATTTGGGCACATTGCGTTAGGTGTTGATGACGTTGCGGCGACCTGTGAGCGTATTAAACTCGCTGGCGGGAATGTAATCCGCGAAGCAGGGCCTGTCAAAGGCGGAACAACTGTTATTGCTTTTGTTGAAGATCCCGATGGCTATAAGATCGAGCTTATTGAAAACACAAGCGCGAGTAGTGCATTAGGAAACTAATTAACCGATAAGTTTTGAGTTGCAGCCTTGTTGGCTGCTCTCATTCCAGCCACATAGTTCACTATACTCTCAATGATTCCTTTTTTCATAAGCACTCTGCATTTTGAAATCTATTAAGTAGATCCTTTCCATTGGATAAATATTACTTCTGCAAGACATAGCAAATTTTGTCATAATACGTCCTATTCCAGATTTAAAAACAGAATCCTGAAGTTAAGAACTAAAAATCAGATGTCTAATAAAAACGATCAAAACATGCTAAGCGGGCGCTTTCGCGGCTACTATCCGGTTGTCATTGATGTCGAAACCGGTGGTTTTAATGCGCGTACAGATGCTTTACTTGAAATTGCTGCAATCACTTTAAAAATGGATGAGGAAGGCTGGCTGATGCCCGCTGATGCACTGCATTTCCATATTGACCCTTTTGAAGGTGCTAACCTTGATCCTGCCGCTCTGGCATTCACAGGCATTGACCCCACAAATCCCTTAAGAGGGGCAGTCAGCGAATACACTGCATTGCATGCTATTTTCAAAATGATCCGCAAGGGTATGAAAAACACTAATTGCAACCGTGCAATCATGGTCGCCCATAACGCCAATTTTGATCATAATTTTGTTATGGCAGCCGCAGAGCGTTCCGGGTTAAAGCGCAATCCATTTCACCCATTCGCGACATTTGATACTGCGGCTCTCAGTGGGTTGGTTCTTGGTCAGACGATCCTTGCTAAAGCTTGCATCACTGCGGAAATACCATTTGACAGTAATCAAGCACACAGCGCGCTTTATGATACCGATCGAACTGCCCTGCTTTTCTGTGAACTCGTCAACCGTTGGAAACGACTTGGTGGCTGGCCATTACCTTCCGCAGATACTGCTGACAACGAACCCTAATACATTAATTATAATATATTAATTCTGATACATTAAGCCCCACCCCTATTATGGGAATGGGGCTACAGGAATAATTTATCATTCCGATGAATTATTCACTTATTTATTCTTGTTCACGGTATTTGTCAGCAGTTTCTTTGATTAAAGCCTGTAATTCACCGCGCTGGTACATCTCAACAAGAATGTCACAACCGCCAACCAGTTCACCATCAACCCACAACTGAGGAAACGTTGGCCAATGCGCATATTTAGGCAATTCAGCACGAATATCTGGGTTTTGCAGAATATCCACATAAGCAAAACGCTCACCGCAGGCAGATAATGCCTGAACTGCCTGTGCAGAGAAACCACAGCTTGGCAATTTAGGAGAACCTTTCATGTACAGCAGGATTGGGTTCTCACTAATTTGGCGTTTAATTTTTTCAATAGTTTCTTCAGTTGTTGTATTAGTAACTGTGTTAGTGTTCGTATTCATAGTCGTCATTTTTGCTTCCTTAAACTGCAAGTGCTATTCATCAGCATCAGAAAAGTTTGATTCAGAATACCACTTTCTACTCTGATTTTTCTACCGCGAACTTTCCGTGGCAAATTTTTGCCATGATTTACAACAAGTATTCATCAGGTATTTTATCCTAATTAGCCGTATTAAGTTCATGTTATAGTTCAGTTCTACGCCAGTTCGCAGCTAAGTAGCATCTTTTCTCCTGTTATTTAGCAAAAAAGTTGTTAAGATAATTATCAAAACAGCAACATGATAATAAGCTTAAATTTGCTCTGCCCATGATTCAGTATCTAAGTCATGGTTTACAGAGCCAAAAAACCGATATTAAAAAGGAGCATGCAATGTCTTTTGAATTACCAGCATTACCTTATGCCAAAGATGCCCTGGAACCACACATTTCTGCAGAAACTCTGGAATATCATTACGGCAAACATCACAACGCTTATGTTGTAAACTTGAATAATCTGATTAAAGAGACCGAGTTTGCCGGAAAATCACTGGAAGAAATCATCAAAACATCTGAAGGCGGCATCTTCAATAACGCAGCGCAAGTCTGGAACCATACTTTCTACTGGCATAGTCTGTCACCAAATGGTGGTGGCGAACCAACCGGAAAAGTAGCAGATGCTATCAATAGTGCTTTCGGCTCTTTTGCTGAGTTCAAACAGCAGTTCACTGACGCCGCCCTGAAAAACTTTGGTTCTGGCTGGACATGGCTGGTCAAGAAAACTGACGGCAGCCTCGCTATCGTTAATACTTCTAACGCAGCAACTCCACTGACAGGCGAAGATAAGCCAGTACTGACAGTTGACGTTTGGGAACACGCATATTACATCGATTACCGCAATGCGCGTCCTCAATACCTGGAGCACTTCTGGGCTTTAGTCAACTGGAAATTTGTTGAAGAAAATCTGGCTTAATAAGATTAATTCTCGTCCCTGTTTGAAATAACAAGGGCAAGTGCACCTGTTCACCACATTATGAACAGGTGCACCTACCCTTGGAACAAGTAATGTTATACCTCAATTCTTTTTCTCGAACTCGATCAGATAAGGCAAAGGCTTCCCAGAAAAACAATCATGATTAATGCACTGCTGGCAGCCAATAATCCCAACTTCAGATCTGTATCCATAGACTATCCTCAATGTGAAAATTAAGATATCTCAATACCATAAGCTTTAGATGGTTATTTATTGCATTATTTAAAAAACTATACTGTAATCCTTGAACCATACTCTTTATAACATCGATTATTACTTTCACTTTTGAGCTAGATCAGACAAAATTCAAGGTTCATCGCTAAATTATTGCCAACCATCACTCTATATATAAATATATTGGCAAACGCTTAACAAATATCTATATCCAATAGCTTTCAGGTTGCAAAGTGACACAAGTTAGAGCAATCAACCATGTGGCAGCCTGAAAAATGAAGGGTATATAAATTTAGACCATAAGGTCAGGAGTCCTTTTTATCATGGCAACGATTAAAGATGTGGCTAAACGCGCTGGTGTTTCGACCACAACCGTATCCCATGTTATCAATAAAACCCGCTTCGTCGCCGAAGATACAAAGGCTACAGTTTGGGCTGCGATTAAGGAGCTGAATTATTCTCCCAGCGCCGTTGCTCGCAGCTTGAAAGTTAACCACACCAAATCCATTGGATTGCTGGCAACATCAAGTGAAGCCCCTTATTTTGCTGAAATCATAGAATCTGTTGAAAATAGCTGCTATGGCAAAGGCTACACACTGATTTTGTGTAATTCTCATAACAATCTTGATAAGCAGAAAGCTTATCTCGCAATGTTAGCGCAAAAACGCGTAGATGGTTTGCTGGTAATGTGTTCAGAATATCCTGAACAACTTTTAGGTATGTTGGAAGACTATCGTAATATTCCCATGGTAGTTATGGATTGGGGAGAATCCAGAGGGGATTTTACTGATGCAATTATTGACAACGCTTTTCATGGTGGTTACTTGGCAGGTCGTTACCTTATTGAACGCGGCCATCGTGATATTGCATCTATTCCGGGGCCATTGGCAAGAAATACCGGAGGCGGACGTCATCAAGGTTTTCTCAAGGCACTGAGAGAAGCCAATATTACTATTCGGGACGAGTGGATTGTACAAGGTGATTTTGAACCTGAATCTGGTTATCAGGCCATGTGTAAAATCCTGAATCAAAAGCATCGCCCAACTGCTGTTTTTTGCGGTGGTGATGTTATGGCAATGGGTGCAATTTGCGCAGCCGATGAATTGGGATTACGCGTTCCGCAAGACATTTCTATCATCGGTTATGACAATATTCGTAATGCCCGCTATTTTACACCAGCATTAACAACCATCCACCAGCCCAAAGAACGTCTGGGGCAAATGGCCTTCTCAATGCTATTGGATAGGATCGTTAATAAGCGTGAAGATGCACAAACTATTGAAGTCCATCCGCGTCTCGTTGAGCGTCGCTCCGTGGCGGATGGACCTTTTATCGATTATCGCCGTTAATAGTTAATTTTCCTGCAACCACTCAGCATTAAGTGTTTCACTATCTCCAAGATAATTAAGTAACCAACTTAATGCTGGTGAATGGCATTCTTCTGACCATGTTAAGCAACATGGGCTATCAGGCAGTGGTTGTTCAAGTTCCAGTGCAACCAGCTTTCCTTTACGGATCAACGGCAGTGCACGATGCTTGGGCACCATCCCGACACACAACCCATCCATCAGGCAACTCAATCCGGCATCCCAATCAGGCACAACTAATCGCCGTTGGTTATCCAAGGCCCATGTATCGCGTTTAGGTAAGTTGCGCGAAGTATCTTCAAGACACAAACTGGAATAAAGCCGAATTTGATCATCGTTCAGTTTTCCCGATATTGCAGCCAGTTCATGTGCAGGGCTGGCGACACACAACCAGGGCATGAATCCCATATCCCTAAAGCTATATCGCTCACCGACAGGAGAGGCACGTGTCGCCCCAATGGCAACATCTACTCTCTCATCGACAAGAGCATCCCATACCCCATTAAAAACTTCAGGATAGATAAACAATTCAATATCTGGAAAATGGCGGTAAAAATCCAAAATCAACTGAAGTGTCCGCTCCGGCTTTACAACTTGATCAACCGCAATACTGAATTGTCCCCGCCATCCATTAGCCACTTGCTGGCACTGGTGTCGGGTGTGATTCATTTTTTTGATAACAGATCTAGCCTCCTTGACAAAAATAACTCCAGCCTCAGTTAAATCCACATCACGGTGACGACGTTCAAATAAAGGTACTGCCAGCCATTCTTCAAGTTGTTTTACCGTATAGCTGACAGCGGAAGGTACACGATGAAGTTCTGATGCGGCAGCGCTAAAACTTCCTGTTCTGGCAACAGCATCAATAACCTCCAGAGAGTATTCAGACCACATATATATTCCTTTCAAATTTTTTCACAACATGGTGCAAATATTACCGTTTCACAAGTAAAAATCATGCCATATAAAATAAGCCGGGTATCTCCTTATCAACTACCACGTCAAGTTATTAATACTATTTATTAACATTACTTATTAACACCATTTATTAATATTATGGCAACAAATAAAAACTCAATTTCATTCATGTTTTATCTCGCCGGCCTGAGTATGCTCGGCTATTTGGCTATCGATATGTATCTGCCTGCTTTTGATGCAATGAAAGCAGAATTAGGTACATCAGAAAACGCCATTAGTGCGAGTCTTAGCATTTTTCTTGCCGGCTTTGCCTTTGCACAACTTTTATGGGGACAATTATCTGATCGCTTAGGCAGAAAACCTGTTCTTATTATCGGACTATCTCTGTTTTCCATTAGCTGTTTAGGTATGCTTTGGATAACGGATGCCACTCAATTACTGGTACTGAGATTTATTCAAGCAGTTGGCGTCTGTTCTGCTGCGGTTTCCTGGCAGGCTCTGGTCGTCGATAGATATGATACAGAGCACGCCAAACGCGTTTTTGCCATGATCATGCCTCTGGTTGCTCTTTCTCCCGCCCTCGCTCCTTTATTAGGCGCATGGTTATTGATCCATGATGGTTGGAGGATCATTTTCTTTGTTTTAATGATAGTAACTCTCTTACTGTTAATGCCAACACTTTGCCTGACCAATAAGCTCAATAACATTGAAGTAACCACGGATAAGAAGACAGTTTCTTTCCTTACGTTACTAAAATCCCCTGTTTTTAGTGGAAACGTATTGATTTATGCTTCTTGCAGTGCTGGTTTTTTTGCCTGGCTGACTGGATCGCCCATAATTTTGAATAATATGGGTTATGATCCTACCAATATTGGCCTAAGTTATATTCCCCAAACCCTGGCATTTATGATTGGCGGTTATGGTTGCCGTATCTTGCTGGAAAAAGTGAAAAGCGAAACCGTATTCCCGTTCCTATTGGTGGGTTATGCTGTAAGCATGATCATTATTTATTTAATTTCCATATTAAGTGAACCTTCATTTATGGCTATTCTTGCTCCTTTTTGCTTTATGGCCGCAATGAATGGAGCCTCCTACCCTATTGCCGTGGCAAAAGCGCTTTCGGTCTACCCTAAGAACAGCGGTAAAGCTGCTGCATTACAAAATGCTCTTCAATTGGGTCTTTGTTTTGTTGCAAGCTCATTTGTTTCTATCTTTATGAAATATCCTCTCTTATCTACAACAACAGTTATGGCTCTTACTGTTGTTCCAATGGCAATAGGTTATTGGCTACAAAAGAAAAATGTGGAAGAAAACCACTAAACATAAATTAAACAATTTCTCAAAAAAATAATAATTAAGAACATTATTATCTAAAGGTTACAGCATTATGTGACCTTTAGATGATTGTTTAAATATCATTTCACTCATATACTCATACCTATTCTTCATTCTAAAAACTCGGAATTTGAGGTTTTGCAGGGCATTGACGCTCTTCTTAAATTTCAAGGCAGATAGGCAATTTTTTAGTTTAATATCTATATTATTTCTAACAATCCATTATGGCTTTAATATAATAAAAGTCAGCTACAAAACGATACCTCAAAATTCCATCACACAAATGTTGGAGAGTATATGAGTTCATCTTTCGTTGAAGATAAAAAAACAATAACGGATTCTTGGCATAGAATCGCCCATGAATTGCTTCAAGAAGCTGATATTGATATCAATGGCAAACGCCCCTTCGATATACGCATTAAAAATCCTGATTTTTATAAGCGAGTATTGAAAGAAGGCTCTTTAGGACTGGGTGAAAGTTATATGGATGGCTGGTGGGAATGTGATCGCCTTGATATTTTCTTTCATAAAATATTACAGGCCGGTTTGGATCGTCGTATCCCCAAAAATACTAAAGATATTTTGCAGATAATTATCTCTCGTATATTTAATTTACAATCTCCAAAACGAGCCTGGATTGTCGGTAAGGAACACTATAATTTAGGTAATGATTTGTTTACCCGAATTCTTGATCCTTATATGCAATACTCCTGTGGTTACTGGAAAGATGCCAATACCCTGGAAGAAGCCCAATCCAATAAACTCCGTCTTATTTGTGAGAAACTACAACTAGCTCCAGGCATGACTTTATTAGATATCGGTTGTGGATGGGGTGGTTTGGCTGCCTATGCCGCAGAAAATTATGGGGTATCTGTTACTGGAGTCACAATTTCAGCTGAGCAACAAAAATATGCTCAGGAACGCTGCAAGGATCTAGATGTAAAAATTATCCTTGAAGATTATCGAAACCTTAACCTTCAGTTTGATCGCATTGTTTCCGTTGGCATGTTTGAGCACGTTGGCCCCAAAAATTATGACAATTATTTCCAGATAGTGAAACAGAACCTGAGACCCGATGGTCTGTTTCTTCTCCATTCTATTGGTTCTAATATCAATAAATCCGGCACCGATGCCTGGATCACCAAATATATCTTCCCCAACGGTTGCTTACCATCAATTTCAAAAATAGCCAAAGCGACTAATGGAAAATTTGTCATGGAAGATTGGCACAATTTTGGCGCAGATTATGACCTGACGCTTATGGAATGGTATAAGCGCTTTACTGCAAGCTGGCACGAAATAGAACATAACTACAGTCCGCGTTTCAAACGGATGTTCAGCTATTACTTGAATGCCTGTGCAGGTGCATTTCGTGCGAGGGATATTCAACTCTGGCAAATCGTATTTAGTCCGCAAGGTATTGAAAAAGGATTGAGAGTACCCAGATAAAAATTTACTTCATCGCTCGGGTTCGAGAAGCTACAGAAATGTAATTTCTGTAGCTTTCATGTTCAATTCAGGGCGTTGCCACAAAAACATTTACCATAACTTGATAATATTTATTATTCTTCAGGTTGTGACAACAATCTTTCCTGTTCTTTCTGTGCCATCACTCGTTCAACGGTATCCACAATCGCTTGAGTTTGTGGATCAATCTCAATGTTGACCTTTTGACCAAGGCGTTTTTTACCTAGTGTCGTGCGCTCCAAAGTTTCTGGGATCAAGTGGACACAGAAACGGTTATTCACAACGTCCCCTATTGTCAGACTAATTCCATCGATGCCGATAAAACCTTTATGCAGGATATATTTCATCAATTGTTTATCGTGGATCCGAAACCAAATTTCATGATTATTTTCTGAAGTGAAGATCTTGGCAATTTCTGCTGTCGTAATAACATGACCAGACATCAAATGCCCGCCAATTTCATCGCCAAATTTAGCCGCCCTCTCCAGATTGACTAAACCACCGACGTTAAGTTCACCAAGGTTGGTCAAACGCAGGGTTTCTTTCATTAAATCAAAGCTAATTAAATCGCCATCGATCTTGGTTACAGTTAAACAACAGCCGTTATGGGAAACAGAAGCTCCCGTTTCAATTCCGGGTAATAATTCAGCCGGAAATTTAACAACATGGGTCCGAAAGTGCATTTTTTCATCAATGGCAACTATCGGCGCTTTTCCCTGAACGATACCTGTAAACATGGGAACCTCTTTAATCATTTTACATTGCAAAAGTTAGTTTAACCCACTCACCACTTTTAAACACTAGTTTGGTTGAGTGTAGTTTTAGTTGAATATAGTTTACTTTACTTTATTGAGTACAAACATCGTGCAATGATTGGCTTAATAAAATGAGTCCTATACAATAGGAAAGCTTATAAGCGATACATTTTCCACTAACATCGTTTGCTCGCAGAAATATTCTTTGTTTTTCTACTTAATTTTTAATCAAAAAAGGTGTAGTACGTGCAGAAGTATTTAAATGAAGCGCGTAGTTTGCTCGCTTTGGGAATTCCCGTAATCATCGCCCAATTTTCACAAACTGCAATGGGTTTTGTCGATACAGTCATGGCAGGTAAAGCCGGGGCTGTTGAGATGTCAGCAGTTGCCGTTGGTACATCAATTTGGCTGCCAACTATCCTGTTTGGTCAAGGTCTATTGCTTGCCCTAACACCAATCGTGGCACACATGAATGGCTCTGGTCACAGAAAAAATGTTGCTTCTCAGATCCAACAAGGATTCTGGCTTGCAGCTTTCCTTTCTATCTTAATTATCGCGGTATTGTATAACAGCCGTTTTATTATAGAAGCACAACATAACGTTGATCCTGTATTGGCGCAAAAAGCCACAGATTTTATCCATGCCATTATGTGGGGTGCGCCAGGTTATTTATTTTATCAAGTATTACGCGGCCAATGTGAGGGGTTGTCGAAAACCAAACCTGCAATGGTTATAGGTATTGCCGGCTTACTGGTTAATATTCCCGTCAATTATATTTTCATTTACGGTAAATTTGGTGCACCAGCATTGGGCGGTGTTGGTTGTGGTGTTGCAACAGCAACGGTTTACTGGGTTATGTTCCTTCTGTTGCTTGCATATGTAAGGCATTCTCCTGCTCAAAAAGATATTCAAACATTTAGTCATTTTTCAGGCCCTAAATGGCATACCCAAAAACGAATTGCACTGCTCGGCTTGCCTATTGCACTGGCCATGTTCTTTGAGGTAACACTTTTTGCAGTTGTTTCATTGCTGGTTTCTCCGCTTGGCGTCGTCGCGGTTGCCGGACACCAGATATCGCTTAATTTCAGCTCTATGATGTTTATGTTCCCGCTGTCATTGGGGATCGCTGCAACTATTCGGGTTGGTCATAACCTTGGTCAAAAATCAACTGAAGGTGCGAAAATATCCGCTTACACCAGTCTTGTTGTTGGCTTAATCCTTGCTGTTATGACGGCAACGTTCACGGTATTGTTCCGCGAACGCATTGCATTTATGTATAACGACAATCCTGAAGTTGTCATTCTTGCCTCCCATTTGATGTTGTTTGCGGCGATTTATCAACTTTCTGATGCCGTTCAGGTCATTGGCTCAGGCGTATTGCGTGGATATAAAGATACACGTTCAATCTTCTTTATCACTTTCATTGCTTACTGGCTGTTAGGGTTACCTAGCGGATATGTTCTGGCGTTGACTGATTATGTTACTGAACCGATGGGGCCACAAGGTTTCTGGATCGGTTTCATTATCGGCTTGACGGCAGCGGCGTTTATGATGGGTTACCGAATTCTGTGGACACAAAAACAACCTGATCACTCTGTTTTGATACGATCCTCTCGTTAATTCAGTACATTAAGTTATTAATCCAAGGGAAAAGCTGTAAATTCATTCTAAAAGATGTAAATACGAGCAGTTGAACAAGAATTTGCATTTTTTCCCTTGCCAGAAAGCGCAGTGCCCGTTAATATTCGTCCCCGTTGTCAGCCACGGTAATTTAGATTGCGTCCGTAGCTCAGTTGGTTAGAGCACCACCTTGACATGGTGGGGGTCGGTGGTTCGAGTCCACTCGGACGCACCAAATATCAGGTTGACATAGAAAACAGTTTTATGTGCGTCCGTAGCTCAGTTGGTTAGAGCACCACCTTGACATGGTGGGGGTCGGTGGTTCGAGTCCACTCGGACGCACCAAATCTTATCTCACTGCTCCCGAAAGTAATTCCAATTTTTTCTATTCGCTTATTGTCGTTCTTCATTCCATAAAATGGACCAATTGTTCCCCAACCTGTTCTAAACGCCAAAAATTCAACTACACCCTGTTTGCGCAACAACTCACTGATTTTTTTAACATGAACCAGAATATTTCTGCTTTTCTGTATATAAATCTTTTCAAGAACTGTTTTTTTGATTCATTTCACAGAAATTAGTCTCTATAATACGCTCCTGTCATGAGTTGAATGGTTTCAGCTAATTAATTTACCGAATTCAGAAAAAATTACAGATGATTAATCGAACCAAGTCCGCATGTCTGCACATGCTTGACTTCATGCTAAAAAACCATTTGACGCTTTCTGCTATCCGTTTTCCATTATGTTGCGCAACTTACAACTCCAGATGATGTTGGCATAAATGTCAATGGTTGGCGATTCACTCTTTTAATCCATTAAAACCAGTAGATAGATTGTCATGAAAAAAACCAAAATTGTTTGTACTATCGGGCCAAAAACAGAATCCGAAGAAAAATTAACCGAACTGCTCAATGCCGGCATGAATGTAATGCGTTTGAATTTTTCTCACGGTGATTACGAAGAGCATGGTCAACGCATTAAAAATATTCGCGCGGTCACAGCGAAAACTGGCAAAAAAGCAGCAATCCTACTGGATACCAAAGGCCCTGAAATACGTACTATGAAGCTGGAAGGAGGCAAAGATGTCTCTCTTACCGCAGGCCAGATTTTTACCTTTACGACAGATAAATCCATCATCGGCAATCAAGATCGCGTTGCAGTGACTTATGCGGGGCTGCCAGCAGATTTGGTATCAGGTAATACCATATTGGTTGATGACGGTTTGATCGCCATGACAGTCAAAAATGTCACTGAAACTGAAGTTATCTGTGAAGTATTGAACAATGGTGACTTGGGCGAAAATAAAGGCGTTAACCTGCCGAATGTTTCCATCAACCTGCCTGCATTGGCAGAGAAAGACAAACAAGATCTGGTATTCGGCTGTGAGCAAGGCGTAGATTTCATCGCTGCATCTTTCATCCGTAAGCGCTCCGATGTTCTGGAAATTCGTGAGCACCTGAAAGCCCACGCTGGCGAACATATCCAAATTATTTCTAAAATTGAAAACCAGGAAGGCTTGAATAACTTCGATGAAATTCTTGAAGCCTCAGATGGTATCATGGTTGCTCGCGGTGATTTAGGCGTTGAAATCCCAGTTGAAGAAGTTATCTTCGCTCAGAAGATGATGATCGAAAAATGTAATGCAGCTCGTAAAGTTGTTATCACCGCAACTCAAATGCTGGATTCCATGATCAAAAACCCACGCCCTACCCGTGCTGAAGCAGGCGACGTTGCCAACGCTATTTTAGATGGCACTGATGCAGTCATGCTTTCCGGTGAAAGCGCTAAAGGAAAATATCCTGTTGAGGCGGTTTCCATCATGGCAACTATCTGTGAACGTACAGATCGCGTCATGAACAGCCGCATTGAAAATACCAAGATTCAGAAACTGCGCGTTACTGAGGCAGTCAGCCGTGGCGCTGTTGAAATTGCAGAAAAATTGGAAGCACCGTTAATCGTTGTAGCAACCTATGGTGGTAAATCTGCAAGATCTATTCGCAAATATTTCCCTAACGCACAAATTCTTGCTTTGACTACCAATGAAATCACTGCGCGCCAATTACTATTGGTCAAGGGTGTTTCCACTCAGATTGTAAAAGAAATCGCTTCTACTGATGATTTCTACCGCATTGGTAAAGAAGCTGCTTTGGCGAGTGGTATGGCAAATAAAGGCGATATCGTTGTCATGGTATCTGGCGCATTGGTACCAAGTGGCACAACAAACACGTCTTCTGTTCATGTGCTTTAAGACTGTACTTTTTAATCATGAACCTTGTGCTGCCTAACCTCAGGCAGCACAGTCAATCATAATTAAAGCCCATATTGGTATTAAACTGAATTGGGCTTTTTATATTTCCAAGGCGTACCATTATCTTAGTGAACTTTACAATCTATATACAGTTGCATTGAACATATTTCCAAAGTTGAAATAAACCATAATTTTAGTAAACACAGGCTAACACCAGAACCATAATTTATTCGATAGCCTTCTATAGTGATGTTCAATACAGAAATACTTTACTGTTTTTACTCATTGACGTTTAAAACCAATATCTACCACATAACAATAAGTTGCATTACTTTATTGATATTTGGTTTAATTACTTCTCTACCATTAAAATAACTAAATAGACAATTTGTGCTCTCATTTATTATGTCAAAACTGTAAAAATGGTATGCACATCACGCAACAATTAAGACGATTCTGGTTAAATCATCTACTCGACTACCATTTTATTGTCGATATCCAAAAATTATTGGCTTATTTTGAGATAAAGAACAGCAGAATTTTTTTCGTAGAAAAAATTTATTCTCTTTCTAAAATAGTTTGTGTAATACTTAGATGGCTACTTGGAGATTAACTTAATCTAGAGGGTATTGTAATGAATCGTACTAAAGTTGTACTTGGTGCAGTAATTCTGGCTTCTACTTTGTTAGCAGGTTGTTCAAGCGCGACTAAAGTCGAGCAACTTGCTTCGCAGGTTCAAACTCTCGGTTCTAAAGTTGACCAGCTGAGCAATGACCTTAGTTCTATTCGTTCTGATGTACAATCAGCCAAAGACGAAGCAGCTCGAGCGAATCAACGCCTTAATAACCAAGTTCGTTCATACAAGAAATAAGCTTGTAGCAAATAACAAAAATGGCGTACTACAGTGTACGCCATTTCTCTTTTCCAGTTCCTATTCATTAAACAAAAATGATTCCCTTTCTCCCCATATCATTAAAGATTCAGGTTTCAGGTTGATAAATTGGTCCTGGCTGACGTAATCGAGGGATTTTAGCGGGTTTAGTTTCAGAAATAGTTGCTTCTCCATTTTCAATCGGCCCTAAAACTCCCGGATCTTTTTGACTATTTGAAACCTGCCCTATATTTACCTCTACTGGCATTCCTGAACGGCGGATTATAGCTTGATCAACAAGAAGTTCGTTTGTTTTACTATCAGCAATGAATTTCATCAATCCTTCAGAACGCGGGATTGGCAATATCTGTGGATCATCTGTCTCTTGTTGAGAAAGGGGCTGATGAACTTCCACATAGCGCTTACCGTTCGGCTCTACAGCGTATTTAATGGGTTCATTAATGATCTGAACACGCGTTCCCCGTGGAATTATGCGGAACAAATGTTCAATATCGTCGGGCCTTAAGCGGATACATCCCGAACTGACACGCATACCAATACCAAAATTCGCATTCGTGCCGTGGATGAGATATTCACCCCGTCCAGCCGCTAAACGTAAAGCAAAATCCCCCATTGGATTATCCGGGCCCGCAGGTATCACAGTAGGTAAAATGATCCCCCGACTTGCATAATCCTTGCGGATATTAGCAGTTGGTGTCCATGTTGGATGTTTGATCAATTGGCTGACTGACGTCGTCATAGTTGGAGTATTACGTCCAAGCTGACCGATACCGATAGGATATACGATGACATGGTTTGCTCCACTGGGGAAATAATAGAGCCTCAATTCAGCCAGATTGATGATAACCCCCTGACGAGGTGTATCTGGAAGTAGCATCTGCGATGGAATAATAAGTTCCGTACCAGCTTTCGGTAAATACGGATCAACGCCAGGGTTAGCTTCCAACATTGCCAATAAGCCGATTTCGTATTTAGTCGCAATGGATTCCAGTGGAAGCCCATCATCGGGCACAACATAAGTCGAGTTTTTACCAATCAAACGACTATTAGCAGGAGGCAATGGGTATTCGAGAGCATAAGCGATATTAGCCAATCCCCCTAACGATAACATGGCAACCAACAAGATGCCGATCAAAGTTAAAAATCGTTTCATAACATGCTTCCTGAACTGATACCTGAATGTTATTGGTTAATTAATAGACTACTTTGCGAGACTATTCTATCCCATTCACGGCAAAAATATATCAGGTTGTTCCCGTCAGCCAAATACTGACAGGAACAAAAACGCAATCACCGGTTGGAATAATAATGCTAAGGCAAAACCGCTGTTGTCAGGCGGGATGTACAACACAATTGTTGTTTATCGTTATAGATATCAATCTGCCAAACCTGATGTGAACGCCCCAGATGGATAGGTTTACAAACGCCTTTAACTACGCCTTCACGAACAGATTTAAGATGGTTGGCATTGATTTCAACCCCTACCACTTGCTGTTCACCTTCTGAACAAAGATACCCCGCGAACGAACCAAGTGTTTCAGCCAATACTACCGAGGCCCCGCCATGCAGAATACCAAACGGCTGTTTAGTCCGTTGATCAACAGGCATTGTTCCTTCAATAAAATCATCGCCAATCTGGGTAAACTCGATTCCTACATGTCTTACCATGCTCTCATCAATAAATTGATTCAGCATATTCACATCTATATTACGTTTCCAAATCACGTTATTATCTCCAATAGGGCTTGTAATGGATGTTTAAGTTGCTTTCCTTCCAGACGTTTCACCTGACTGCGGCATGAATACCCTGTACTCAGACAGTGCTCTGAAGAGAGATTTTTCAGTGCCGGAGCCCATGAAAGTTTGTAGATGCCAATCGAGTTATCCAAATTTTTCTTTTCATGTCCGTATGTACCTGCCATACCACAGCACCCTACACTGACATTATTCAATTGATAACCAAAATGACGGAAAATATCTCCCCATTGTTTACCGCTATTCGGCAATGCCGTCACTTCTGTACAGTGCCCCAGTAAATACCAATTCTGGCTGGATATTAAGCTATCACACTTCTCTGGTGACATTTTTTCCGGCAGGTTATTGATTAGCCACTCATGGACTAATTGAACCTGAAAATTACCCCGTCGCTCGCCAAGAATATCTTGATATTCATCCCGATAACACAATACTAAAGCAGGGTCGACTCCCACCATAGAAATATTCAGACGCGCCACTCGATTAAGAAAATCAGCCGTTTTTTCTGCCGTTTTGGCAAATCGGCTCAAAAACCCTTTGACATGTTGCGCTTTCCCGTTCGGTGAAAATGGCAACAATACAGGTTTATATCCCAATTTTTCCACCAATTGCACAAAATCAGTCACCACTTTCGCATCGTGATAACTCGTAAAAGGATCTTGAACAATCAACACATGCTGAGCACGTTCAGGTGGCGATAGGATTTCTAATTGTTCCAACGTCGTTCTGGCAGCATAATGACCTGCAAGCTGTTGTTGCAATGACGGATAGGAAAGTAACGGCAGATCAACCATACCAATAGTATTTTGGCTGATTTTCTGCACCCACGGCTGTTTCAGGAAAAAATTAAACATCCGGGGTACTTTTGCCATCAACGGCGTACTGTGCTCAACATTCGCAACAATATGATCGCGCAGAGGACGCAGGTAACGACCGTGATAAAGTTCCAAAAAACGCGAACGGAATGAAGGGACATCAATCTTGATCGGGCATTGTGTTGAACAAGCCTTACAGGCTAAACAACCTGACATTGCTTCTTTCACTTCATGTGAAAAATCATATTCTCCTCGCCATGCTTTCCAGCTATGGCGCGTTTTTTCAATCAATCCTCGTAAACTGGAGCGCGTCTGATCAAATCCCTGCTCCAATAAATCAGGCTCAACCCCCTGCTCCGTTAAAAGCCGCAACCACTCCCTGACAAGAGTTGCCCTCCCTTTGGGAGAATGTATGCGATGCTGGCTAATTTTCATTGAAGGGCACATAGGGCTTTTGACATCAAAATTGAAACACAAGCCATTGCCATTACATTCCATCGCTCCACGAAATGCCGTTCTCACATTGACAGGAATTGTACGGTCATAGGTTCCTCGCTTGGCTGCATCAACTTTCATCATTGGGGAATCAATGCCAATTGGCGGGCAAATTTTCCCCGGATTCAAGCGATTAAATGGATCAAATGCCGCTTTAATCCGACGCAATTCATCATACAAAATTTCGCCAAAAAAAGCCGGGCTGTATTCCGCACGGAATCCTTTACCATGCTCACCCCATAACAAACCACCATATTTTGCTGTCAAATGAACAATTTCATCAGAAATCTGCTTCATCAAAACTTCTTGTTGAGGATCACACATATCCAGCGCAGGGCGCACATGTAAAACACCTGCGTCTACATGTCCAAACATGCCATAATTCAGTTTGTGACTATCCAGCAACTGACGAAATTCGGCAATATAATCAGCAAGGTGTTGCGGTGGAACGCAAGTATCTTCGACAAATGGAATTGGCTTGGCTGCGCCCTTACTGTTACCAAGTAATCCAACGGATTTTTTCCGCATAGCATAAATGCGTTCAATATCCATTAAGTCATGGCACGTTTGATAGCCAATGATGCCCGCTTGTTTTTTTGCCATCAATTCATCAAGGCGCAAGCAAAGATCGTGAACCAATTGATTAATTTGCTGTTCATCATTACCACTGAATTCAACAATATTCAGCCCTTGCATATCCTTGTCAGGCACATCAGTGATTAATTCTTTCACTGAATGCCAGATGATATCTTCACGCGCCAGATTGAGCACTTTAGAGTCAACAGTTTCGACTGAAAGTGCTTTCGCTTCTACCATAAAAGGGGCATTACGCAGGGCAGAATCGAAAGAGTCATATTTAACATTCACCAACCGCCTGACTTTTGGCAAAGGAGTAATATCCAACGTGGCCTCTGTAATAAAGGCCAGTGTGCCTTCAGAGCCAGTCAAAATACGGGTAAGGTCAAACGTCTGCATATCATCGCTGAACACATGACGTAAATCGTATCCTGTCAGGAACCGATTGAGCTTAGGAAACTTTTCAAGAATCAACTTCCTTTGCTCACGACAACGCTCCAATACCGTTTTATAAATCCCCCCAATGCGCGTCTCTTCCTGAGCAATCGATTCCGCCAATGCCGTATTCATAGGTCGGGTATCAAACATTTCCCCTCCCAATAAAACAGCACGCACACCCAACACATGATCAGAGGTTTTACCATAAACCAACGATCCTTGGCCGGAAGCATCTGTATTGATCATGCCGCCCAAAGTGGCGCGATTGCTGGTTGAAAGTTCAGGAGAAAAAAAGTAACCAAATGGTTTCAGATATTGATTGAGTTGATCTTTGATAACACCGGCTTCGACTTTAACCCATCCCTGTTCTGGATTAATTTCCAGAATACGGTTCATGTACCGGGACATATCCACCACAATACCATTGTTAAGTGATTGTCCATTCGTTCCAGTTCCCCCACCTCGTGGGGTAAATGTCAGAGTTTGAAAGCGTTCCTCACCTGCTATCCTTGTCAATAATACAACATCGGCACTGGAGCGCGGGAATACAACAGCTTGCGGCAACAATTGGTAAATACTGTTATCTGTCGCCATAGTCAGTCTATCGGCGTAACTACTGGTTGTGTCTCCAGTAAAGCCAGCTTCTTTCAATGCAGTCAAATAGTCCTGTGTCAGATCACTGACATGGGGGGCTTGTGATATACGTGGGATCATTGGCTAGTTGCCCCTTTTCTCATTAGCATTTAGTATCAACATTGCGTTCTATTTATATACTATCTAGGGTAGCGTAACTCAGACACTTGCCTGAGAGGCAGGCTTTTAACCATATCACAATATTTATCTATTTTGAGCAACCAGTAAAATAACGTTATATTTAATTACCATTGTTATTGCCAACAGTATTTTCAATTGCCAAGAGAAATTATTTCATGGAAAAATCGCAATCATACCAAGATCTGCCCAAACTGTTATTCGCTCTATTTTTCATTTTATTGCTCATTACAACCAGTTTTTGGGTCTTAAGCCCTTTCATATTGGGATTCATTTGGTCAGGAATGGTCGTTATCGCAACTTGGCCCTTGTTAGAAAAACTGCAACAACGATTATGGGGAAAGCGCTGGATCGCCGTTTCCATAATGACGTTACTATTAGTCTTATTGTTCGTTATTCCGATCGCATTACTGGTCAGCAGCTTGGTGGAAAACAGTGCACCATTAATTGCATGGGCAAAATCCCCCTCTGCTTTTCATCTGCCACAATTGGAGTGGCTCAGCCGAATACCTGTTGTTGGCGATGACTTATATCTTAAATGGCAAGCTCTCATTGCTGATGGCAGTAACCTGCTTCTCAACAAAATTCCGCCTTATATCGGTAAAGCAGCAACATGGTTTTTTACTCAAGCCGCTAATGCAGGCCGCTTCCTTTTCCATCTGGCGCTGATGGTGATGTTCAGCGTATTACTGTATTGGAAAGGTGAACAGGTTATGCTCAGTATTCGCCATTTCGCTATCCGGCTGGCAGATAAACGTGGTGATGCAGTCGTATTACTGGCAGCACAATCCATTCGCGCCGTTGCTCTTGGTGTGGTTGTCACAGCATTGGTTCAAGCTATCGCAGGTGGAATTGGGCTAGCCATTGCCGGCATTCCCTATCCAATGATATTAACAGTGCTGATGTTTGTATGTTGTGTTGCCCAGCTAGGGCCTCTACTCGTCCTCATTCCATCTATCGCATGGCTTTATTGGACAGGAGAAACAACATGGGGAACCATTTTGGTTATCTGGAGCCTGATTCTGACAACAATGGATGGTGTGCTTCGCCCCTTCCTTATTCGCCTTGGCGCTGACTTACCGATGGTTTTAATTCTTACTGGTGTAATCGGCGGTATACTTTCTTTGGGTGTAATCGGGTTATTTATTGGCCCTGTTGTACTGGCAATTTCTTACAGCCTCCTGTTGGCATGGATGAATGAAGTCCCTAAGCCTGAAAGTAATATGGCAGATACAGAAAAACATTTCAGCAAGAAGCACGTTAAATAATCAAATAACTGCGTGAGAATATTATTTTCTCACGCAATTATCATTGCGATGAATATACCTTCCAAGTCCTATCTAAAAAATAAATTCATTTTTCAAAAGAAATAAAAATCACCGGAAAATTGTTACAAAAAAGTTATTTTTTCAAAGTTTCTTTTCCAGGTTCTATTTATTAAGAGGATTCTTAAAGAATAAACTCATTTATTAAATTAGTATTCTTTACATCGAAACAAATGTTTCCCAGTGAATTGCTACCTCAGCCTATAAACGCCATAGGCTGAGATGAACGAAGTAATATATATTGCTGTGTGTAGTCTTTGCCTGTCAGCCCATGATAGGCTTTTTTTTTGGCATTTTTTTAGTTTTTCTTCTATTAATTAATCATCATCACTAAAAAAGATCATGTTACATAGAATATAAAAGCCTGCGAATATTTTGACAGGCTTTTAAATTCAGGCCTGAATTATATTCAGCTAGTTACTTTTAGCCAAAGAAATCCAAGTTTTCACTACCGTATCTGGATTAAGCGATAAACTGTCAATTCCCTCTTTCATTAACCATGCTGCAAAATCTTCATGATCAGAAGGGCCTTGTCCACATATACCAACATATTTCCCTTGACGCTTCGCTGCTTGAATTGCCATAGAAAGTAATTGTTTTACGGCATCATTACGTTCATCGAATAATTCAGATACTACACCAGAATCGCGATCTAACCCCAGAGCCAACTGAGTCATATCATTTGAACCAATTGAAAAACCGTCAAAATGCTCAAGGAATTGGTCTGCCAATAACGCATTTGATGGAATTTCACACATCATAATGACTTTCAAACCATTTTCTCCACGCTTCAAGCCTTGAGATGCCAATTCAGCTACCACAGCCTCAGCTTGAGTCACTGTACGTACAAATGGGATCATGACTTCAACATTAGTTAGCCCCATAACATTGCGCACTCGCTTGACCGCTTCACATTCCAGAGCGAAGCATTGGCGGAAGCTGTCAGAAATATAACGGCCCGCTCCACGGAAACCCAACATCGGATTTTCTTCGTGCGGCTCATACATCTCTCCACCGACCAGATTCGCGTATTCATTGGATTTGAAATCTGACAAACGAACAATTACACGTTTCGGCCAAAATGCTGCTGCTAATGTTGCAATGCCTTCAGTTAATCGCCCCACATAAAATTCAACTGGGTCATCATATCCCAACATTAACGATTTAATCTGCTCTTGCAATTCAAGTGACTGCCGGGAGAATTCAAGTAACGCGCGAGGATGCACGCCAATCATCCGGTTAATGATAAATTCCAAACGCGCCAGACCAACCCCTTCATTTGGTAAACAAGCGAAATCAAATGCACGATCAGGGTTGCCGACATTCATCATGATCTTAACATCTAATTCCGGCAGTTCATCAACCTGAGAACTCTGAACGCTGAAATCCAATTTATTCTGATAAACAAAACCAGTATCACCTTCCGAACAAGAAACCGTTACTTTCTGGCCTTCTTTCAGACGTTCGGTCGCATCTCCGCAACCAACAACAGCGGGGATCCCCAACTCACGGGCAATAATGGCAGCATGGCAAGTACGCCCGCCACGATTGGTGACAATGGCCGCCGCTTTTTTCATAATGGGTTCCCAATCTGGATCGGTCATGTCCGTTACCAGCACATCCCCGACTTGAATGCGATCCATTTCACCAAGATTATGAATAACCTTGACAGTGCCAACGCCAATACGGTGACCAATAGCCCTGCCTTCCACCAGCACATTACCCTTTTCATTGAGCTGGTAACGTTCCATCACTTGTTGATTTGAACGAACAGTTTCAGGACGAGCCTGCACAATATATAACTTGCCATTGTGTCCATCTTTTGCCCATTCGATATCCATCGGGCGTCCATAATGTTTTTCAATCAATAGTGCCTGTCTTGCCAGCGCTTCTACTTCACTATCAGACAAAGAGAAGCGATTGCTTAACTCGTCTGGTACATCTTCCGTGCGCACCTGTTTTCCATGCTCTTTACTATCAGCATAAACCATGCGAATTTTTTTAGAGCCAAGATTACGGCGCACTATTGCGGGACGATTATTTTTCAAAGTAGGTTTATGGACATAAAATTCATCAGGATTCACTGCACCCTGTACAACCATCTCACCGAGACCATAAGCTGATGTAATGAACACAACCTGATCAAAACCTGATTCAGTATCAATTGTGAACATCACGCCAGATGATGCCAGATCAGAGCGTACCATCCGCTGTACGCCCGCAGAGAGCGCAACACCACGGTGATCATATCCCTGATGAACGCGATAAGAGATAGCGCGATCATTGAAAAGTGATGCAAAAACATGTTTGATGGCAACCATCACCGCATCAATGCCTTGCACGTTCAAGAAAGTTTCTTGCTGTCCAGCAAAAGAAGCATCCGGCATATCTTCTGCGGTTGCAGAAGAACGCACAGCGAAAGAAGCATCAGGTTCGCCTTCAGACAATTGCAGATAAGCATCACGGATATCTTTTTCAAGTTGAGCCGTAAATGGCGTATCAATCACCCATTGACGAATCTGTGCGCCAGCCTTGGCCAGTTGATTGACATCATCAACATTGGTTTCATCCAGCAATTGATAAATGCGCTGGTTTACACCACTTTGTTCCAGAAAATCATTAAATGCCTGTGCAGTCGTTGCAAAACCATTAGGAACAGATACGCCAAGTTCTGCCAGATTGGTAATCATCTCACCAAGAGAGGCGTTTTTACCACCGACCCGATTAACGTCATTCATGCCTAATTGGTTATACCAGAGTACATTGCTTGGGGTGAGGCCATTATTGGACATTAGAAACTATCCTTTTTTACATTCTCGAAGTACAAATCGGAAAAATTAAGGCTGCTCTTCACAGCAGGAAATAGCCTAGCACATTGTTTTGCCATATATGGAAAGGTGAATCGATCAACCCAACAATATTATTTTTTTACAGGTATAATCGGAAAACATAGGTGTATTGATAACCCTTGATAAAAACGATTCAGCCAAACAACCTTATAAATTTTGATAACTAACAATAACAATCTAACCATAAAAGAAAGAAACAATGATGGAAACTTACCTCCCCCAAACAGCAGAAAATGAAAAATCGGAACGCAGCGTATTTTTTATTTCCGATGGGACAGCAATTACCGCAGAAGTATTAGGCCACGCCGTCTTATCTCAATTTCCAATTGCTATTACCTCCTATACCCTGCCTTTCGTGACTAACAAAACTCGGGCTGAAGAAGTCAGAGATCAAATAAATGCGATATATCAGCAAACCCAAATCAGGCCATTGGTCTTTTATTCCATCATTTCAGATGAAGTAAAAAGCATTATTACCCGCAGCGATGGGTTTTGTCAGGATATTGTCCAGACACTGGTTGCGCCATTACAACAAGAAATAGGTATAGCTCCACAACCAGAATTACATCGAACCCATGGATTATCCAAAAAAAATCTGAGTCAATATGATGCTCGTATTGCCGCTGTTGATTATGCTCTTGCTCATGATGATGGCGTTTCATTACGCAATCTTGATCAAGCCCAAGTGATCATTCTCGGAGTATCCCGTTGTGGGAAAACACCGACCAGCCTCTATCTTGCCATGCAATTTGGTATTCAGGCCGCAAACTATCCTTTCACTGCTGATGATATGGATAACTTACAGTTACCTCCTGATTTAAAACCCTTTCAGCATAAATTGTTCGGCCTGACTATCAGCCCAGAAAGGCTTGCAGCCATTCGAGAAGAACGAAGAGAAAATAGCCGTTATGCTTCATTACGTCAATGCCGCGTAGAAATTGCTGAAGTTGAAGCACTATTTCGTAAAAACAAGATTAATTATTTGAATACCACCAATTATTCCATTGAAGAAATTTCAACCAAGATTATTGATAATATGGGATTGAAACGCCGTATGTTCTGATTCTGATACCCGCGTGTTTCACAATATTTATTCACGGCACTTTCTCGCTCAAATAGCATTATTGTCTGTTGAATTTGCTGAAAGTTGAGTTATTGTAATTTCTGTCATTCCAGACACTGTCTCAATATGAAGGAAAATTCGAGAAAGTATATGTACAAAACAGATGAGTTAAGAACCCACCGTATTGACAGCCTTATCACACCTAAAGCGCTTGCCGAACGATACCCTATATCAGAAAAGACGCTGCAAAATGTGACATTGTCACGAAAACGTATCGAGTCCATTCTGACAGGCGATGATCAACGTTTATTGGTCATCATTGGCCCCTGCTCCATCCATGATGTTGATGCAGCCCTTGATTATGCCTCCCGCTTACGCACATTACGTGAAAAATACCAGCACAGCCTGGAAATTGTAATGCGAACCTATTTCGAAAAGCCGAGAACAGTCGTTGGTTGGAAAGGTTTAATTTCAGATCCGATGCTAGATGGTTCCTGTCAGGTCAATGAAGGGATATCACTTGCCCGTAAGCTATTAATTGATATCAATGAATTAGGTGTTCCCACCGCCACAGAATTTTTGGACATGGTGACAGGCCAATACATCTCCGATTTAATTAGTTGGGGAGCTATTGGCGCCAGAACCACAGAAAGCCAAATCCACAGAGAAATGGCTTCTGCCCTGTCATGTCCAGTTGGTTTTAAAAATGGGACAGATGGCAATATACTGATTGCCATTGATGCCATTCGTGCAGCACGGGCCAGACATACGTTCCTGTCTCCTGACAAAAATGGCCAAATGACCATTTATCAAACCAGTGGAAATCCCTATGGGCATATTATTATGCGTGGCGGAAAAAAACCGAATTACGGGGCGGAAGAGATTGCAGCAACCTGCCATAAATTACGTGAGTTTAACTTACCCGAACGCTTGATTGTGGATTGCAGCCACGCTAATTGTCAGAAAATCCATCGCCGTCAATTAGATATCGCAAAAAATCTTGGAGAACAGATTCAGGCTGGTTCAACTGCCATTGCCGGCATTATGGCTGAAAGCTTTTTGGTGGAAGGTACTCAAAAAGTGGTTCAGGGAGAACCTTTGACCTACGGACAATCCATTACCGATCCATGCCTTGGCTGGCAGGATACCGAACAATTTATCAGTATCCTTGCCAATGCCGTTGAAAATTGTTCCTGAATCCTTTCCCTATTCTGGCTCCTGTTTGTTACTGCCGGAGTCAGATAACTTCATAAAAAATCATAAAAATCAATCAATTGATCATTTAACATAGGTATAAAAAAAATAACTTGAAGTTAACCTCTATTGAAACGATAATTATTCTCAACATTAGAATAATTATTGTTCAAATTTGGTTATGGAAAAATTAGCGTATCGTCAACATTGCTACACTAACCTCCTGCAACAGCAGATTCTTCCTGATCTATCCAACGATTCTGTAAAGCGCAATTGTATTGATGACCAATCACCATCAACAAAATTGTATGCCATGAAAATTTGCAAAAAAAGCAGATTCCCTCAACACATTCGACAAAATGCAGCAAATTTATTCTGACATAGCAAAATTTTTAGCAAGCTCACCTTTTAAATATCAGCAAGGTGTTGCTCTTTCGTTTTAATTTATAAGACACTATTTAAGCACGGAGATTGACCTGCATGACCCTAATTAAATCGCCCAGCCTAAGATTGTCTGCATTAACTGTAGCTATCTTTGCAAGTTTATCTTCAGCGAATGCAGCGACAGTAGTTTCTGAAAAAGACAAATCATCCAAAGACACTTTAACTGTTTACGCCACGGGTAATCAGCGTGACAGTTTTGAGGCTCCGATGATGGTTACGGTCATTGATGGTAATTCAGCCAGTAGCAAAGTTGCAGGTAATGCAAATGATTTACTGAACAAAATTCCGGGAATTGAAATTGCTGGCTCTGGACGCGCCAATGGACAAGATATCAATATGAGAGGTTACTCTCAGAAAGGTGTTCTTACCCTTGTGGATGGCATTCGGCAAGGAACCGATACCGGGCATCTTAATGGCGTATTCCTTGATCCTGCACTGATTAAGCAAGTCGAAATCGTTCGGGGTCCATCGGCTCTATTATATGGTAGTGGCGCTCTCGGTGGTGTTATTGCCTACCAAACAGTAGATGCTGCTGATTTATTGGAAGAAGGTAAGAACACAGGTTTTCGCGTTTTTAACCGCGCAGGCACAGGGGATCACAGTCTGGGATTTGGTGGGACCGCATTTGGTAAAACAGAACAACTCGATGGATTATTGGCATTTGGTACCCGCGATGTAGGTAATATCCGCTACGGAGACGGCACGCAAGGTCGTAATGATGAAACCATTGGTAATATTCTGGCAAAAGGCTCCTGGAAAATAACTGACAGCCAAACGCTCAGCGGTGACTTACGCTATTACCGCAATGAAGCACATGAACCCAAAAATCCACAAGAACCTAACGATAATAGTAGAAACCAAAAGATAGACCGCACCACAGCGCAACGGGATGCACATCTGACTTATCAACTGAATCCATCAGATTACAACTGGTTAAACGCCAGAGCGGATATTTATTATTCCGATGTAAATATTAATACCAAAAATAAAGACAAAAGCTTTGAAGGCCGCAAACAAGCAACTTATGGCATAAAACTTGAAAACCGCTCCCATCTGCCAAGCACTGCTTTTGCAGCGCACCAATTTACCTACGGTGGCGAAATCTATAAACAAAGACAAAAGCCAAGCAGTGATATTGTTGTAGGTTTTCCCAATGCGGATATTCGTTTTGCATCCGGCTGGATTCAGGACGAAATGACTTTACAGGAATTGCCTATTTCGTTTATTGCGGGTACGCGTTATGACAATTATAAGTCTTCAAATAACAAATATGACGATATCAGTGCTAACAAATGGTCATCAAAAGGCGCCATTAGCATTACTCCAGCCGATTGGCTGATGATGTTTGCTTCCTATTCTCAGGCATTCCGTGCTCCAAGCATGGGCGAAATGTATAACGATTCGAAACATTTTGATATGCCTCCAATGAAAGGACGCCCAGGATTTACAAACTATTGGAAACCAAATCCAAATTTACGCCCTGAAAACAATGAGACACAAGAATATGGTTTCGGGCTGCGTTTTGATGATTTGTTAGCCAGCAATGACGGCTTGAAACTTAAGGCCAGTTATTTTGATACTAAAGCGAAAGACTACATATCTTCTATTGTCACCTCTGATATGAGATTTACAACGTCATTGAATATTCCAAAGGCTAAAATTTGGGGTTGGGATGTTTCTATGACATATGACTCTGATTGGTTCTCTTGGGGTCTCGCTTACAACCATACAACTGGTAAGAACGAAGAAACGGGCGCATCTATCGAAGCTCTCAGCCCAGATACTCTGACCAGTACATTGGACATTCCATTATCTACTACAGGTTTCTCCATTGGTTGGATCGGTAAGTTTACCCAACATACCAATCTTAGAGGGGTAAATGGTGATAAAAACGAGCGAGGGCAGAAAATCCAACAATATTCAGGGCATGGCGTCAATGATTTCTATGTCAGCTATCACAGTGATGGCGCATTAAAAGGGCTGACGACTTCTGTCGTACTGGGTAATGCTTTCGATAAAGCCTATTACTCATCTTTGGGTACACCACAAACGGGTCGCAACGCCAAACTGTTCGTCAGTTACCAATGGTAAATAGTAATAGACCATACCATTAATTTTTAAAATGAAATGTATTTTTAACGCCATTTTTTAAGGAGTTAGCAACTGTGAATCAATCACTTTATGAACGTTACCAACAAGCCAAAGCAGATAACAAAGCTAAATATGCACGTGACCTCGCGGCTTACCTCAATGTCAGCGAAGGAGAGTTATTGCAAAGCCGTGTCGGTATTGACGCCAAACGTTTGAATATTGATGCTCCAACCTTACTTCAGGAACTGGCGACAGTTGGCGAAACCAAGGCAATTACCCGTAATGATTTCGCCGTTCACGAGCATATTGGTCGTTACGAAAATACCAAATTCAGCCCACACGTTGGTTTGATCCTCAACCCACGTGAACTTGACCTGCGTCTGTTCTTCGAACACTGGAACAGTATTTTCTCTTTGGTTGAATCTACCAAGAATGGTATACGTCACAGCATTCAATTCTTTGATCGCCAAGGTGACGCACTGCATAAGGTCTATACCACCAGTAGCACCGATATGGCGGCATGGGATGCTTTGATCGAAAAATATCAGTCCAATGAAAATCCAGCGCTAGAGATCCAGCCAGAAAAAGTACCTGAGCATGCAGAAGTCACTGAACAATTACGTGCACAGTTAGATGAAGAATGGCGAGCAATGACTGATGTTCATCAATTCTTCATCATGATGAAACGCCATAATCTGAACCGCCAGCAGATTTTCAATGCAGTCAGTGATGATTTGGCATATCGTGTTGATAATTCAGCAGTAAACCAGATCGTTGAAACTGCCTATAACGATCAGAACGAAATCATGATCTTTGTCGGAAACCGTGGTTGTGTTCAGATTTTTACCGGCAAACTGGAGCGTTTGGTGCCTTATCAGGAAGAAAACTCCTCTCAGAAATGGCTCAATATTTTCAACTTCAATTTCACTCTGCACCTGATTGAAAGTGCCATTGCTGAAAGCTGGGTTACCCGTAAACCAACAGATAATGGTTTTGTCACCAGTCTTGAGTTATTTGATGCCAATGGAAATCAAATCGCACAGTTATACGGTCAACGCACCGAAGGTACCCCAGAGCAAGCTAAATGGCGTGAACAAATCGCCGCACTGCCTAAACTGCAACCAGAACAGGAAACTTATATAGCATGAAAAAGTGGCTTCTAACATTTATGCTTGCCATCTCCTTCAATGTGCTCTCTGCTGAACGCATTGTTACAATTGGTGGCGATGTGTCTGAAATTGTTTTTGCACTTGGCGAAGGAAAGCATGTTGTCGCAAGGGACAGTACCAGCCAAAATCCCAAAGCATTACTTTCTCTACCCGATGTAGGGTATATGAGGATGCTGAATTCAGAAGGAATTTTGTCTATGCGCCCATCATTGGTGATCGCCAGTGAATCGGCTCAACCTTCTCTGACACTCAAGCAAGTCGAAGATTCCGGTGTAAAAGTTATTAAAGTGACCAGCGAAACCTCGTTAGAAGCCGTGCCTGAAAAAATCATGACCGTCGCCAAGGCGGTCAATCAGGAAAAGCACGGTGAAGCATTGATTGCCCAATATCGGCAACAATTAGCAAACATCACCACATCAGATATTCCCACTAAAGTCATTTTTGTCATGAGCCACGGTGGCATTATGCCAATGGCTGCCGGCCAAAAAACAGCCGCAGATCAGATTATTCGTGCGATCGGTGCAAAGAATGCAATGCAAGGAATTCAAGGATATCGCCCTTTGTCTCAAGAAGGTGTTATCGCCAGCAAGCCAGATTTGTTACTGGTCAGCACAGAAGGATTGAAGACTTTAGGCGGTATGGATAAAGTTTGGCAACTTCCCGGGTTAAATTTCACACCCGCAGGCAAGAAAAAACAGATCGTTGTTGTTGATGAAATGGGTCTGCTTGGATTTGGTCTGCAAACTCCTGCTGTGATGAAACAAGTCCGTGAAGCAGCGGAGAAAGTGCAATGAGTCGTTCTCAATCCCCCAGTATTGGCTTGATAATACTGGGTTTATTGTTATTCTTTCTAGCAATCAGCTCAGCCAATATGGGGGCATTGCCACTTTCTTTTAAAACCCTGTGGGAATCCTCTTTAGAGGATCCACAGTGGCAAATTTGGTTGAATATTCGGCTGCCACGTATTCTATTGGCAATTCTTGTCGGATGTGCATTGGCTGTGTCTGGCGCCGTGATGCAGGGGTTATTCCGCAACCCTCTGGCCGACCCCGGGTTATTAGGGATCAGCAGTGGAGCAGCACTTACAGTAGCAATGGCTATTGTCCTGCCTTTCACTTTACCAGCCAGTATTGCGTTATACGGCCATATTATTGCAGCTTTTGCGGGCAGCTTATTGGTATCCACCCTGATATTCTCTCTTAATAAATATAGCCACGGTAACCTATCAAAGTTGCTACTCGCAGGTATCGCGATTAATGCACTGTGCATGGCATTTATTGGTGTATTAAGTTATATCAGTAACGATCAACAATTGCGCCAGTTTTCTATTTGGATGATGGGCTCGTTAAGCCAAATTCAATGGCCAACGCTGATAATTGCCGCATCCCTCATTATTCCCGTTTGTATACTGACATTCAGCCAATCACGAAAGTTAAATTTGCTTCAACTGGGCGATGAAGAAGCGCATTATTTAGGCATTAATGTCCAGCGTACTAAATATCAATTATTGTTACTGAGTGCGTTGTTGATTGGATGTGCAGTTGCATTGACAGGTGTCATTGGTTTTATCGGTTTGGTTATTCCACACCTTGCCAGAATGCGGTTTGGTGGCGATCATACTTGGTTGTTACCAATATCAGCTTTGGGCGGAGCATGCCTTTTGTTAACCGCCGATACACTGGCCAGAACATTGGTTTCTCCTGCCGAAATGCCAGTAGGATTGATAACGGGTTTGATTGGTGCTCCCTATTTCTTATGGCTGATTCTTAAGTCATCAGGAGGCCGTTTATAATGGAGCCGATCATGTCAGATAATTTACTTGAAGCTAAAAATTTAAATTATTTTATCGGCCAGCACCAGATAATCAGAGATGTTTCACTTTCCATCCGTTCTGGGGAAGTAGTTGCGATTATTGGCCCAAATGGGGCAGGAAAATCGACACTGTTACGATTATTAACTGGCTATATTCCGCTAAACTCAGGAGAATGCCTGTTAAAAGGCGTTCCCATTTCCCGCTGGCCGACTCAGCAACTCGCACGCATTCGTGCAGTAATGCGACAATATAGTTCCCTTTCTTTTCCTTTTAGTGTGGAAGAAGTCATTGCAATGGGTCGTGTTCCCCATGAAAATGCTCACAACAAAATCGCTATTGATGAAGCTATTGCATTAACTGAATGCGAAGAACTGAGAAAAAGAAATTACCAACAACTTTCCGGCGGAGAACAACAACGAGTTCAGTTAGCGAGAGTTTTGGCCCAACTTTGGCATCCTGAGCCTACAGAATCTTGCCTCTTTTTGGATGAACCCACTTCAGCACTGGATCTTTATCATCAACAACACACACTACGGCTCGTTCACCGCCTGACGCGTCAACATCCTATAGCCGTCTGCTGTGTGCTGCATGATTTGAACTTGGCAGCCCTTTATGCTGACAAAATTATCCTTTTGCACAAAGGAAAATTAGTCGCATCCGGCACTCCACACGATGTACTGCGGGACGATATTCTCAAACAATGGTATCAAGCTGATTTAGGTGTTACCCAACATCCTGAAACTCATCAACCACAAATCTATCTCAGGCAGTAAAAAAAGCGATTATTCTCTTTATCTTTCGGATGTTAGCTGATTAGTTACAGTTTAAAATTTATTGCCCGGATAAGAAAAAAGGCAAATTTTGCAGACTAAAGCAAAATTTGCCTCAGCTTCTGACTATTTTGCCTCAAATTATTCTACCTCAAATTATTAACCCTAAATCGCACGTTTTGCGTATACGACAAAAAAGAAATTCTTAAAATGACACGCACAATAACGTAAATAATTACTTATATATCGGTATCTTTTTAGCAAAAACCCCACTCATGTGGGAGGTAAACATGTTAGAAAATGTTATCAACGATATTGTCAGATGGTTAGAAAGCCAACTTCAACGAGCAGAAGGTATAAAGATAGATGCTATTGCCCATAAAAGTGGCTATTCAAAATGGCATTTACAACGAATTTTTAAGGAATTAAAAGGCTGTACACTAGGCCAATACGTACGCCGACGCCGTCTTCATGAAGCAGCCAGATCTTTGCGTGAAGATAATTTGCCGATTCTTGATATTGCTCTGCAATATGGTTTTAGTTCTCAGGCTACATTTACCCGGATATTTAAAAAACATTTTAATACTACACCGGCTAAGTTCAGAGAAAACGGGCAACTACCTGAATTTAAGACCTTCTTACATTGTGAAGAATAAAAGTTTTTAATAAGTGTCACCCTTTATGGTCAACTTCCCTGTAGTTGACCATTTTTTTTCACACTTTGCTAAATTTTCAGATTATTTCAATTCATTGATGAGCCAATGATACGATTGCTGTAACTCTGTATCCAAAGAGGGGTATAACTCGCTAATTTGTTGAATGATCCGTCCAACTGCCTCTGGCTGGTACAATACCCCAATTAACTTTTCAGCCAGTAATTCAAACGGGGCAGGTTCAAGACTGTCGGTAAACATCTGGCAACGGCTAATCACACCATGTTCAACATCAACATGCAGCTCAATTCCTCCCCAACGGAACCGTGTATCTAATGTGTGACTGAATGCTGGAGCCTGACCAAAATTCCATTCCCAACTACTCTGCTTAGCAAAAATATCACTAAAGCCCGGCAAATCAGGTAAAAACTGCGGTGAAATAATTTCCGCCTTAACTGTTTCGCCAAATTGGTCAAAAAATGCTTCAATAATGCCCTTACAAATTTTTTCATGTGTAATATCGGGCAATAATTCAGATAAGTTTGTTACTCTGGAACGAACCGACGTAATACCTTTCGCCTGTAATTTTTTAGGATCAGGATTAAGGTAATCGGCAAGACGATTCAAATCTGCGTTAATCAATAAAGTTCCGTGATGAAATCCCCGATCTTTAGTTTCCCGATATGCAGAACCAGAGATTTTACGTTCTCCTTCAGGGGAAAATAAAACCAGGTCATTGCGACCAGAAGCTGTCGCATGAATCCCGGATTTTTTCAGCCCCTCAAGGATGATTTGCGTGGAAACAGTTTTGTTATATTCAGGTTTACCGGCCATAAAAGTGAAACACGTATTACCTAAGTCGTGGAAAACGGCCCCACCGCCACTGCTACGTCGAGCCAGTTTAATGCCATCTTGTTCCATTCTTCGGGTATTACACTCTTTCCAAGGATTTTGTGCACGCCCAACTACGACAGTATTATCGTTACGCCATAAGAAAAGAACACGCTGATTTGGTGGCATCTGTCGAAAAATACACTCTTCAACAGCAAGATTAAACCAAGGATCGTGGGAATCTGACAGCAACAGACGTAATGTGGACATTTTTGGCTCCAGCAAAGGAAAACAGAGGGTTAAGATATCATAAAGCATTGCTGGAGAAATGGGATGAAAGTGGGATCATATCCTGCGGGCCTGCCAGAAGACACGACGCCAATACACATTATCAAGCGAGGAACGGATTACCCCTTTGCTGGTGGATGCGTGAATAAATTCATTGTTAGTATCATAAATACCCACATGCAATCCACTCTCACCACTGCCTGTCTTGAAAAAGACCAAGTCCCCCGGCATCAAATCATCTTTGCTAATCTTTGTGCCTAATCTGGTTTGTTCACTCGTTGTACGGGGAAGCCGGATATTAAAACGATCATAAAAAGTACGATAGACAAAACCAGAACAATCAACACCATGTCTATCCATGCCACCGTAACGGTATGGTGTACTATGCCATTGTTCAAGTTGATCTCTTAGCTGGGCTATGACCATTATCGGATCAGAAAGAGCAACGCTTAACGGAGGGGGAGTAGATTTGGAAGCAGGATTGGTACAGCCAATAAGAAATAGGCTAAATAGCAAAAATAAATATCTCAATTTCATTGTCAAACACCTGCCATTTCTTACTATCACCGTGAATTTAATACGCTTTCAGTTTTGCTCATTTTCGTGCAATTAGGGTTATTTTAAGCTATTTTCTTATTAGCAGCCCCAAAAAACACCCCATATAATATGCCTAAACACAATTAAGAAAGTGACTGCTCCCCGCCCTATCGAGGGTTTACGGCAGGCTTTGCTAAAAGTGCGATTCGTTCATAACCAATCGCTAGAATACAGATCGTAAGGTTAACAAATATATTGTTTCTAAAATATACACCTGTTTTTACCACAAAATTGGACAACCCAGAATTTACTTCACTGTTGGAGAGTAAATTTTTAACGCGGATCGGGTAAGGATTCAGGCGTGAGAGTAGTGGTTCTTGCGACATAAAGATGGCTCTGTTTGTTGTCTATCTGAAAAAGGTCATGATAATAAACTCAGATCACAACGAAAATGGAAAATCATGCAGCCCAGTGGCTAATTTTTTCTACAATATTTCACAAATCGGTTGATATAGTACGCCATATATTGAAAAGAAAGGAGATAATGAAATGTGAATTTCCTGATTATTCTTATGTAAAATTTCAATATATAGATAAAGGTTTGGATACATTTCCAATAAAAATTTTTACATCGTATTTATATTACATAATCCATCTTACATTTTAATAAATTTCACAAATACGAAACAAACAATATTAAGTTAATAAGATAAATTATCTGCATTACTGTTATAATCAATAACCCGATAACCCAATTTTCCACCTGTTCTTATGAAATCGAAGATAACACTTTCTGAGCCTGAACGAATTACATTGCAACAACTGGCCTTGAATCACCCACACCGGGACGTCCGTACGCGAGGAACGGGTTTGCTCATGCTTGCCAGAGGCGTCAAGCCGTCCCAGATCTGAAGTGGCACACTAATTTTGGTCACCGTCATAGGGATGATATTCTCACTTCAACAATTAAACAGGTGACATAATGAAAAGACGTTTCAGCCCCGAGTTCAAACTGGAATCCGCCCAGTTAGTCCTTGATCAGAATTACAGTGTGATGGAGGCCGCCAAGGCAATGAATGTCAGTAAATCAGCCTTGGGAAGCTGGGTGAGTCAGTTGAGGCAGGAACGGCAAGGGAAATCCCCTAAAGCCCAGCCCATCACGCCGGAGCAAATTGAAATACGTGAGCTGAAAAAGAAACTGCAACGTATTGAAATGGGAAACGAAATATTAAAAAAAGCCTCCGCACTCTTGATATCGGACGCCCTGAACAGTTCTCGTTAACCGAGCAATTCAGAGTGCATTATCCGGTGGCTTCCCTTTGTCGACTGTTCGGGGTCTATCGCAGTAGTTATCAGGCTTGGCGTTATCGGACAGAAAAACCCGATGCTCAACGCGTCAAGCTAAAAAGTCTAGTTCGTGAAGCCGTTAACGAGAGTAACGGCTCGGCGGGTGCCCGAACGATTGCCGCTATGGTGACGGCCAAAGGCGTGCCACTCGGCCGCTGGCTGGCCGGGAAGTTAATGGTTGAACTGGGGCTGACTAGTCGCCAGCAACCAAAACACCGTTATACGCGTAAGGAGCAGGAACATGTTGATATTCCTAACCACCTTGGCCGTCAGTTCGCGGTGACCGAACCCAATCAGGTTTGGTGTGGCGATGTGACCTTCATCTGGGCAGGCCACCGCTGGGTTTATTTGGCGGTGGTTCTCGACCTGTTTGCCCGCAAACCCATTGGCTGGGCGATGTCCTTCTCCCCGGACGCTGAGTTGACGAAGAAAGCGTTAGAAATGGCATTTGAATCAAGGGGAAGGCCACAAGGTGTCCTGTTTCACAGCGATCAAGGCAGCCACTATACCAGCAAAGCCTTCAGACAGTTATTGTGGCGCTATGGCCTCAAACAAAGCCTGAGTCGCCGGGGAAATTGCTGGGATAATAGCCCAATGGAGCGCTTTTTCAGGAGTTTGAAAAGTGAATGGGTTCCTGAAGAAGGATATTCAGATTTTAGAGAAGCCTTTCGTTCCATCACGAATTATATAATCGGTTATTATAGCCAGCTTCGGCCCCATTGGTATAACAATGGATTGACCCCCAACGAATCAGAACGATTATTTTGGGAAAACGCTAAGTCAGTGACCAATTTTTATTGACCATATATGGACGTCCCCGGTTATGCAAGCATGAATTGATACGGTTTGCGCCCATATATCCGGCGTCATTATGGACTCATTTGTCCGCGCCATGATGTCATCCGCACCCTGTTTCCTTATCACTACACCGGTATATCACTACCTGGGTCAATATCAGGCTATGGCAGGGACGGGAGCCGTTTTCTCATCAGTGTTTGCAAACTCAATAATATACCCGTTTTAGGTGACCCAATTAACGGACAGAAAAGCTTTTTTCATATTAAAATCCACGTCATCCCGCAGAACACGCCAAATAATCCGGGTCAGTTTGTTGGCTAAAGCCACCGTGGCTTTCATGAA
>NZ_NKHR01000027.1:0-39201 GCF_014467285.1 Xenorhabdus sp. PB62.4 | reverse complement strand
GGCAGGAAAGCACGCTTTCCCCCGCTGCCGCCCGACTTGCATGTGTTAGGCCTGCCGCCAGCGTTCAATCTGAGCCATGATCAAACTCTTCAATTAAAGTTTGATGCTCAAAGAATTACACTGTGTTCATTCGTAATGAATTAACTGTTCAGTCACTCTTCAAGACTTATATCTTTTTTCGCCTTCCGGCGTGGATAGTGTCTTGCGAGTGCCCACACAGATTGTCTGATTAATTTGTTAAAGAGCGTGGCAACCGGGAAAATCCTTCCGGGTTGCGAGGCTGCGTATCTTACGCTTTTCGCCTCCGGAGTCAAGCGTTTATTTTCGCTGCCCTCCGACTTTCCTCAGCGGCTTATCTCAGCTCAGCGTCGGTCAGTGGTGGCGCATTATAGGGAGTTTTACGGCGCTGACAATAGTTTTTTTGCATTTTTTTTCCGTTCGTGTTTTTTTTCCTCAAAACGAAGAAACAACCAGCAAAAAGACTATTTTTAAGACGCCTTATTACATGGCATTTGCAAAAATGCCTCAGAAAAACGATCTACCTGTTCCCAATCCGTATATTCAACCTCTTTTTTAGTGTCTGTTTCTCCCCCGGTCATTCGCATGATGAGTTGAATCATGATGCGATCTAACCAGCGGTAACGTGGATAAAGCAACGCTCCGGCAAAAACTTCACATAAATCAGGTTGCCACGGGCTTTTAGTTAAGAACTTACGTACATAAGCATTCGTTTCTGGTGTTCTCTTTTCTGGTTTTCTCGCCGTTAAATTGACACCGAAGAAAGCGGTTGGCATTTGATTCAATTGTTTTTGATGGCGAATGACAAACTTATGCAATACAGAATTGAAGTGACCATAGCGTATCGATGCACCTATCATTACTTTATGATAAGGCGTCAAATTAACCTGCTTCAATGTAGCCAAATCTCTTAAATCACACTTAATACCAGTACGGCGGAGATTTTCTGCGATACGAGTGAGGATTTTCTTAGTCTGACCATCCTGAGTGGAATAAAGCAACAAATAGCTCATAGATACGCCCTTATTATACAGCGATTCGAATACAAATATTTTATAGATAATGAGTTACGTAACTGACTGCCCATGGCATATAGCTCATCTAATCACGCCAAAAAGTTGGTGTGAACAACACTAATAGTGTAAATACTTCCAAACGTCCAAATAACATAGTGACGACCAATATCCATTTAGCTATTGGATTCATGGTGGTAAAGTTATCAGCCACTACGCCCAACCCAGGCCCCAAGTTATTCAGTGTTGCAGCAATGGCAGAAAAAGCGGAAAACTCATCAACCCCTGTTGCGATCAATAACAACATACTAATGATGAAAACTAAGGCATAAGCAGAAAAGAATCCCCATACTGCTTCAATAATTCGTTCTGGTAATGCCCTATGCCCTAATTTAATGGTGTATACCGCATTCGGATGAACCAAGCGTTTTAATTCACGGGAACCTTGCAAAAACAACAACAAAATGCGAATGACTTTCAGGCCACCTCCCGTCGAACCCGCACATCCCCCAATAAATGCAGAACATAATAGTAAGAAAGGCAGAAACAGAGGCCAGTCGGCAAAACTATCCGTTGTAAATCCCGCTGTTGTCGCCATTGAGACAACTTGAAAGAAAGCATGATTAAGCGCTTCCAACTCCGATTCATAAACCGAATGTTGCCACAATATCAGCACACAAACCGCCAGCAATGCGAATTGAATAGTAATGAACATACGAAATTCGGGGTCGCGCCAATATACTTTCAAACTTCGGCCCGAAAGAACGGCAAAATGCAGGCCAAAATTACAACCCGATATCAGCAAGAAAATGGCAATAATTGTATTAATGGTCGGGCTATTGAAAAAACCAACACTGGCATCATGGGTGGAAAAGCCGCCAATAGCGATGGTTGAAAAGCTATGTGAGATCGCATCGAACACCGACATTCCCGCAGTCCATAGAGCTATCGCGCAAGCAATGGTCAGCAAAACATAAATCAGCCAGAGCGTTTTTGCTGTTTCTGCAATACGAGGACGCATTTTGTTATCTTTCAATGGCCCCGGCATTTCAGCACGATAAAGCTGCATTCCACCAACACCAAGTAATGGCAAGATAGCAACAGCCAGAACGATAATTCCCATACCTCCCAGCCATTGCAGCATTTGTCGGTAGAAAAGAATGGCTTTGGGGAGAGAATCAAGACCAACAAGAGTAGTTGCCCCTGTTGTCGTCAAACCTGAGAATGACTCAAAAAAAGCATCAGTAACTGAAAGATTAGGTTTTTCAGAGAAAATAAACGGTAAAGCCCCGACACTGCCCAATACTGTCCAAAATAGGACAACAATTAAAAAACCCTCCTTTGGTTTAAGCTCGTGTTTCTGTTCCCGATTAGGCACCCATAACATTAAACCAATCACGAGGGCAAAAACGAATGTCTGACTAAATGCCCTGCCTGCGCCATCGCGATAAATCAATGCCACCAACCCCGGAATAATCATTGTGACAGAGAAAAGAATGACAAGTAGCCCGACAATACGGGTTATGGCGCGAAAATGCATTCAGCTAATTCCTTAGAAATCCGGTATGACAACATAATTATGATTTTGGTGTTAAAAACAGAGCACCACGGCTTAAATCCCGTAATTTATCACCTATCTCCCCCGCAAGGGTAGCTGGCAATGATAGCTGTAGCGTGACATTTTCAGCATAGTCGCTGGCAATCACTTGCCCAGAAAATTGTTGCAATAATTGTTCAACCATAGAAATGTGCGAATACTCACACTGTAATTGGTACAATTTCTGCGGGACCTTGTATTCAGTTTCCAATAACTTCAGTGCTTGCTGTACGCCACTGCCATAGGCTCTCACCAAACCGCCTGTGCCAAGCTTTATGCCGCCAAAATAGCGAACAGACACAGCAGTGATTTCACCTAATCCGCTTCCTATCAACTGGGCGATCATGGGCTTACCCGCGGTTCCGGTCGGTTCTCCATCATCCGAAAAACCCAATTGCTGAGAATCATCCGGCGCGCCTGCTACAAAAGCCCAACAATGATGCCTGGCGTCAGGATATTGTTCCTTAATGCTTTGGATAAATGATTTTGCCTCATCCACCCCGCTGGTGTGTTCCAGCAGGGTAATGAAACGACTCTTTTTGATTTCTTCAGTAAAACTGACTGAAGCCGCAGGAATTAAATAAGGCTTCATTACGATAATTGTAAATCTCTGGTCATATTTTCAATTTTTCCATCGTGAATAACGATGTTGTCTTCAATGCGAATACCACCATAAGGTTTCAGCGTATCGATTTTCTTCCAATTAAAATGCTGACGGTATTCATTTTCACGCCACTGCGCCAATAAGGTTTCAATGAAATAGAGACCCGGCTCAATGGTCAAAACCATTCCCGGCTCCAAGATACGGGTACAACGTAAATAAGGATACATTTCTGGAGCAGTCAAGTGGGTTCCATTATCATCTTGCATAAATCCAGCAGCATCATGTACCTGCAAACCAAGTGGATGCCCGAGTCCATGCGGGAAAAATGGCGTTGTAAGCCCATTCTCAACCACGCTTTCTTCGCTGATGCCATGAATAATGTCATGTTTTCTTAGCAACTTAGCTATACGATGATGCATATTGATATGGTAGTCAGTATATCGAACTCCCGCTTTAATCGTGCCAATAATCGCTTGCTGTTCTTCATTGAGATCTTTAATCAATGAAGCAAAATCATTATTGGATTTTGCGGCATAAGTCCTCGTAATATCGGCAACATAGCCATTATATTCCGCACCAGCATCAATCAAGAAACTGCGAATTTCAGAAGGTACTGTCTGCCGTAATTTGGTGTAATGCAAAACGGCTGCATTTTCATTCAGGGCAACAATATTATCATAGGGAACATCCGTATCACGGTGTCCCGTTGCCATCAGATAGAACATATTGATTTCGAATTCGCTCACACCAGACAGAAATGCCTCGTAGGCCGCCTGATGACCATTCACCGCTGTTTTCTGGGCTTCACGCATACATGCCAATTCGTAATCTGTTTTATATGAGCGATGGTAACTCAAATAATTCAAGACTGTTTCCGGGTTGATATTGTGCTCAAGAATGCCCAGAGACTTAGCACGTTCAGTTTGCTCACCAATATAAGCGACATTCTGTTTTGGCAATCCATTCAGTTGCATACTGATATCATCGGCTTTTGCCAAATGAATCATTTCTACTTCTTCAGTCCAGTGACTATTAGGTAATCGTTCTACACTATGCCAATAATCTACCGGGGAATAAAACCAGAGCTTCGGTTTATTGATTCCATCAATCCATAACCAGCAATTCGGGACTTTGGTCACAGGAACCCAAGCCTTAAAGTGTACGTTTGCCTTGAAAGGGTAATAGTGATCATCAAGAAAAACGCGCAATGATTCACCGGAGTGAATAAGCAGGGCATCAAGCTGAGTTCGTGCCAATATTTCACGTGCGCGTTTTTGTAATGTTTTAATATGTTCGTGGTACAAAGGTGCCAACTTTTCCATCTTAATTAGCCTTTTGATTTTCTGGCGGGAGCTTAAATATTACCACAATTCATTATTTGGGGAGCTACCTGATGAAAAACGGCTTGGCTGGAATAAAACGACAATATTTATATTTTTCAAAATACTAACAAAAAATAACTTCCCCCGTCATAAATCTTACCTGTGATCTGTCCTACAAAAAATTAATCATTGATTTGCATTAAATTAACACACTAATCACAATCAACAGCATCTGGTCATACCAGATGGTATGCACTCATTGAGGAGAATGACATGCTCTACCTAAGTGAAACTATTCAAGTAAAATGGCTGAAAGATGGCATTGCAGAACTGATCTTCAATGCACCGGCTGCAATCAATAAATTAGACACAAACACTGTTACTTCATTGGATAAAGCCGTTGCTGCCCTTGAGCAACAAACTGAACTAAAAGGGTTGTTATTACGTTCTGAAAAACAAGCCTTTATTGTTGGTGCAGATATTACAGAATTTTTATCATTATTTAATGCGCCAGCAGAAAAACTTCATGAATTACTGAACCTCGCCAACAATATTTTTAACCGTATTGAAGATCTTCCTGTTCCTACTGTCTCCGCTATCAATGGTTACGCGCTTGGCGGTGGTTGTGAAGTCGTACTTTCAACGGATTTTCGGGTTGCATCTCCTGATCTTCGCATCGGATTGCCAGAAACGAAATTAGGCATAATGCCGGGCTTTGGTGGTTCCGTCCGTCTGCCTCGCTTAATTGGTACAGACAATGCTCTCGAAATTATTTCCGCAGGAAAAGATATTAGTGCTGAAGAGGCGCTGAAAAATGGTCTGGTTGATGCCGTCGTTCCTGCTGCAAAACTGGTTGACTCTGCCGTTTCAATTCTGGAACAAGCTATTAGGGGGGATTTAGATTGGAAAACCGCCCGCCAGCCTAAACTGATGCCTCTGAATCTTAATGAGATCGAACGTACTATGAGTTTTACCGTGGCAAAAGGCATGGTGATGAAAGTTGCAGGCCCTCATTATCCTGCCCCAATCACTGCGGTAAAAACGATTGAAAAAGCCGCTACATTGGGCCGTGATGGTGCTCTGGCGTTAGAGTCCGACAGCTTTGTTAAACTGGCACACACCACCGTTGCCCGTGCTCTGGTCGGCATTTTCCTGAATGACCAGTACGTCAAAGGATTAGCGAAAAAACATCTGCAAGCAGTCACTACGCCTGAACATGCGGCTGTACTCGGTGCGGGGATCATGGGTGGAGGCATTGCCTATCAGTCAGCGCGCAAAGGTATTCCTGTCCTGATGAAAGACATCAATCAAAAAGCGCTGGATTTAGGTATCAATGAAGCGGCCAAGTTACTGAATAAGCAATTTGAGCGTGGGCGTCTGGATGCTATGAAGATGGCCAAAATCCTGTCTTCTATCCAACCGACCCTGACTTATGCTGGTATTGAACGATCTCAGATTGTTGTCGAAGCTGTCGTTGAGAACCCCAAAATTAAAGCTGCGGTTCTGACAGAAACAGAATCACATATCAGCGATGATTGCATTCTGGCTTCTAACACCTCCACAATCCCAATCACAGATTTGGCAAAATCACTGAAACGCCCAGAAAACTTCTGCGGAATGCATTTCTTCAATCCAGTACATCGTATGCCACTGGTTGAAATTATTCGTGGTGAAAAAACATCGGATAAAACCATTTCGACCGTTGTAGCTTATGCCAGCAAGATGGGTAAAACGCCGATTGTCGTTAATGACTGTCCTGGTTTCTTCGTAAACCGCGTTTTATTCCCTTATCTGGCAGGTTTCGGCATGTTGCTGCGAGATGGTGGTGATTTCCGCCAAATCGACAAAATCATGGAAAAAGAATTTGGCTGGCCAATGGGCCCTGCTTATCTCATTGATGTTGTTGGTATTGATACAGCTCATCATGCACAGGCTGTTATGGCACAAGGTTTCCCTGATCGCATGAGCCGTAATTACCGGGATGCCATCGATGTATTATTCGAAAATCAGCGTTACGGCCAGAAAAATGGCGTTGGTTTCTACCAATACACTCAAGATAAAAAAGGCAAACCGAAAAAAGCGCAAGATGAGACTGTTGACCAGTTACTGGCAGGCATCAGCAAACCAAAACATACTTTCTCTGGCGAAGAGATCATTGCTCGTACCATGATCCCAATGATTAACGAAGTCGTTCGCTGTCTAGAAGAAGGTATCATTGCCAGCCCGGCAGAAGCTGATATGGCTCTGGTTTACGGCCTCGGATTCCCTCCATTCCACGGTGGCGTTTTCCGTTATCTGGATACCATGGGAACCGCAGCCTACGTGAGAATGGCGGAAAGTTATGCTCACTTGGGTGCGCTTTATCATGTACCAGCGGGCCTGAAGGCAAAATCCGAAAGCAATGAAAATTACTACCCTGCCCCAGCAGAACTTGCTGTTAATCCAGGTGAAAAAGAGTGAGGTCTGAAAACATGGAAAATGTAGTTATTATTGATGGTATCCGTACCCCAATGGGGCGCTCAAAAGGCGGTGCATTCCGTCAGGTTCGTGCCGAAGATCTCTCCGCACACCTGATGAAATCAATACTCAAACGCAATCCTGCCGTTCAGCCAGAGCATATCAATGATATCTCTTGGGGATGTGTACAACAAACGCTGGAGCAAGGGTTTAACATTGCACGTAATGCCGCATTACTAGCAGGCATTCCCCATTCAGTTCCCGCAGTCACCGTTAACCGTCTGTGTGGCTCTTCAATGCAGTCACTGCATGACAGTGCCCGCATGATTATGACGGGTGATGCCAATATCGCGATGGTTGGCGGCGTTGAGCACATGGGGCATGTACCCATGACACATGGCGTCGATTTCCATCCTAAATTGAGCCGCAATGTTGCAAAAGCAGCAGGCGTTATGGGCCTGACGGCAGAAATGCTGGCTAAGATGCATAATATTAGCCGCGAAATGCAAGATGAATTCGCCCTGCGTTCTCATCAACGTGCAGCACAAGCAACAGAATCCAAAGCCTTTGCCAGTGAAATAGTTCCTATTTATGGGCATGATTCAGATGGCAACATGAAGCTTGTCGATTTTGATGAAGTCATCCGTCCTGACACTAACCTAAAAGATCTCGCGGCACTGCGCCCTGTCTTTGATCCTGTCACCGGAAGTGTTACTGCGGGTAACTCTTCAGCACTGTCTGATGGCGCATCTGCAATGCTAATCATGAGCGAAAGCAAAGCCAAAGAATTAGGATTGAAGCCTCGTGCTCGTATCCGCTCAATGGCCGTTGTCGGTTGCGATCCTTCTATTATGGGTTATGGCCCTGTGCCAGCAACACAGATGGCATTGAAAAAAGCGGGATTAAGCCTTTCTGATATTGGCCTGATGGAACTGAACGAAGCATTTGCTGCGCAATCTTTGGCCTGTATTAAGGGATTGAATCTGCTGGATAGTATGGATGACAGAATCAATCTAAACGGTGGTGCAATTGCGCTTGGGCATCCATTAGGCTGTTCTGGCACTCGTATTACTACCACTCTGCTCAACCTAATGGAGCGCAAGGATGTACAGTTTGGTCTGGCAACCATGTGTATCGGTTTAGGTCAAGGTATCGCCACGATTATTGAAAGAGTGTAGTTGCCAGATTTGTTATCAAAAGTAACTGACGATTGAAATTTATACATATTTTTCCCTTGTCTGTCTTGTCTATTGCATCACTCTAATAAGTTGTTGCCGTAGTTTCCCGCCTGTCAGGGGCGGGTTTTTTATTTTTATCGTTTTATTTTTTTATCGGGAAAACAGATTAGATAAACTCAAACGCATCGCTATACATACGATCGATCGAGGCATCACGTTCACTACAAAACCGCTCACGGGCAATTTTGGCCATTTCAAAGCGACCGGCGATATAAATATCATGATTTGCCAAGCTGCCAAAATCTTCCAAAACTGCACTCAGAACCGTTCCGCTCCTTCCTCGCCAGTGCTCATCAACCTGCTCAACCACAGGAACAACCGTCAAGTTAAGATAACGTTCACTCAATGCCTGTAACTCACCCAAATCATAAAGGTGATGCAGTTCACGCCCTCCCCAATAAATTGAGATTTTACGGTTAGGGTTTGCTTCCAATGCTGCCAATAGGATAGAACGGGTATAGGAAAACCCTGTTCCACCCGCAATCAATAGCATCGGATTTTCGCTATCTTCACGAAACCATGCCTGACCATGTGGAATATCAATATCAATAACTTTCTGATCGAGTATTCTGTCCATCACCGCCATTGCATACAGGTTCAGCTCAGAAGCGCCAATATGCAGCTCAATGCTTTGTTTTTCTGATGGTGGTGATGCCATAGAAAAAGGACGTTTGTCTCTTTCATCCATAACCACCATCAAATATTGCCCTGCACGAAAAGAAAAAGGCGAATCAGGTAATAAACGAACCCGATAAACTGTATCTGTAATGGAGTCAACCGATGTTACTTTACAGCTTAGTGTTGTCATGCGTTCCCTCTTATCGCTTCAAAATATCTAATTGATCCCAAATTTCATCGACACGGGCCCGAATCTCATCACTCATCACTATCGGACGCCCCCATTCCCTTTGTGTCTCTCCTGGCCATTTATTTGTTGCATCTAGCCCCATTTTTGATCCTAACCCTGAAATAGGGGATGCAAAATCGAGATAGTCGATTGGTGTATTTTCCATTAAGACAGTATCTCTCTGCGGATCCATACGCGTTGTTATCGCCCAGATGACATCATTCCAATCTCGCGCATTAATATCATCATCACAGACGATAACAAATTTTGTGTACATAAATTGCCGCAGGTATGACCAGACGCCCATCATGACTCGCTTGGCATGACCTGCATACTGTTTTTTCATCGTAACGACAGCGAGCCGATAAGAGCACCCTTCTGGCGGCAGGTAAAAATCGACAATTTCAGGAAATTGCTTTTGTAGTATTGGCACCAGAACTTCATTCAACGCAACACCTAACACCGCAGGTTCATCCGGCGGGCGTCCGGTATAAGTGGAATGATAGATGGCATCACGGCGCTGGGTAATGTGAGTTATCGTGAATACTGGGAACATGTCAACTTCATTGTAATAACCAGTATGATCACCATATGGCCCTTCCGGTGCCATTTCACCGGGTTCAATGTAACCTTCAAGGATAATCTCAGCGCTGGCGGGGACTTCCAACTCATTGGATATACATTTAACGACTTCCGTTTTATGCCCACGCAGCAAACCAGCAAAAGCATATTCAGACAACGTATCAGGGATTGGCGTCACTGCGCCTAATATTGTGGCTGGATCAGCCCCCAACGCAACCGACACCGGAAAACGTTCTCCCGGATGAGCCTGACACCACTCCTGAAAATCAAGAGCGCCGCCACGATGAGATAACCAGCGCATAATCAATTTATTTTTACCCAACACCTGCTGACGGTAGATGCCCAGATTCTGACGCTCTTTATGCGGCCCTCTGGTCACCGTCAGCCCCCATGTGATCAATGGGGCTGCATCTTCCGGCCAACAATGCATAACCGGAATGCGGGTAAGATCCACTTCATCTCCGGCCCAAATCTGCTCCTGGCAAGGTGCAGAACTAAGGCGTTTGGTTGGCATATTCAGTACCTGTTTGAATTTAGGCAATTTATCTACCAGATCACGGAATCCTTTTGGTGGTTCAGGCTCCTTAAGGAAAGCTAATAACTTACCAACATCATGCAACGCCTGAACATCATCCTGCCCCATTCCCATAGCAACCCGTTTTGGTGTTCCAAACAAATTGCACAACACTGGCATCGAATATCCTTTAGGATTTTCAAATAATAAGGCCGGGCCACCGGCACGAAGAGTACGATCTGCGATTTCAGTCATTTCCAAATAAGGATCAACTTCCATACGAATTCGTTTTAATTCACCTGATTGTTCCAACAAGGAAAGAAAATCTCTTAGATCGCGGTATTTCATATTGTTCATTCGTGCCGATTTGTAAGGAGGGAAAGACATTATAAGCCCTCCCATGAGGGTTACAAGGTAAACTCATAACTTACTAAAAATCAATGGAGTTAGAGTAATCTTGTGGGGTGAGTATTTCCACTATCACAATAAATGTCATACATAAATCTTTACTGGAAATAAATACGCGTGACTATAATACATGGACCACATCTCAAATAACTTTTGGCTTTATTGATGACCCCTTAGTACTGGTTTTGTTATGCTAAACATTCTAAGTAATGGAGTCGGAATATTATGGGAAATTGGTATCTTCTTTACTGTAAACGTGGGCAAATCTCTCGGGCGATAGAAAACCTGGAGAGACAAGATGTTATTTGCCTGACACCTACAGCCAAAATTGAAAAAATTATTCGGGGTAAGCGAACCACCGTTACTGAACCACTGTTTCCCAATTATCTTTTCGTACACTTTGATCCCGAAATTATTCATACCACTACCGTTAATTCGACTCGTGGTGTAAATCATTTTATTCGGTTCAGTACTTATCCCGCCATTGTTCCCCAAACATTAATTGATGAATTAATGTCCGTCACTGAGCAAGAATATGTTGCCCCTGAAACACCAATTGCTGGTGATACAGTATTAATCACTGAGGGAATTTTCGAAGGCATTCAAGCAATTTATAACGAACCGGATGGAGAAACTCGTTCCATTCTCCTGCTAAATATTCTTAACAAGGAAGTGTCGAAGGTATTAGATAATAAACAATTTATCAAAGTCTAATCAGAAAACGGGCAATTTTGCCCGTTTTTATTATGTCTGTTCTAGTAAACCAGAATCGGCCTTCACGCAAGAAAATCGTTATTTTTGTTCATGCAACCACTGTGCGACTCGTTTAGCAAAATAAGTCAGGATGCCATCAGCGCCAGCACGTTTGAAACACAGCAGTGACTCCATAATTGCAGGCTGTTCTTGCAACCAACCATTTTGAATGGCCGCCATGTGCATCGCATACTCACCAGAAACCTGATAAGCAAATGTTGGTACGCCAAACGTATCTTTTACCCGGCGGATCACATCCAAATAGGGCATACCGGGTTTCACCATGACGCTATCAGCTCCCTCCTGCAAATCCTGTGCAATTTCCTGTAACGCTTCGTCACTATTCGCAGGATCCATTTGGTAGGTCATCTTATTGCCACCTTTCAAATTACTACTGGAACCAATTGCATCCCTAAATGGTCCATAATAACAAGAGGCGTATTTAGCAGAATAAGCCATAATCTGGGTATTAATATGACCATCCAGCTCAAGCTGTTCACGAATAGCACCAATGCGGCCATCCATCATGTCGCTTGGCGCGATAATTTCGGCTCCTGCTTCAGCATGGGATAACGCCTGTTTGACCAGAATCTCTTTAGTCACATCATTGATAACATAACCATCCTGATCAATGACACCATCTTGCCCATGTGTAGTGAATGGATCGAGTGCAACATCCGTCAAAAGGCCCAATTCAGGTACAGCATCTTTCAGGGCACGGACAGAACGCTGAATCAAACCATCTGGATTATAAGCTTCTTTCGCATCCAATGATTTCTTGTCTGCTTCAATGACTGGAAACAGCGACAAAACAGGAATACCCAGTCGGGCAATCTCTTCGGCTTCTTTCAGCAAAAGATCGATTGTCAGACGATACACTCCTGGCATCGAAGGCACTTCCTGACGCTGATTAGTACCTTCCATAACAAAGACGGGATAGATTAGGTCATTGACAGTAACTTGATTTTCAGCAACTAAGCGGCGGGAAAAATCATGGCGGCGCACACGACGCATACGACGACCGGGAAATGACCCCGGAAATACATAGCTCATACTTCACTCCTAATATAAAACCCAGCGCCGGGCGCTGGGTTAATAGCCATCACGTTATACAAGTGATGTTAACATCATCAATCGGTTAGCGATAATCATGAATGACCAGAATCAAATTATTTTTTCAGATTGTCACCGATATCACGACCTTATTCATTTTCTGAATTGACTGTTTTGTGTTTACCTGATTTACCGATATAAAACTGAGAAAGCAAAATTCCTAATTCAAATAGCAAATACATAGGAATAGCTAACAACGTTTGCGAAAAAACATCAGGCGGTGTTAACAACATGCCAACCACAAAAGCGCCGACCAAAATATAAGGGCGTTTCCTTTTTAACGATTCCGGTGTCACCACACCGCTCCAGCACAGCAAAATAATGGCGATCGGTACTTCAAATGAAACACCAAAGGCCATAAACAGCGCCATCACAAAGCTCAGGTAGTTACTGATATCTGTCGAGATCACAACACCTGCGGGAACCGTCTTGATAAAGAAACCAAATGCGATGGGAAAAACTACAAAATAAGCGAATGCCATTCCCAGATAAAATAACACACTGCTGGAAAACAACAGAGGCATTATCAAACGGCGTTCATGCTTATATAGCGCTGGCGCAATAAATGCCCAAACCTGATAGAGGATCATTGGTGCCGCAACGAAGACAGACACCATACCGGTTAGTTTTATCGGTGTAAAAAAAGGCGATGCCACATCCGTTGCAATCATATTTGCACCTTGAGGTAATTGTTCCATCAAAGGTGCAGCAATAAGCCGATAAATGTCATTGGAAAAATACACCAATGCCAAGAAAACGACCAATACAGTAATTAAGCTATTTAAAATCCGCTTACGTAATTCAATCAGATGACTAATAAGCGGTTGGGTATCATCCACAGACATGTTTTAGTGTTCGCCATTTGCTTGTTCAGGAGATTTATTTTTCTGCTGATCTGGTTTCACGCCCGATTGCTCTGAGACTGATTGTTCTGAAACTAATTGTTCTGAGGCTAATTGTTCTGGAGTTGAGCCTTTTACAGCAGACGGAGATACAGAGGAGTGGTAATGTGCTTCATCCTCCTCCAATTCCCTCATTTCATCAGGCTTGAGCTGGTATACGTTTTTCAACGACTCAGCCGCCTCCCTTAGTTCTTCCATTGATGCCTTCAATTCTGGGGATAGTGATTGCATATCTGCTTTTTCTTCCATTTTTTTCAGGCTGTCCTGAAGCTCTTGCAACTTCAACTCTTGAGCAAGTTCATTCTGAACATTCGCCGCCAATGAGCGTAATACCCGAATCCATCCGGCGACTGTTTTAACTGCAATAGGCAAACGCTCAGGCCCCAGAACAACCAAGCCAATGACCATCACTAACAACAGTTCACTAAAACCAATGTCAAACACGGTTTATACCTGCTCTTTGTTTTTGCTCTCTGATTTTTCAGATTGTGTAACGGTAGATTTTTCAGCAAGGTTTTTAGTTTCGAAATCAGCGTCATGGTTCGTTTTTTCAGGTTGTTCCGGTTTTTCATCGCCATTCACTGCTTTTTTGAAGCCTTTAATCGACTCTCCCAAATCTGAGCCTAAGGTACGAAGTTTGTTAGTACCAAACAGCAATACGACAATGAGCGCAATAATGAGCAATTGCCAAATACTTATACCACCCATACTGAGTTACCTCTATTCATTGGAAACCACATTCATCGGAATATCATTAATGATTCCATTATAAACTACGAACTTTATGTTCGAAAATAACACAATCATACCAAACACACGGTAAAGCAATCTCTACTTACTTTTAATTGTCACTGACCTTTTAATTGTCACTGACGTCTGCTTAAATTGCGCCAACCTAATCCCCACGATACAATTCCTCCCCCCATCAATCCCCACGACAAATGTTTCTGGTCTATGATGAAAAACAGGCTTCCACAGATAAATAGCGTTGCTCCGATCCCCAGTAAATAAAGAGACTTGCGTTGCTGAATCTGTTGATCTCTGAATTGTTGTGATATCTGATCAATACTGGCCTGTAAACGCCTATGCTGTTGAAGTGTGCCATACACTAATTCAGGAAATTCTGGTAGTTTTTCCGCCCAATAGGGGGCTTTTTCTTTAAAGGCACGTACAATGGCGGGTATCCCAACCTGATCATGCAGCCAATCTTCCAGAAAAGGTTTTGCGGTTTTCCATAGATCAAGCTGAGGATAAAGCTGACGCCCCAAGCCTTCAACGTACAATAGCGTTTTTTGCAACAGAACCAACTGGGGTTGAACAGCCATATTAAAACGGCGGGCGGTATTGAAAAGATTTAATAAAACATGCCCGAACGAAATATCAGCCAGTGGTTTTTCAAAAATCGGCTCACAAACGGTACGGATGGCAAATTCGAAATCTTCCACATTGGTATCGGCAGGGATCCAACCAGAATCAACATGCAGTTCAGCTACCCGACGGTAATCACGATTGAAGAAAGCAATGAAATTTTCAGCCAGATAGCGTTTATCGTCTTTATTCAAAGAACCAACAATGCCGTAATCGATGCCGATATAGGTAGGATCTTCAGGATTCTCATAACTGACAAAAATATTGCCGGGATGCATGTCCGCATGGAAAAAACTGTCACGAAACACTTGAGTGAAAAATATCTGAACACCACGCTCAGCCAACAATTTCATATTGGTGTTCTGCGCTTCTAAAGCCGCAATGTCAGACACGGGAATACCATAAATGCGTTCCATAACCAACACATTCTCCCGACAATAATCGGGATAAACTTCTGGCACGTAAAGCATTGGGCTATCTTCAAAATTTCGGCGCAATTGAATTGCATTGGCAGCTTCACGCAACAAATTCAGCTCATCAAGCAAAGTTTTCTCGTATTCGCGCACGACTTCACGTGGACGAAGGCGACGCCCATCCGGCAAAAGGGGTACCAGATTAGCCAAACGATACATCAATCGCACATCCGCTTTGATGACAGGCAGAATATCCGGGCGAATCACTTTCAGGACGACGTCTTTACCATTCTCTTTCAGCCGAGCGGTATGTACCTGAGCAATAGACGCTGAAGCCAGTGGCTGTGGATCAAAATTCTCAAACCACGTTTCCAAAGGCCCCTCTAATGCGGTTTCAATTGATTTTCTCGCCACAGCGCCATCAAAAGAAACCACCCTATCTTGCAGCATCGAAAGCTGATCTGCGATTGCAGGCGGAAACAGATCGCGGCGGGTAGAAAGCATTTGCCCCAATTTGATCCATACAGGCCCAAGCTCTTGCAGTGCCAAACGCAAACGCTCACCAAGCGATTTGTCTTTATGTCGATTGGTTATCCAAAACAGGAAATAACGTCCGAAACGCAGTGGCCAAGTCAGACGAATATTAGGGATCAGTTCATCCAGTCCATAGGAAAGAAAGACTCGAATAATGAAATAAAGCCGTTTGATTTCACTGGGCGTCATATTTCCCCTCCAGCGCAGCCAACCGTTTCTCTATTTGAGCCATTTTATTGGCAACAGCATCAACTTCCTCACTGAAATAGGCGGCCTCCAGTGCGCTAGGGGTCATTTTCCATTCTTCAGTCAATGATTCGATGAAATACGTTTTTTTCCTTTCGAGGGTATTACTGGCAAATTTAACGCCTTTTTTCACTATCTGGCTAATGCCTTCTGCAACAATATCACCGACATAAGGAGAAAGATAATGGGCAGGGTCCCACTCTGACATGTCCAACAAAGCTGACCATTGCTGAATGATCTGCATATCCCCTTCAATGACGATCTCGCCACTGTTAATCAACGCCGAAAGGCACTGGCGATCCCGTAACTTGAGTAATGCGGGTATCGTCGTTTTCATTGAGCAATCCGCAGGTTCCGACCACTGACTTAAAACATCCAATTGCTTTTCACTGAATATCAATACCAGTGGTGTTTCAATTTCCTTCAGTTTGATGGACAGTGTCTTGCCTACCAACCTCAAACGGGTTGGCTTCAATACGGTTTCCCGATACAACAAATAATTCAACGTTGTTTCCAGAAAAGCCGTCAGAACCGACAATAATACTCTGTAATTCAATGCGGCAGGACTCAATTCAGGGGAGTTCAATACCGCAGAATTCACACTATGGCTTGGTGAGGGTGTTTCCATTTCAGAATTTAAACCCTTTGTGCAGAGCAACGACTCCCCCGGTCATATTGGTATAAGAAACCTGGTCAAAGCCAGCTTCTTCCATCATACCTTTTAAGGTTTCCTGATCAGGGTGCATACGGATGGATTCTGTCAGATAACGGTAACTGTCTGCGTCTTTAACAACCATCTGACCAATTCGGGGTAAAACATGGAACGAATAAGCATCATAAACTTTGCTCAGTGGTGCCAGTACAGGTTTGGAGAATTCCAGCACCAATAAACGACCGCCCGGCTTAAGTACCCGGCACATGGAACGTAAGGCTTTTTCTTTATCCGTCACATTACGCAGGCCGAAAGAAATCGTAATACAGTCAAAATAATTATCTGGGAAAGGCAGTTCTTCAGCATTAGCCTGAACATAACTGACATTGCCGACAATACCGATATCACGCAATTTTTCACGCCCGACTTTCAACATTGAGTCGTTGATATCTGCCAGAACAACCTGACCTTTTTCACCCACAATGCGGGAAAATTTTGCTGTCAAATCACCTGTTCCACCAGCGAGATCAAGCACTTTATGGCCGCGTCGGACGCCACTTGCTTCAATAGTGAAACGCTTCCAGATTCGATGAATACCAAATGACATCAAATCATTCATCAAATCATATTTTGCCGCTACCGAGTGGAATACCTCTGCCACCATGTCTTTTTTTTCTTCTTTGGCTACAGTACGGAAACCAAAATCAGTGGTTTCTTTCGATTGATTTGCCATGTTATTTGTCCGCTTTTTATTCGAAAAATTTATAGCAAGTGTACCAGCCTTTCCGATAAAACCCTATCCAGACTTCACTCGTTAATTTGTAACGATTGTAAGGATTTATCAATCAAGTGTGAATCAATAGGACGCTTCACATCCACACCTAAGTCTCGAAAGCCTTCAGCCTGACTAATCAGATTACCTCGCCCCTCAACCAGTTTTTTCATCGCAGAATGGTAACTCGCCTGTGCTTTATCTAAGCTTTGCCCTAACCCTTGCATATCATCCACAAACAAACGCATTTTGTCATACATTCTGGCAGCTTTATCCGCAATCAGACGGGCATTCTGACTCTGATATTCATAACGCCAAAGGTTATTGATAGTACGAACAGCAACCAGTAATGTGGATGGACTAACCAGCATGATATTGTGTTTCAACGCTTCATCCAGTAATTCAGGAGCCTGATTAAGTGCCACCAGATAAGCCGGTTCCACAGGGATAAACATCAGAACATAATCCAGAGAGCGCAAACCGGGCAATTGCTGATAATCTTTTCGGCTCAGGCCGCGAATATGTCCTTTTATGGAGTTGATATGCTCCTGTAATGCCTGTATCTGCTGTTGTTCATCATTACTGTTGAAATAACGTTCATAAGCAACCAGCGACATCTTGGCATCAATAACGACATCTTTTCCCTGTGGCAAATGCACAATCACATCGGGCTGAAAACGCCCGCTGTTTTCGGATTGAATATTAACTTGTGTGTCGAATTCATACCCTTCACGCAAGCCGGACGCTTCCAAAACCTGAGCCAACACCATCTCCCCCCAATTTCCCTGCATTTTATTATCTCCTTTCAACGCATTAGTGAGATTGAGCGCCTCTTTTGCCATCTGTGCATTCAGTTGCTGAAGATTGCGAATCTCATGGGTTAAGGTATGACGTTCCCGGGCTTCCTGACCAAAACTGTCCTGAACCTGGCGGCGAAAACTTTCAAGTTGCTCACGAAATGGCATTAAGAGATTATTGAGGTTTTGGCGATTATACTCATCAGTACGGAGCCGATTTTGCTCAAAAATACGATTGGCAAGATTTTCAAATTGGGTATTCAGGCGCTGTTCACTATTGATCAACAGGCGTTGTTTTTCCTCCGCCGCCAACCTGCTTTCTTCAAGCCGCGTGCTCAGTTCTCGCAATTCAGCTTCCTGCACACTATTCACTTCGCGTTGAGCCAACAGTTCTTGGTTTAATTGATCACATTCAATACGCCAATAATGAGACTGTTCTAGCTTTTCATGACTGACAGCCAGTTGACTATATAATTCGCGTAGCGCCTGTTCTTTTTGTTGGATTCTCTGATGAACAGAAAGCCAGACGAAGATCCCCCCGCCCAGCAATCCACTTAAGCCGCCAATCAACATATATAACCACTGGATATCCACCTATACACCCTCATTAACACCATTGTCGTTAAGTTTTGGTTAACTTCTTTGGCTCACTGGCCTCAATGTAAGTTAAATAGAGGCTGTATAGATGTCCAGATTATTTAATAGCTTTCTTTCAGTTTGCAAAGCGGCTCGCAATTACCTCATCCACATTACCCCATCCACTCGGCCAACCATCGCAAGCCAAAAGCGCCCGGCGCTAAGATACCGAATGCCCAGATCAATGCAGAAGCGAAATTAGCAAGCTGAAAATGACGTTTTGGCATAGCACAAATTCCGGCCACCAGCGGGACTACGGCTCTTAATGGGCCAAAAAACCGCCCAATAAAAACGCCCCAGACTCCCCAGCGCCCAAAAAATCGATGCCCACGCACTAGAGTTTGAGGATGACGAGAAAGCGGCCACATTTTGCCGACATTTTCTTTATAGTGGAAACCAAACCAGTAAGAAACCCAATCGCCAAAGAAGGCTCCTGCTGCTGCGGCTATCCATATTGGCCAGAAATTTAACCCGCTTTCACCAATCAATGCACCTAACCCCAGTAAAATGATCGTCGCCGGCAACAATAGGGAGATAAATGCCAGCGATTCACCAAATGCAAGGCAGAAAATGATGGGAATTGCCCAGGCTTCATGGGCTTTTACAAAGTTCGTAACCAGTTCAATAATTTCGTGCAGGCTCACATTAGTCTTTCCTGTATTATTATCAGTGGGATGTCATAGGTTAGCACTGTACAAATAAACCAAAGCTAACCTGGTATTTTTATTCAAGAAAATAAGCTTGTAGTTTTTCTCGGGCCGCAATATCGAGTCCGATATCTTTTTCCAGCCAAATATCCATACTGCCATAATGTTGGTTAATACTATTTAGCGCAGTCAGTAAAAACTCTTCCCTGACAGAATAAACATAAGCAAATTTTTCCACTACATTTTCACTCATGACTTTTGTATGTTCATTCAATAAATAGTCCCGGTACGGAGCCAACGTGATACCGGTCAGCAAATAGTCTTCCATTACCGTATCCCAATCAGCACCCAACGCCAGCAAAACCAGAGCAGAACCCACTCCTGTTCTGTCTTTGCCAACCGCGCAATGTTGCACAATCCCACCTTTTTCTGGTTGCAGCAATAATGTAGCTAATTTCTTATAAGCCGGATTATTGATAGGCAGCAATTCATATAGACGTGACATAAACTCTTTTGCATCGAATTGTTCCAGTATTTCTTTATCTATCTTCTCCAGATTAGCGTCCACTTCCTTTGAAAGCGGATTGGCCGGTGCATGGTGATAATGGGCGCCATGCCATATCTGATCTGGTTTATCCCTGATTTCGCTACTATCACGATAATCGATGATCTGAAAAAGGTTTTGATCCACTAAAAAAGCCTGATCATTTTCTGTCAGCTTATCCAGCGATCCGGAACGAAATAGCAAACCTGACTTGATCTTAGCGCCATTATTTAGCGTTTTATTGCCTAAATCACGAAAGTTAATGCCGCCATTCAAAGGAAGTACTGAAGGATGAGAGATTAATGTTGTGGTCATAGTCACTCTTGTTTTGATTAAAATAAACCTTATTTTCAAGGTATTACGTTACTGATAGTCACTTGAAAGAGATAAGGTATAGAACGTTATGGAAACAAGTAATTATTGATACTGCTGTATTCGATTGATAGTTATTGATACCAACAGTTATTGTCAAAAATAGCTATTAATAAAAATAACTATTAACAAAAATAGCTACTAACAGAAATAGTTATTAGCGCAAAACGTTATGACATTATCAGATTTTAGAATGAAAGGAAGAAAAGATCACATAAATGATAGGGCCAGAATATTCCAGCCCTTGATGAAAAACGTTACAGCAGACGACGAGCAGCCTCAACAACAATTCCCAACGCGTTGCTTTCTGTTTTCTGCAACAGCTCCACATCAGGAATTTCCTGTTGGGTACGGTTAACAATAACACCAGCCACCATACCGGCACGCAGGCCCTGACTTGCGCACATAGTCAACAATGTTGCAGATTCCATCTCAAAGTTCATTACGCCCATTTCCTGCCACTCTTTCATAGAACCCTGGAAGCGACGAACAACCCGACCGGAATAAGTATCATAACGCTCTTGTCCTGGATAGAAGGTATCAGAAGAAGCCGTGACACCGACATGAGTGACAGATCCGGATGATTTTGCTGCTTCATACAATGCGTTGGTACACTCAAAATCAGCAACCGCCGGGAATTCCATTGGTGCAAAGTGCAAGCTGGCACCATCCAAACGGACGGCGCCTGTTGTTACCAATACATCCCCAACATTGATGTGTGGTTGGATAGCTCCGGTTGTACCGATACGCAGGAAAGTACGTACTCCCAATTGCGCCAGCTCTTCTACAGCAATCGACGTTGAGGGGCCACCAATACCCGTGGAGCAGACAACAACGGCTTTGCCGTCAATTTCTGCGCGCCATGTTGTAAATTCACGATGGGAAGCCAGATGCACTGGGTTACCCATCAAACGCGCAATTTTCTCAACACGATTAGGATCGCCCGGCACAATCGCTAAAGTCGCGCCTTGCAGGTCACTTTTAGTGATACCTAAATGAAATACATTAGACATATCAGACTCCTCAACGGATATAGCTCAAAATATGGATACCTAAATTTAGTCAATACTCTGACATTTTTTAGTGATTAAAATCACCTTTAGTGAATGTAAAAAAGAAACACATACATACATTTGTGATTCAAATCACAAATAATAGAGGAGATAATGTTTTGAGTATAAAGCTGGAATGGAAACAATATTCGAAGAACAATCACAAACCCTGAAAACAGAAAAGCGCCCGTTATAGAGCGCCATTTTAATATGTTACATGACAAGATTAAGAAGCAGTACACCACACAGCCCAATCCCCCATGCAATTGTGGTAGGGATTGACCAGACTATCATCTGTTGTTTTGCATCTTTAATGCCCATCATTCGGTTAACCATCCAGAACAAACTGTCATTGAAGTAACCGAAAAACAGTGTACCTACTGTCGCAGCCTGAGCAGCCACCAACATATTGATATCTGGTATCTGATTGAGAATAGGTGCTGAAATAGAGGCTGAAGTAATCATTGCCACTGTTCCAGAACCTTGAATTAAACGCACTAGCGTCGAAATGATAAACGGAATCAATACCGGTGCTATTGGCAAGCTGGCAATATACTGTGCTAGTATCGTTCCCGTAGCACTTTCGTTTAATACAGCTCCCAACGCTCCCCCAGCTCCTGTTACTAACAAGATCCCTCCTACTGCTTGTAATCCTGTTTCCAAATGTTCGATCACTTCCTGTTTGCTGACTTTTGGCATTAAAGTATAAATTGCCAGCAATACGCTGATTGCCAGAGCGATAATAGGTGAACCAAGAAAATCAAAAGATTGAAAATAGAAATGGTTTTCCTTCCCAACAAACACATCAATTTTCAATAACAATCCATTAACCACATTGATAAGAATCAGAACTATTGGCACAACGATAGGTAAAAGGGAAAAAAATAAGCTCGGTAGAGGCTTATTAGATTTTTCCTCCATATAATTCCGATGAGTTTGTTGCAAATTTACTGAATCTTCTTGTATATCAATTACCTGATAATCAGAATATTTAGTTTCCAACCACTTTGCATAAAAGGTAATACCAATAACACATGGAACAGCCAATATTGCACCTGCCAGCATCATTGTACCTACACTTACTCCGAATATCCCAGCCACACCAAGCGGGCCCGGCGTTGGTGGAACAATATGATGGGTTACTACCAGCCCTCCTGCTAATGCAACCCCCATCGCCAATACATTCCGTTTGCCTTCCTTTGCTAATGCCTTCGCCAACGGATAAAGGATCACAAAGGCTGAATTCACAAATATGGGAATACTGACAATATAACCGGTAACTGCTAGAGCCCATTCTTCGCGTTTTTTTCCCAGCCATTTAATTAAGCTATAAGCGATTTGTTCAGTTGCACCGGACACTTCCAATATCCGCCCCATCATGATTCCCAACCCAATCACAATACCAATACTGCCCAATGTCGAACCAAATCCTTTGGTAATCACTTCAATAACATTGCTTATAGTGAAACCACCAGTTATCCCAGCAATTACCGCAGCGATCAGCATAGCAAGCAGTACATGAACGCGGGTGCGCAACACCAGAAAAATCAGTGTGAATACTGCTACCCCTAATCCAATAATTGGAATATAAAATGTCATTATCAAGTTCCATTTTCATGTGAGTTGTTGGCGATAATTTCCTGAATTTCATCATTGAATAAACAGCCATAAACCAGAAAAATTAGGCTCTGAAGATCAACTAGCACCAATTGTTTGAAATTAAATCTGCAAATATTTTTAAGCAACGTAAAATATAATTAACATTCCATAAAATATGCAGCATTAATAATTATAACTATCATTTCTTCCCATATAATTCCTTGGGGTTATTTTATAAGTAATACTGACTTCCTATAGATACTTATAATTCGACAATATGCAGTTTCAGACCTGTTTCGCGTAATTGTTTCTGTTCTGACATAGGTAACTGCCCATCACATACTATGTCATTCAGATCTGACAATGGACAGACCCGGAACATGCCGTATTTACCGTATTTGCTACTATCAGAAATTAATATTTTTCTACGCGCAATTTCCAACAACATCTGTTTTACAAAAACTTTCTCCTCATGGGGAGTCGAGATCCCATGCTCAAGATCCCATGAACTAGTACTGATAAATGCAATATCCACATTCAAGGTACGCAATACCATAGCGGCAGTATTTCCGACGCAGGAATAATTGCGTTTATCTACCTGCCCTCCTGTGTGGAACAAGTTAAGTTGAGGTTTATTCATCAAATAATGAGTAATCGAAAAATCATTCGTAACAATTGTCAAATTGAAACGTTCTGCTAATATCTGAGCAATTTCGAACGTTGTCGTTCCAGCATCCAAATACACCACCTGTCCATCCTTTACCAATGAGGCAGCATATTTACCAAGCGCTCGCTTGTAACGATGATTAATGAGCGCTTTTTCATTCCAGGGTAATTCTTGTCGCAAGGCGTCGTTTAGCTGAACACCTCCTGTGATACTAATAACTTTCCCTTCATCTTCCAAGATGCGAATATCTCGTCTCACAGTCATATGAGAAACGTTCAATAACTCAACTAATTCACTAATAGAAACCGTCCGATGTTCATGTAAGTGACGGTAAATAAAATTTCTGCGCTCTGGGGGGCTCATTAGCTCTCCTACTACATTACCGCACGAATATTATTTGGCTTTTCTCAACCATCCAAGCCCTTCTTCTGTATGTCCTACCGGATAATATTCACATCCAATCCACCCTTGATATCCCATTTCATCCAATTGTCTAAATAACCAGAAATAATTGACCTCACCTCTATCTGGTTCGTGCCGTTCCGGCACTGAGGCAATTTGAATATGGCTGAATTTTCCCCATAACCGCTCTATAGTCCGTAGTAAATTCCCTTCCATAATTTGGCAATGATAAAGATCCAGTTGGATAAATACATTTTTACGATCTATAACCTTTAACAGTGCTTCAGCTTGATTTTGTGTTGTCAAAAAATAACTTGGCATATCTCGGGTATTGATCGGTTCAATTAAAATATTGATGCCATATTCAGCCATCACATCCGCAGCATACTGAATATTAGTGATATAGCATACACTTTGCTGATCTTGCGTAAATTTTTCATCCCATTTTCCAGCCATTGCGTGAATTTGTTTACAATCTAATGCCAAAGCATATTCCAGAGCCTTATCTACTCCTTCTGCAAAAGCTTTTTCACGACCTGGTAAACAAGCTATTCCTCTATCGCCTGAACTCCATTCTCCTGCCGGCATATTAAATAGCACTTGTGTAAGTTGATATTTTTTCAATAAGGCTGCGAGTTCCGTAGCTGATTCTTCATAAGGAAATAAGTATTCAATACCTTTGAAGCCAGCGTTTGCTGCCAATAAAAAACGCTCAATAAATGGAACCTCATTGAACATCGTGCTCAAATTTGCGGCGAATCTAGTCATAACTGGTTCTTAATAATTATTGCTCTGAGGTAATATATTGAAGCTTTTCTACATTAAATATTAATTAATTTCGCCACCCTTAGTGAGAAAGGCATAATTACAGACAAATATTCATTCCGCTAATATTACACTAATCCCTTTCCTATCCATGAAAAACCTTTTGTGCATCCAGAAAGAAATCCTTCCCACCAAAATTGCCTGATTTCAACGCTAACCAACAATCTGTATGTAAGTCATGTACCCAAGGAACCCCTGGTGAAATAGGAATCCCGATACTTACTTGCTTAATTCCCAAACTCCGTACAACTTGAGCGGAAGTTTCTCCGCCAGCAACAATAAAAGTATTGAACCCCTGATTCCTCAATTTCATAACAACTTCAGCAAAAACCTGTTCAATCGCATTACTGGTTTCTGTAGCTCCATATTGCTGCTGAATCAAACCTAACATTTCAGGAAATTGTGTAGCATATAAAATTGGTGCTAAGCCATCCGTTGGTTGTTGCATGACCCAATCTGCCAACAAACTGGAATAGTTGGAATTGTTGATACACTCCTCCACATTCAATGCCATAGCAGGAGCTGTTTTTTTATATTCAAGAACCTGACGGTTTGTCGTGGTAGAACAACTGCCAGAAAGAATAACTGACTTTCTACCTTTAGCTGGCAGGGTATACCCGATTATAGAAGCTGCCAGATTTTGCCCTGAATGATAGCTGGCAAGTGCTGCCCCTAAACCTGAACCACCAGTTACAAAAATCATGTCTGATGTAGCTTGAGCAATAAGCAACAAATCCTCCATCATCATGGCATCAATAACTGCATAGCGAATACCACCTTGGCGCAATAGCTCCAAGTGACGACGAATAGCCAATTTTCCTTGACGGACACAATCAAGATTAATCAATCCCGATCTACCTTTTGATTGCTGTTCTATCAACCGCAACAAATTAGCATCTCTCATTGGTGTAACAGGATGATGCTCCATTCCACTTTCATTCAATAATTGTCCATTAACAAACAAATGCCCGTGTACTACAGTCCGTCCATTAATTGGGAGAGCTGGGCAAATCAGACTGATATCAACTTGCAGTTCATCCATTAAAGCATCTATGACGGGACCGATGTTTCCTTCAGATGTAGAATCGAAAGTAGAACAGTATTTGAAAAATAATTGTCGACAGCCAGCTTTGTTCCAGAGCCACCGACAAGATTCCAATGATTGTTTAACCGCTTCATCAACAGAGCAAGAGCGAGTTTTCAGACTAATTACGATAGCATCTACATCATATGGTACGAATGTATTTTCATCTGGAACCCCTAACAACTGTACGATCCGCCACCCATTTTGTACCATAAAGCTGGCAATATCCGTTGCTCCAGTGAAATCATCCGCAATTACTCCCAATTTGATGACCATCATTTTCCCTACGGTAATGTTATTCCTTTGAATGTTTTAATCACTGCACTGTCATCCCACTGTCCTAGCCCCTCATTGCTGGCAGCTAAAAACATTTGATGTGCCGTTGCTGCCATCGGTAGAGGAAATTTCATCGTCCTTCCAGCTTCAAGCACAATTCCTAAGTCTTTAACAAAAATATCGACAGAAGATTTAGGCGTATAATCTCCTGACAAGATATGGGGAACACGGTTTTCAAACATCCATGAATTTCCCGCCGCATGAGTTACGACGTCATACATTAAATCCAATGGAATATCTGCTTTGGCGGCAAGCGCCATACTTTCCGCCGCAACGGCAATATGAACGCCTGCCAATAACTGATGAATCATTTTAACGGTTGAACCCTGACCGATTTCACTACCAATGTAATAAAGACGTTCTGAAATCACATCAAAAATCGGTTTGAGTTGCTCAAACAATTCAGAGGGGCCTGAGGCCATAACTGTTAATTGTCCTTTAGTAGCCTTCTGCGGCCCTCCTGAAACTGGTGCATCAAGCATCTTAATATGGTATTCGTGCAAACGATTTGCAAAACCCCGTGCCTGTTCAGCGGATACAGTACTATGTAGGACAACAGTTGTACCCGCTTTAAGTTGACTGACTAACGGTTTTTCGCCACCAAACAAAATGTGCTCAATTTGTACACTGTTAACCACGACCAATAAAAGGATATCCAGCTCCTGTCCCCATTGAGCAGCACTATCAGCAACTCCCATTGCACCTATCTGTTTGAACTGCCCACAAGCTTTTACATTTAGATCAAAACCATAGGTTGGAATACCTGCTCTTACTAAGGACTGTGCGATACCCATTCCCATCGCTCCCAATCCTATAACCCCTATTTTTTGTATTGAATTATTCATGAGGTTCCCTGGTGTTGTGTGACAATTTGTTACCTTTTTAATCTTCACATAGTTACATTCACAAAAAAACGATGAATATCACATTAAAAATTTATCTTCCGCAGGAAAGAAATCAATTTAACAATTTGAATTAACTAATTATTTTTCAAAACAATTGAAAAAATTATTTCACATATCAGTGTTAATAACATAAGAAAAATTACTTATACTCCAATCGTCCATTCCTACCCAAAATAAGATAAATTTGAAATATTGTGCTACTGTAATAATTAAATCTGTCATTCATCTTTATTTCATAACATTTCTACTACTTTATTCCTGTAAACGTACCTAACTAAGTGTTTTATCTGGTCAAGCAGATCAAACCTCAACAAAGGGGAGTGTTACGATGGGCTTTTTTGATCAAATCGCTAATATGCTGAGTGGTGGTAAAAACCAGCAGCTTCAGCATATGATGGACTGGGTTGAAGGTCAGGGAGGAATAAGTGGGTTAATTGATAAGTTTTCCCAACAAGGTCTGGATGGGACGATTCACTCATGGATTGGTTCCGGCGAAAATGCACCCATCCATGCCGATCAACTTTCTTCTATTTTTGGTTCTTCTACAATTCAACAGTTGGCAGATAAAATCGGGATAGATCCCAATGAAGCCTCTTCTTTACTCTCCCAACATTTGCCAAATCTCATTGATAAAGTCACCCCAAACGGTGAAGTGCCGGAAAACCTGGATTTGAAATCGGCTGGCATGAATTTATTGAAAAACAAACTCCTTGGGAAATAATCTCTTAAGCCCGCCACATTACATCCTCTGTGGCGGGCATTTTCAACTTATCTCTTAATTTTAAAGATAATCATTCACTGAAGCACGCAGGCGTTTTGCGGCTTCTACCATGTTCGCCAATGATTGTCTGGTTTCTGTCCAACCACGGGTTTTCAAACCACAATCCGGGTTTACCCACAAGCGTTCAACAGGGATACGGTCAGCCGCTTTACGCAGTAATGCTTCAATCCATTCAACACTTGGCACGTTTGGTGAGTGAATGTCATATACACCAGGCCCAATTTCATTCGGATATGAGAAATCTTCGAATGAATCCAACAACTCCATATCTGAGCGAGAAGTTTCAATGGTGATCACGTCCGCATCCAGTGCGGCAATAGACGGCATGATGTCATTGAACTCGCAGTAACACATATGAGTGTGGATTTGGGTGTCATCTTCCGCAACTGCTGCACTCAGCTTGAAGGCATCCACCGCCCATTCCAAATATGCCTGCCATTCTTCTCTGCGCAGTGGCAACCCTTCACGCAATGCAGGCTCATCAATCTGAATGATACCAATGCCTGCTTTTTGTAAATCATCAACTTCATCACGCAGAGCCAGCGCTATCTGTTTAGCGATAGTTTCCCGGCTGACATCTTCCCTTGGGAATGACCAACAGAGAATTGTCACCGGCCCTGTTAACATCCCTTTCACAGGTTTATCAGTCAAGGATTGTGCATAAGTCGCCCAATCTACAGTAATGGCTTCCGGGCGGCTGATATCGCCGATAATCACTGGTGGTTTTACGCAACGGGAACCGTAGCTTTGCACCCAACCATTTTGCGTGAAGACATAACCATCAAAGTGTTCACCGAAATATTCCACCATGTCGTTACGTTCAGCTTCCCCATGCACCAGCACATCCAGCCCCAAACGTTCCTGTTCTTGAATCGCCTGCTTAATATGTTCACTGATATTGGTGCGGTAATGTGTACTATCCACCCGGCCCTTTTTGAAATCGAGACGTAAGCCACGAATTTCCGTTGTCTGCGGGAATGAACCGATGGTTGTTGTTGGCCACAGCGGTAAGTTATAACGTTGACGCTGAAGCTTGGCACGTTCAGGGTATGCCTGATAGCGCTCACTATCTTGCGGCTTGATCGCAGCGATACGCTCAGTAACCGCTGGATTATTTACCCTTGTGGAGCTACGGCGGGCACGAATTGGTGCGCTATAAGCATCCAGTTCAGATTGCTTACTGCCTTCTGGTGCATTCAATGCTTGTGACAACAAAGAAAGCTCCGTACATTTCTGCAATGCAAAGGCAAACCAGCTCTTCACTTCTTCGTCTAACCCTGTTTCATCATTCAGGTCAATCGGGCTATGCAGCAATGAACAGGAAGTACCAATCCACACATTTCTCTTACTGACCAATGGTGCAACAAGTTGATATTTCTCACTCAAATCCGCGCGCCAAACATTGCGGCCATTAATGACACCTAATGAAAGCAACCAATTATCCGGCAGTGATTTATCCAAACTATCAAGAGAATCCTGTCCTGCCACTAAATCAACATGCAGCCCCTGCACTGGCAGTGATTTGATTGTCTCCAGGTTATGACCGATGCTATCGAAATAGGTCGTCAGCAGTAATTTCACCTGCCCTTCAAGAGCCTGATAAGCCGTTGGGAATGCCGAGAGCCATTCTTCTGGCAGTTCCAGCACTAACGCTGGTTCATCAATCTGTACCCATTCAATGCCACGTTTTGCCAGTTCTGCCAGCACTTGTTGGTATATCGGCAGGATATCTGCCAGTAAAGATAAGCGATCAAAAGCCTTGCCCTTCACTTTACCAAGCCATAAATAAGTCACCGGTCCCAACAGGATAGGTTTTATTTTATGTCCCAACGCCAGAGCTTCATCCACTTCATCCAGCAACTGGTTCCAGCCTAGTTTGAATTCCTGCCCTTCCTGAAATTCAGGCACGATATAGTGATAATTTGTGTTGAACCATTTGGTCATTTCCGAAGCTGCTACTGGTGTGCCTGTCGGTGCCCGACCACGAGCAATACGGAACAAGGTATCCAGATCAATATTTCCACCTTCGTTTCGATGACGTGGTGGGACATTGCCCAATAACAAGCTAGTGGTCAATACTTGGTCATACCAGGCAAAATCACCAACGGGGACTAAATCAACGCCCGCTTCTTTTTGTTGTTGCCAATGACGGGCGCGTAATTCACGGCCGGTCTCCAGCAATTCCTGTTGGGAAATCTTACCTGCCCAATAACTTTCTTGCGCCTTTTTCAGCTCTCTTTTCAAGCCAATACGTGGAAAACCTAATGTATGATTCAAAACCGTCATGTTATCACCCGTGAAATTTTTAGCCGTCTAGATGTTTACACTTCTATAATCAACATGTAGTGTATAAACCACAAGCGCAATTTATTCATTATCAACTTGAAGGTTTTTCATGATCGAAATAAAACATCTCAAAACACTACAAGCACTGAACCATTGTGGATCGTTGGCGGCGGCTGCAAATTATCTTCATCAAACGCAGTCTGCCCTTTCCCATCAATTCAGTGAATTAGAGCACCGACTGGGATTTAAGCTATTCATTCGTAAAAGCCAGCCCCTGCGGTTAACGCCTCAGGGAGAAGTATTATTAAGGCTGGCAGAACAAGTATTACCCTTGATTACAGCTTCCCTGCGTGAATGTAATGAACCAGAAGAGACAAATCTACGCATTGCCATTGAATGCCATAGTTGTATTCAATGGTTGACACCCGCACTTAAGCGTTTTCGTGAAAGCTGGCCACAAGTTAACGTGGATTTTGAATCCGGTGTGACGTTTGATCCTCAGCCTGCTCTGCAAAAGAGAGAATTGGATATCGTTCTGACATCAGACATTATTGCGGACAGTAATCTGCACTACACTCCACTGTTTGATTATGAAGTAAAACTGGTGATTGCGCCGGATCATCCTCTGGCAAATAAACGAGATATCCATCCGCAAGATCTTGCTTCTGAGCTCCTATTGATTTATCCCGTTCAGCGGCAACGGTTTGATATCTGGCGGCGTTTTCTCGAACCTGCGGATGTCACTCCGACATTGAAAGCTGTTGATAATACGCTATTGCTGATCCAAATGGTGGCAGCCCGTTTGGGTATTGCTGCATTACCACATTGGGCAGTGGAAACATTCGAAAGGCAGGGGTTGGTTGTGACCCAAACGTTAGGGAAAGGGTTATGGAGCAGATTGTACGCTGCCAACCGGGAAGGAGAACAGCGTCAACCTGCCATTGATACGTTTATTCGTTCTGCCCGCCAACACGCGGTGGACAATTTGCCTTTTGTGAAGCAGGTTTCAGTATCCAGCGGTGATGCACCCAAAGTGAAGCAACAATCAGGCTGCCTCCAATGGTAAAACTCAGCCAATCAGGATGCTGCTGCCAAATTGCAAAATTGACCAACAACCCGGCCGGAACCAGCATATTGTTCATAATTGCCAGTGTTCCGGCATCCACTTGGGTTGCGCCATAGTTCCACATGAAGTAACCAATGCCTGATGCACCGATTCCCAGCCAAATCAGGACACCCCACTGTATCTGAGTTGTCGGTAATTTTTGCGGATCACCAAACATCAGCCAGCCGATAATGGCAACAACACAAGCGCCCAGATAGAACCATGAAAACGCCACTCTCTGTGGTATTGGATGGACTTCCATCAAACGCTTATACCCAACCTGCCCCATCGCAAAGAAAATATTCGCCAATTGCACCAGTACCAAACCAATCCAAAAAGATTCACTCAATCGGTCATAACGAATAATCGCTGCGCCAGCCACAGCCAGCAAAGAACTCAGCGCATACCCCCAACGCAGCCGCTGGCGTCCCATCAAATCATAAATCAATGTGACATAAAGCGGCGTCATGATGGTAAACAGCAAAAACTCTGCAACACTCAGGTAGTGATAGGCATGAAACACAAATAAGTACATCACACCAAGCTGACAAGCACCAACGGCCATATACAGTGAAATAACTTTCAATGATAGACCACGCCAGCGCAAAAATGGCAAAAACACCATTGCCGCCAGCACTACCCTGACAAGAACTGAAAACCAGCTATCAACCTGACCAGCGAGATAGACACCGATCAGGCTAAATGAAGCGGCCCACAAAAAAGTTGTGATTGTTAACAGCCACATAATTTATTGGTCTTTACCTACTTTTATTGATCATTCCCCACTAAAAGCGCTTCGAGCAAATCCAGATCATGCAGCAGCGATTGTAGTGTTTCATTACTAATCTTACGGGTTGCACGCAAATGGTACAGTTCTCCTCGCTCAGCCCTTAATGCCGTTAAGCGGAAACGACGCTCCAGCTCTTCAACCATCAAATTGTGTTCGATTTCATCCGTACCCGCAGTACGACGCCGCAAATAACCGATAACCCGGGAAGCGATTTCACTAATGTCTTCTGCATCCAGTTTTTCTTCTGTGCTGGCAGATAAACGTTCTTCCATCTTATTCATACTGACAATCGCAACTTCAGCCATTGCTGCTTTTGCCATTCTGATTTCATTGAGATCCGCCAATTTATCACCCACTTTCATGCCACGAAGCAGCAAAGGTAAAGCGATAACCCCCATAAACAGGGAGAGCAGAATCACACCCGCTGAAATGAAAATCAACTGATAACGAGCCGGGAACGGATCACCATCCGGTAAAAAGAGAGGAATAGACAACGCACCCGCCAGTGTAATTGCACCACGAACACCAGCAAACGAAGCCAACCACAATTCACGGGTTGTGTAAGAAGCAAACTCCAGCGGTTTCTTCTTCATTAATACCCTGCTGCTATTTTTCATCAGCCACAACCAAGCGAACCGCAGTAATACCAACGCTACGTAAATGATACCTACGGCAGAGAACAGCATCCACGTTTCAACTTGCGGATCAAGTTCAGCCTGAGCGACAGAAGTTTCCCAAATACCCGGTAATTGCAGCCCCAGCATGATGAATACAAGGCCATTGAAGACGAAGGCCAGCATTCCCCATACGTTATCAGCACGCAGACGCATATCCAGTGGTGCATTACGGATCACCCCTGCTTTACTGATCGTCATACCAGCAGCTACTGCTGCCAGAATACCGGATACACCGATATGTTCAGCAATCATGTAGGAAGCGAATGGCAACAACATCATGAACATGATTTGAGTTGCAGGATCATCGCCACTCCAGCGACTCATCAGTCGGAGAGATTTACTGTATATCAATGTGACCGCAATACCAGAAGCCAATCCACCAAGCGCAACTAAGAAAAACTTCATTGTTGCACCAGTGACGGTAAAGGCCATCGTTCCCATGGCAATTGCCACAGCAAATTTCAGAGCCACCAGACCAGAAGCATCATTCATCAATGCTTCGCCTTCCAGTATGCTCATCATGTTCTTAGGAATGCGCCCTTTTCCAACAATTGATGATAATGCAACCGCATCAGTAGGTGATAACACTGCCGCCAGTGCAAAAGCAGCAATAAGTGAGATACTCGGCAGTAACCAGTGAATTAAATAGCCAATACCGGCAACTGTCAATAATACCAATACTAAAACTAAAATAACAATTTCACGTCCATGCTGGAAAAACTCTCTGGTCGGTGTTTTCCAACCATCAACAAACAACAAAGGAGGGATAAGTAAAACGAGGAATAATTCTGGATCGAAAGTAACGTGTAAACCAAAATGAGGCCAGGCGAGCAGTGCTCCCATTGCTATTTGCACTATAGGCAAGGGGACACGGAACGGAATCATTTTAGTAAGAACACCAGAAACTGACACCACCAAAATCAAAATCAAGATAGTAAAGAATATTTCCATGTTACCCTTACAAATTGCCAAAAATCCGTCGGTGAAAAGATTGTGACTGTTTTTTACTTTTAATAACAGCGCTAATAAGCATAATTATTGCAGTTATTCAAGAAAATCAAAAAACAATCACATTATGAATCAATGACCAACAAGTCATTTGTTCATTTTATACTTATCGGCAAGAGTTTGGTGAAAAATTAGTACATTTTGAAATGTGCTCGGTAGTGAAGAAGCGCCCTTCAAGCTCCCAGGAGAACTCTCAATTATTTTATTGGTATTTCAACTTATTTTGAAAATTCGACAATAAACTTCCGTGCAGATGTCTCCATCTCTTCCTGAGTTTCTGGAACAGATTCACCATTATTTCTTTTTAAATTCAATAAGAGTTATGTATTTTTAACACAATGAAAATTAATGAGTAACAATAGATAGTTTAATAAAGTAAGTTTAATTCCATACCTGAAATTTATTTAACAAAAAAGCAACAACCACTTTTTAAATTAAAATATACAAAACAATCAAAAAACGCTAATAACTAACAGACCCAGTTTAATTAAAAACAACCCGGTACTATATCAGCATTTAATTTTTGTTTTATCAGTTGTCACAGGAATATAAAAAGGGAGCTATAAAATGCACTATCCCGAAAATATGAAATTGCCTTATTTGAAGCCCCAAATAGCCATTATTTTCAATATCAAATTAATCTAATGGAGAAAAATAATAGTGTTTTTGTGCTAAGGATAAGCGTTTTATTCCTAATCACTCAGAAACCTCACGTAAAGCATGTCGGTCAGGTTTATTCAAAGCCACTACAACCATGAAAGAAAATTATTGACTGAATATTAATAATTGTTGAGGAAAAGTAACATGATATTTGAAACGATAAAAATAAAAGCCTGCCTTAAAGTGTTTACTTTGATTGTACTCTCAAGCTTATTAAGTGCCTGCCTTCATCATGTCCCCACGAAGCAGGCTAATCGTCATTTGGATACCTATGCAGAAATACGCCGTACCAGTTTAGGAGTTCCGCATATTAAAGCAAAAAATTGGGTTGGATTGGGTTATGGCTATGGTTATGTTCAGACACAAGACAATCTTTGTACTATGGCAGATTCCTTTCTGACTTACCGTGGTGAACGTTCCCTATATCTTGGGGGACAAGCCACACTGGTTTATGAGGGATTGACGGATAGAGTGAAAAATTTGGATTCTGATTTTTATCACCGCCATCTTCTTTCAGAAGATATGCTGGAGCGCATGATTCAGGCCCAACCTGAAAAAATCAAACAGCTTGTTGCCGGTTTCACTGCCGGTTATAACCGATACCTTCACGAATTACCTCTCCACCCGACTGCTCATCAGGCTTGTCGTAATAAGGACTGGATTCAGCCAATCAGTGAGCAGGATATTTATCGACGCATGTATGCCATCGGTTTTGCGAAGGGGTATACCCGTATGTTGACCAATATTGTTAACGCCCAACCTCCTGCCGCATTACCAACTACGGATATTTCAGATTCAGAATCCACCATGTCGATAGCTTCATTTCATTTGGACAGCTTAGTGAGTAAAGGCATCGGCAGTAATATCTATGGATTTGGAACACAAGCCACCCATTCAGACTCCCCGCTGTTATTTGGTAACCCGCATTGGTATTGGTTTAGCCCAGATCGTTTCTATCAGGCTCAGCTCACAATCCCCGGAGAAATCAATGTCAGTGGCGTGGCGTTTTTAGGTATCCCCCTCATCCAAATTGGCTTTAACGAGAATATTGCGTGGAGCCACACCGTCTCGACAGCGGCTCGCATGGGTTTTTACGAACTCAGTTTGGCGCCTGATGATCCATTAAGTTACCTGCGTGATGGCAAGATAATAAAAATGCAAGCCAATACCATCACAGTTCAGGTTAAGCAAGATTCTGGCACGTTGACCCCTGTTACTCGTACTTTGTATAAGTCAGAATACGGCCCGCTGGTGAATATTCCCCCATTACGTTGGGATACAAAAAAAGCATTTGCGATCCGCGATATCAATCAAGAAAATTTTCGTTTATGGCGGAACTGGCTGCGCTGGGGACAAACCCGTTCTCTTGAAGAATTCGTTGCCATTCAACAGCAAGAAGCTTCTATGCCTTGGGTGAATACCGTAGCCGTTGGTCGTGACAGCGATAAAGCCTGGTATGCAGATATAGGAGTTGTGCCCAATGTTTCCCCGGAGCAGGAGAAAATCTGTACCACTGAATCACGCCAAGCCTTGGCTAATCAATTATCGCCTGCTATCCCATTTTTTGACGGTTCGCGCAGCTTCTGCGATTGGCAAAGTGATCCTGATTCAGCTCAGGCAGGTGCCATAGGCCCGGCACGGATGCCCAGTTTGATGCGCACTGATTATGTCGCCAATATGAACGACAGTTATTGGCTTACCAATCCCCAATCACCATTGACTGGCTACCCTGTTATCTTTGGCCCTGATAGTAATGAACCTGTCAGTATGCGTACACGTTTAGGCCATATCATGATACAAGAACATTTGAAAGGCCGGGATCAATATCCGGGGAAATACATCAACCATGACGTACTCCAGAAAATGGTATTGGACAGCCGTGTCCTGACCGCTGAACTGTTCAAATCCGAACTGTTAGAGAGAGTTTGCCATTCACCGTTGATCGATGTAAAACATGATGCTTTGAATGACACAACCTATTCCTCACCACAACGCGTTGATGTCGCTCAAGCCTGCCGTATCCTGAAGGCTTGGGATAATAGTGGTAATCTCACCGCGCGGGGTGCTCATATCTGGGATGGTATTTGGAATCGGCTATTGAATTTACCGGATCATGTTTTGTTTGCCATTCCCTTTAACAAAAATGACCCATTAAATACGCCGCGTAAATTACATGCTGATATAACTGAAACGCTCCGACAAGCTCTGGGAGCCACCGTGCTGGATCTAAATCACCGTGGATTAGCACTGAATGCTCAACGGGGTGACTATTTATATTTATCACGAGAAAAGCATCGTATTCCTTTATATGGTGGCTGTAGTGAAATCGGCTATTTCACTATCGCCTGTATAAAAAATACCGGTGGAGAAAAGACCAAGATTTTTGGCAATAGTTACTTACAACTTATTAGCTTCCCACATAATAAAGTGGAGGCTTATACTTTATTATTAACCTCATTGTCAGATGATCCTGCATCCCCTCACTATAGCGATGCCACTCGCTCGTATAAGGCGAAGCAATGGTTGCGCCTGCCATTTAAAGAATCAGAGATTATCGCAGATCCAAATTATCAACGTTTGATTTTGGCAGATTAAAAAGGTATTTCGTGACAGAGTCTTTGAAGAAACATGTCGTTGTGATTGAAAGGGATGAGGTATCTCCGCCTCATCCCTTTCGCAGTTAGGCTAAATAACCCCAGTTCATAGAACCAACTAGATAGCCCAGTTTCCGGCATAAAATATCACTAATATGATGGTAAGAATAACCGTGCCAATATTCAGTTTACGCCATTCACCAGAAAAAAGACGCCCGACAACCAGCACACTAAAGCCCAGCATAATTCCTGTCACAATATTGCAAGTCAGCACGATAAACACCGCACACAACAAGCCTGACATCGCATCAATAGAGTCATCAAAGTTCAGCTTCCGCACATTACTCAGCATCAGTAACCCGACATACATCAAAGCAGGAGCTGTCGCATAGGCAGGAACCAAATACGATAATGGAGACAGGAATAAAATCAGCAGGAACAAAATACCCACAACGGAAGCAGTTAAACCCGTTTTCCCGCCTGCCGCCGTTCCCGCAGCAGATTCGATATAAACTGAGGCAGGAGAGGAACCAACTACACCGGCGAAGATGCTGCTGACAGAATCAGCGGTCAATGCCTTACCGCCACTGATAATCTGGCCGCCCTTGTCCAATAAATTCGCCTGCCCGGCGACAGCCCGGATCGTTCCTGTCGCATCAAATATCGCAGTCATTATCAACGCCAGAACGCTCGGTAACACCACAGGCTGTAAGGCGCCCATTATATCCATACTAAACATCAGGGATAAACCATCTTCCCCCAACGTAGGAAATTTAAAAAAACCTTGATATTTCACGGCAGGATCAAAAATCAAGCCGATAATTGAAATTGCAATAATCATCAGCAAAATACCACCGGGAACTTTTTTTCGTTCCAGAGCAATAATACCCGCTAACCCCAATAACGTCATCAACACAGGAAAAGCCGTCAATGATCCAAACGCAACGGGTAAACCTTCATGTGGATTCTTAATTACCAGCCCAACCCCATTTGCTGCAATCAACAACAGAAATAGCCCGATACCAATACCTGCTCCATGCGCAATTCCCATCGGTATATTGCGCAAAATCCATGCACGTATCCCTGTCACTGAAATGATCGTAAACAAACATCCCATCAGGAAAACAGCTCCCAGCGCCACAGGAACACTCACCTGTTGGCCTAATACCAAGCTGAACGCAGTAAATGCAGTCAACGAAATTGCACAGCCAACCGCCATCGGCAAATTAACCCACAACCCCATCAATAATGAACCAAAGCCCGTCACCAAACAGACAGAAATAAATACGGCAGTATGGGGAAATCCGGCTTGTCCAAGCATACCCGGTACTACAATAACGGAATACACCATCGCCAAAAATGTTGTTAATCCAGCGAGAATTTCCTGACGTACCGTCGATCCGCGTTCAGTAATTTTAAAATACTTATCGAGTTTGCATTGAGTTGGTGCCTGCGTACCAGACATGTTTTTCCCCTGCTTTTTGTTGACTATTTCATTTCGCTAAAAATTTATCACCATTTCTCTCTACCTTGCCTTACGGAACGCCAACGAAAACGATTACGTCACTGGATAAAAAAATCCGTGCTGTACTCATCGGTTCAGCCATTCGTTTACGCAATCGTTTGGCTTTTAAGGCAAAAAAATAGTGAGAAAATTTGAGGCGAATGATTATCCAGTGAATCGGGGATAAGAATCAAGCGATAATCATAAATTTTGTGGTGGAACTTCTGTTTGTTTGTACAGTTTTTTTATTTATCTAATTCGAGATTAGGTATTTTTATTGACAGAAGAAATAGGTGTCAAAAAGACCATCCATTTATCAATCTAACAACTTATGTATTTGTATAAATTTTTTACCCAGTCACTTTTTACCTTGAGTGACTGATTTTCAATGCAATCAGGGTGAGATCTCATATATTTAGTAAGGTTATTTAGGTTAAATAAAGACCAGAATATAACTTCTTATAGCTCTTTCTCTCATTAAAACGATAAGATCACGCTATTCCATAAAAATAGCGATCGTAATAATGAGTATTTTTAACTTTATCAGTAAGATCGATGACCCGCGTTCTGATATCAA
>NZ_NKHR01000026.1:0-39675 GCF_014467285.1 Xenorhabdus sp. PB62.4 | reverse complement strand
AACGTTCCGTGAAGCACTTCGCCGCTTTTTTCATATTACCTTGCCAGAAAAAGCGAAAGAGTTGACTACCCGACTGACTGATAACTTTCAGATTCTAAGACCTGCATCTTCAAGTTAAGTGCGTATAGTATGTTAAATCCAAATAGGTATGGAAAAAAATGAAAGAACGAAAAGTTGACATTTATGTAATAATAAATGGTAAGAAAGAAACAGCTCACTTATCTTTATTAAGTACTGATAACAGAGAATGTTTTTTACGTATTTCAATTTCTGATATTTATCAAAACGAGTTTTCTGGTACAGATTTTTTTGATTGTTTTGCAAAATTAAGAAGTGAGCGAAAAGAAGTTATTTTCCTATGCAAAGGAGCCAAAATAAATGTCTACCCATCAGGAATGGCTAGAGATATGGCTTTAGGAATGGCTGCCTACGAGTTCAATTTGGGAGAAGAAGTGAGCCGAGAGAACTTAGTCGGCACTTTTGACTTCGAAGCTAATGATGTAGCCGTTTCTCCCAATGAGCAGCGAGAATATTTTCACCAATGGGTTGAATCAGTGAGAAAAACCAGATAACAAGTTGGTAGTTAAAGCCGGAATGATCTTCCGGCTTTTTTGTATATAGAAACCCCCCTGCTAGGCACAGTCTCTTGAGCCATAGATGTGATCAAGAGACAGCGGCTATGCCGGGGGATACTTATTCTTTTTTAAGAGCCGCTCATTCCCTGCCCTTAGTGGCTGTTGTAGTCACCAATCAGTTCCCGCATTCGCAGCTTAATTTCACTGAGCTGGTCTTGCTGGCGCTGGTACTGTTGCCGGATAGCGCGAGTGTTGTCGCTGTCGGGGATCAGCACCAGACAGCCGTACATGATTTTAACGGTCAGTGTGCCGCCAATAGCTGGATGATTGTCGGCATGCTGCCGGACGTGTGTAAAACCCCGATGGGGCCGTCCACACCGCCGAGCCCCTATCCTGTCATAGCAAAACTGGCAGACAGTTCGGCGCCGGAGAAAACCGTGCGTGCTAATGGCAAACCGGTGGTGGTGTTTACCCGCAGTTTTGTCCCACAAACAATTGGCGACCAGCCCGGTGTGGCGAATGGTGTCAAAAGTGGCACCGTGGGCGGCAAATGCCACCCGAAAGATCACACCCGCACGGTACGCGCGGGTAACAAGCTGGTGCTGCGCCACGGGGATAAATTTTGGATGAATGGGGCAATGAGGGATATCACCGACTATTTTGGCGGGTATTACAACGACACCCGTCCCCATAGCTTTAATGGGGGAATTTCTCCGGCTGAATACGAAAGACAGTGGGAAGCGGCTAAAAATGTGTCCGAAAGTTCTTGACCACTACAGATGTAAATAAAGTCTTAGGCAAGGATAGTCCTTATCCAACTGAAGTAGAGATTGCAATGCCTGGAGGGATCAAATCTGAAGATATATTAGGTGCAAGAGCAGTTAATGCCGATGGAGAAATGTGGGACTATACTATTTTAAATCCAAAGAGGTATGGAAAATGACAGATGTCGATAAAAGAAAAATCAACATAATAATAAATAGGAAAAAAGAAGAAGCTGAATTACATTTGATTACTTCTCCTGATAGGCATTGTTGTTTAAGAATATTTCATAATAACAATCAATTGGCAGAATCAAATGACACTGATTATTTTTCATGCCTTATAGATTTAAGAAACCAATTAAAAGATATAGTTTTTCTTTGCAAAGGGGCAAAAATAAATGTGTATCCATCGGCTATGTCGAGGGATATGTCAGATGGCATAGTGGCTTATGAAAATACATTAGGTCAACATGCCTCATCTGAAGATACGGTTCATATATTTTATTTTGAAGATAAAGATGTTGATGTTACTCCAGAAGAACAAAGAGAATTCCATTTTAAATGGATTGAATCATTACGACAAAATGATTAATTTATGAGCTTAAGTAAAGCCGGAAAGATCCCCATGATCTTCCGGCTTTTTTTTAAGAAGCTGGCCCGTCCTAAATAAAGTTGACACTTTTCTTCACCTATTTAGGAGAGTGCTCTGAAATCAGAAAGTAAACGAACTCAGCGCGATTATTCATTGGCTTTTAAATTGGCTGTTGTTGAACAAGTTGAAAAAGGCGAAATGACTTACAAACAAGCCCAATGCCGATACGGTATTCAAGGCCGTTCAACCGTTTTAGTTTGGCTCAGGAAGCATGGTCAGTTAGATTGGAGTCTAGGTTGTACACCTTTACATCCTCAAGGGGCACCGATGACCACATCTTCATCGCTCACACCAGAGCAACGAATAAAAGAACTTGAGCAGCAACTGGCTGAAATGGAAAAGAAAGCTGAATTTTTTGAGGCGGTCGTGGCTGTTTTAAAGCGGGACTATGGAGTCAGTCTCGTAAAAAAGCCACGCGGCAAACCATCCAGGAGAAAAAAATAGCCGACTTCACTGTGGCTCAATGTACCCCCAAGGGTACATAAGGATACTGGAATTCAAAAAAACCTAGAAGATAGAAAAGGAAAAACGAATAAATTCTGGATCGGAGCTAAAGAATGGCAAGTTGTTCACTCAGGAAATGGGCTTGATCCACACCATCGCATAGTAGAACAAACATTACCGAATGGTCAAAAAGTATATGGATACGCATTAAATCATGATTACGAAAAAGTCTATAAATTTCCGAGTACTTGGTATCCCGATGGAGGTAAATATCCAGGACATAAGCCAGAGAAATAATAAACATTAATTTATTTAACAGAATGGCAACACTATGGTTCACAGTAAATATTATATATATATTAATGGCGTAGAATGCGCTATAGCCGATAACATTGACTTTTTTCACTTGAGTAATCATGAAGGCGATGATTTCGAATTGGTTCTATTAAGATCAAGGGAAATAAAGATGCGGAATAGTGTCAAAGTAAAAAAAGAAGACACTATTACTATATCCTATTATATCAATGACATATGTGTCTATGAATTTGATGGTTATATAATAGACAAAGAAAATACTCTAATAAGCTGTCAAGAGTTTTCATTAGTAATAAAAACTTCTGATGAACCACCTCTTACCATTACTGCTATTTTAAAAGAGTGGGTTAAAGGAAATGATTTTCTCTACTGGAAAAACAACAAATGCAGAGAAGCAAAGAATTTATGGCTAATCGCATGCTTATACTGGCAGCAAATTTTTCCTCCAGAACAAAATAAAACGCTCAATGTTTCACTAAACTTAGAGGGAGTCAATAATTACCTTGATTTCTTTTGCATGCTCGGAGAAGCATTTTGGGGTAAAAGGGGATATATAGGTAGAGATTTTCATGGATTTGATGATTTATTGAGTGATCTTAGCTATGAAAAATCAGAAATTAATATTTATATTGAAAACATGAATAAATTAAGGCTTTTTTTAGAAAGAATTAGTCCTCCTGATTGCAATTACTATGATACCTTTATGGGAGTTTTAGTAGATAGAAAATGTAATATTAACAAAAAATAATTACATAATTAGCCGGAAAGATCCCCGCGATCCTCCGGCTTTGTGTAGTGGTATAACAATCCCGGACACCTCACAAGTGAAGTAGCGCACTGACTTTGGTCACCGTCATAGAGGTGATATTCTCACCTCAACAATCAAACAGGTGACATGATGAAAAGAAGTTTCAGCCCCGAATTTAAATTAGAGTCAGCTCAGTTAGTGTTAGGGATGGAAAAATGAGCCATCGAGATATGATAAGTACACCTAACTGGGGACAGCGTAGCAGAAGTTTTGGTTGGCCTCTAAAACTTGAAGATATACCAAGACTTGATTAAGGAGAATAAGGTGGCGCTAGAAACCATAATTAAAGGTGAAAATGGTAGTCATTTGATTTTAAGAATTTTTTATTTTAAAGGGGAGGATTTTTATGCATGTATTGATATTAAGTCTAGCTGGTATCATGCCAAGGTAAATTTCGACTCATCATATGACAGAATTAAAGAATTTCTTATTTCCTTAGATGAATTAATTTCTAAAAAGGTACTTGAATCCAACTTCATTAACGAAAATGGAAATGTTGATATTAATATTTCAGTTAATCATCTAGGGAAAGTAAAAATAAGTGGTTTCTTATTGAACGATATGCTAGAGAGTTCATCTTTAACATACGAAATAAAATCCGACTTACAAAATTTAGTGGAATTCTATTCTGAGCTAAATTCTGTACTAATTATGTAATTGAAATTTAATTGTTCAGTAAGTTATATATTGATTACTTATATTAAAGCCGGAAAGATCCCTGCGTTCTTCCGGCTTTATCCTTTTTTAAGAGCCGCTCAGTCCCTGCCCTTAGTTGCTATTGTAGTCGCCAATCAGTTCCCGCATTCTCAGCTTAATTTCGCTGAGCTGCTCTTGCTGGCGCTGTTGCTTAATGGTTCGGGTGCCTACCGAGCACCTTGGCATGGTGGATGTGCTGAAATATCCTGTCTTGATCAAGCGCTTAATGCTGTAGTTATGTGTTGAAATATTTTGGGGTAAAATTTGAATGACAGTGAGTATTGGTTTAATTAAATGGCCTGAAGATAGTAAGTCATGTGTTCAGTTATATTTGGATTTCTTACTAAAAGTAACAGATATGTTAAATATAACTTTTGAGGGTTGTGAGAATGATCCTATTCATATTACGCGTGAATACTTAAAGGATAATAAAACCGAAGATGAGAGAGAGGCTGCTCTATCATTTTGGTGGAATTATGTTGATAGCAATGATGGAATTAGAAATTTTAAAGATAAACCGCTCGTAATGGCGCGATTAGCTATCTGCTTTTTATCAATAAAAGAAAAAGATATTCCAGAAATAGGCGAGCATCTATCATGGTTTATTGAGGTTCTAGGATTTTTAGGCTTAAACTTATCTAACGTTATTGTTTTTATGGGTGAATATTTTGAATTTAACCCAAGGTAAATAAGCCATGAAATAACGCCGGAAAGATCTCCGTTATCTTCCGGCTTTCTTCTTTTAAGCGCGGCTCACTCCCTGCTCTTAGCGGCTTTTGTAATCGCCAATCAGTTCCCGCATTCGCAGTTTAATTTAGCTGAGTTGATCTTGCTGCTGCTGGTACTGTTGCTTGATGGTGCGGGTAGAGGCATCGGCGATATCACGAGTGGTCATCCCCTTGGCGTACAAGGTCAGTATTTGCTTGTCTATCCCAGTAATACGGGTCTGATTTTTCCTGATGAGTTGCGGCTCGAAAGTGCTTTCCCGATCACGGGGAATTTGCAATTCCAATGCGACATCTTCAGTCAGTAACGTCTTAGACGAATAACCATTACGGGTATTGGAGCCTGATTTAGGTTGATGTTTCTCATGGCCCAGATGAGTGGCCAACTCCGCTTTAAGCGCGGTTTCAACGGTCAGTTTTTTGAGAAAACGAGAGAGATGGCTCAAATCTTCCGGAGGTTGAGGTTCTTAGCCAGCTCAGAGGCCAGAGTTTGTAGTTGTTTGTCGTCCATAAGTGCACCTTCTTTGATAGTTAATTAACTTGAGTTCTGGTTAGTTAAGGTAATAGATATTTTAGATCTTCAATTAAATTGATCGTCAAATTTTGCGGTTCTTCCACAAGCCTTCATCCGATTTAACCTCAATTTGCTCTGAATAATGCAGTTGAAAATAGCGTTCCAGAAATTCGATTGTCACTCTGATGCGAGCAGACATGGCTAAACGCGTGACATAGACCGCCCAGATATTTGCTGATTGATAATATTCAGGCAGGATATGGACTAATGCCCCTGATTTGATGCTTTCTCTGACATCCCAATAAGAGCGTAAAGTAATGCCATGTCCATCAAGGCACCACTGATGAATAATTTCACCATGATTGGATGACATAGATCCGGTGACTTTCACTGATTGAGAACCGGTACTGTTTTGCAATTGCCAAATTCCGAAGGGGTGATCTCTCTCCTTGATCACCAGACAGGAGTGAGAAGGGAGGTCATTCAGTGTTTTTGGCATCGGGTTACGCGCGAGATAATCCGGTGATGCACAAAGAATTCGGTGGTTAGACGCAAGCTTGCGCGCGATAAGATTATTATCAATATCATCACCAACCCGAATATCCAAATCAATGCCTTCAGTGGCTAAATCGATAATGCGATCTTCTACATCAAATCGCAGTTCTAGTTGTGGATAGGCCTGAATAAGTGCTGATAAAGCAGGCGCAACGAATTGCCGCCCAAAGCCGAAGCTACTGACGATCCTGATTGTCCCTTGCGGCTCTTGCCGAAGTTCAGAAAGTTCATCAAGCATCTGGTGAACATCATTGAGAATACGTTGCGCCCATTCGTATATTCGTTCGCCATCTTCCGTAATCGAGACGCGACGTGTTGTTCTGTGCAATAGGGTGACATTCAAGATGTTTTCTAATATTGCAATGCGTTTACTGATAAAGGCCGGAGATGCCCCAATTTCTTCGGCTGCGGCGACAAAACTGGCTCTCTTGGCGACTAAAAGGAAAACACGCAGATCCTGTAAAATAGGTAAATTGTTCATAAAGCGTAAATTATGTTTCTACATTTTTCAGATTGAATGCAAATCAGTCAATTATAAGATAGCCGGAAAGTCAATTTAGTATCCTGATAAATGAGAGATATCTAATGAAAAAACTGTTTAAAATTGCTGCAATCCCGGGAGATGGCATTGGTCATGAGGTGCTTCCGGAAGGCATTCGAGTATTACAGGCTGTAGCTGAAAAGTGGGATATCTGTTTATCGTTTGAGCATTTTGAATGGGCAAGCTGTGATTATTATCTCCAGCACGGCACAATGATGCCCGACGATTGGTTTAAGCAGCTTATGGGGTTTGACGCTATCTATTTTGGTGCTGTTGGTTGGCCTGAAACGGTGCCTGATCATATCTCGCTTTGGGGTTCACTGCTTAAATTTCGACGTGAATTTCAGCAATATGTCAATTTGCGTCCTGTACGCCTCTTACCGGGAGTGCCTTGCCCGCTGGCGAATAAAAAACCGGAAGATATCGATTTTTATGTGGTCAGAGAGAATACGGAAGGGGAATATTCTACGATTGGTGGTCGCCTTCATGAAGGCACAGAGCATGAAGTGGTGATCCAAGAGTCGGTTTTTACCCGTCGTGGGGTTGACCGTATCTTGAAATATGCGTTTGAATTAGCGCAAAGCCGTCCCCGTAAGTTATTAACATCTGCGACGAAATCAAACGGATTAGCGATTAGCATGCCTTATTGGGACGAGCGGGTCGAAGAGATGGCAAAACAGTATCCCGGTGTAAAATGGGATAAGCAGCATATTGATATTCTTTGTGCCCGGTTTGTGTTAAATCCAGAACGATTTGATGTCGTTGTTGCTTCCAATTTGTTTGGCGATATTCTTTCTGATTTAGGGCCTGCCTGTACCGGAACAATCGGGCTTTCACCTTCTGCAAACCTGAATCCGGAAAGGAATTTCCCTTCTTTATTTGAGCCTGTTCATGGGTCAGCCCCTGATATTTATGGCAAAAATATTGCCAATCCAATCGCAATGATTTGGGCTGGCGCAATGATGTTACCGTTTTTGGGGAAAGATGCCTTAGATGAAGGAGATACGCGTTATCAGGATGCCCATGACGATATTTTATCTGCTATTGAAGCGGTGATAAAAGAAGGGATCGTTACACCAGATATGAAAGGTAAAGCATCGACGCAACAGGTCGGGGAAGCTATTGTTAACCATTTAACTAATTAAAAAATCGTTTAATTATTCTTTTTTTCTTATAAAAACTACACTCTTTTTTAGGGTGTGGTTTTTTTTATGACTTTTCACTTGTTTTTTTATTGTCGGTCATGACCATTACTCTTCTGATTTTTAACGTATCTCACAATATATTATTTACGATGTGTGTTTTATCTATTTACTGTCCGGCTTATTGTTTAAATTGTGTATCAACAATATATTTTAGTTTTTAGCCAAAAGAGGCAATAAGTGTCGTTCCCGCCTATTGCATGTTTTCCTTTTGTCGTGTCTATACCCGATAATCATAACAACGATAATAGGCATTTTGTCGCAATACCAAGTGAATTTTTATATTCAACGGAACTCTATCCCTATGAATGATGGAGGATGCGCACAAAGTGACGAAACGGAGGTTTCATGTTCAGCAACACAAAAAAAGATATTTCCTTAATTGTAATAAGTCTTGCTTGTATTATTGTAATAGCGGTGTCGCTTAGTTTATTTCCTGAAAAAACGAGTGTTATTGCTAACGCAATTTTTAATGGGCTGACGCGTTTACTTGGATCAATTATCCAAATATTAGTTCTTGCTGCTTTAGTGTTTGTTCTGTATTTAGCGATAAGCAAATATGGCAATGTTCGATTAGGAGAAGGAAAACCAGAATACAACACGGTGTCCTGGTTATTTATGTTTATTTGCGCAGGGCTTGGCTCATCGACCTTATACTGGGGGGTAATGGAATGGGCGTATTATTATCAAACTCCCGGTTTGAATATTACGCCTCAAACCTCTAAGGCATTGGAGTACAGTACCAGTTTCTCTTTTTTCCATTGGGGAATCAGTGCCTGGGCAACTTATGCACTGGCTTCACTGATAATGGCTTATCATTTCCATGTCAGAAAAAATAAAGGGTTGAGCTTATCAGGGATTATTTCCGCTATTATCAACATTAACCCTCATGGCTTTTGGGGCCGCCTTATTGACATGATATTTTTAATTGCTACTGTCGGGGCGTTAACGATTTCTTTAGTTGTGACTGCGGCTACATTAAGTGGCGGACTTTCTTCACTAACAGGTATACCTAATAATTTTATTGTTCAAGCTGTAATTACGTTATTAGCTGCACTGATTTTTTGTTTAAGTTCTTATATTGGCATTGATAATGGTATGCGGCGTTTAAGCCAAATGGTGGGATGGGGGGCATTTGGTTTTGCTTTACTTGTCCTGATTGTGGGGCCAACGGAATTTATTATTAATAATATTATTAATACAATTGGTTTAACAACGCAGAATTTTTTGCAAATGAGTTTATTTACCGATCCGATGGGAGATGGTCAATTTACACGTAGTTGGACTGTATTCTATTGGTTATGGTGGATCTCTTATACTCCCGGTGTTGCCATGTTTGTTACCCGGGTTTCTCATGGGCGCAAAATTAAGGAAGTGATTTGGGCGTTGTTATTAGGCAGTACGTTTGGTTGCTGGTTCTTCTTTGGTGTGTTGGAAAGCTACGCAATACATCAATTTATTACCGGTGTTATTAATGTACCTGAAATATTGAATACGTTGGGGGGTGAAACGGCTGTTCACCAACTATTGAATGCCTTGCCATTAGGCCAATTTTTCCTTGCTGCTTATCTCATTATCATGATTATTTTCTTGGCCTCGCATATGGATGCGGTTGCTTACACCATGGCGGCAACCAGCACGCGCAATTTAAGTGAAGGCCAGGATCCCAGCCGGAATTTACGCCTTTTCTGGTGCGTAGTGATTACGCTAATCCCACTTTCAATCCTATTTACGCAAGCTTCTTTAGAGACAATGAAAACCACCGTAGTGCTTACTGCACTGCCTTTTTTAGTGATTCTTCTGATTAAGACATATGGTTTTATTCGCTGGATAAAACAAGATTATGCACACATTCCTGCACATCTTATTGATAGCCCTAACCAGCAAGAACCCGTTGTTGCGTCAACCTCCATGACACCTATAGAGAAAAAAGCATCCCCGCCAGTCATGGCTTCATCAAGAACGTCTATTACGTCTATTTCACTAAATGATTAAACACAATATAAGTAAACAATAAGTAAACAATAAGTAAACAATAAGTAAACAATAAGTAAACAATACATGTAACTTAACGACATGCCCTGACAGATTTCGAGAAGCAATTTGAAAAATGAAGGGGACAAAAAAAATTAAGGAATTGATATGAGCATTCAACACCAGGATTTTACACTACCCAAAAATTTTTGTGCAATCCCAACAGAAGCGTACACCATGCCAGCGCGTTTCTATACTTCTCAGGACGTGTTTGATTATGAGAAAGAGGCGATTTTTGCCAAGAGTTGGATCTGTGTTGCACACAGCAGTGAGCTTGCCAATCCTAATGATTATGTTACGCGTGAAATTATTGGTGAGAACATTGTGATTGTTCGTGGGCGCGACAACGTATTGCGTGCATTCTTTAACGTTTGTCCTCACCGTGGGCACCAGTTATTAACAGGTGAAGGTAAGGCAAAAAATGTCATCACTTGCCCTTATCATGCCTGGACATTCAAACTCGACGGAACTTTGGCACATGCCCGTAACTGCGAGAATGTGGCGAATTTCGATAAAAATTTAGCGCAATTAACCCCGGTAAAATTGGAAGAGTACGCCGGTTTTGTCTTTATTAATATGGACATGAATGCTGGCACAGTTGAGGAGCAATTACCGGGGTTAAGCGCTAAGGTATTGGAGGCTTGCCCGGAAGTTTATGAGCTAAAACTGGCAGATCGTTTCACGACGGTAACACCGGCGAACTGGAAAAGCATTGTTGATAACTATCTGGAATGTTATCACTGTGGCCCGGCTCATCCCGGTTTTTCAACCTCCGTTCAGGTTGATCGCTATTGGCATACCATGTATGAGAAATGGTCATTACAGTTTGGCTATGCGATCCCCTCTGATCAATCTTTCAAGTTTGAAGGCGAATCTTCATTTCATGGCTTTTGGTTATGGCCTTGTACCATGTACAACGTGACACCAATTAAAGGCATGATGACGGTGATATATGAATTCCCCATAGATGCAGAAACAACACTGCAACATTACGATATTTACTTTACTAATGAAGAGTTGACTCAAGAACAGAAATCGTTGATTGAATGGTATCGCGACGTTTTTCGCCCTGAAGATTTGCGCTTGGTTGAAAGCGTGCAGAAAGGGCTTAAATCCCGTGGTTATCCTGGTCAGGGGCGCATCATGGCGGATAGCACCGGAAGTGGAATTAGTGAGCATGGTATTGCCTATTTTCACAACCTTATTGCCCAAACTTACCATGAATAAAGTGGCGTTGGGTAAAGGCAGTCATGGCATGGGTTTAATCAGTGAGGTCATTAAGTGAATATCTTGGATAATCCTTTTTTTCGCCAGCAGGCTTATATCAGCGGGCAATGGTGTGATGCGGACAATAATAAAGAGACATTGGATGTCACCGATCCTGCAACAGGAAAAACCATAGGGAAAATACCTAATATGGCAGCGAGTGAAGCGAGAAAAGCCATTCAGGCTGCGCATGATGCCTTGCCGGAATGGCGGGCATTAACAGGTCACCAGCGTGCCCGGTTATTACAAAATTGGTTTCGTTTAGTCAGTGAGAATAAAAAGCAGCTTGCAGAAATCATGACGTTAGAACAGGGAAAACCGCTGGCAGAAGCTGAAGGTGAAATCGTCTATGCCGCCTCTTTTATCGAGTGGTTCGCAGAACAGGGAAAGCGTACAAACGGGGAAATTATTCCTTCGCCAACGGTGGATAAGCGCCTGATGGTGATTAAACAAGGGGTTGGCGTTTGCGCGGCTATTACGCCCTGGAATTTTCCTGCGGCAATGGTGACCCGCAAAGCTGCACCTGCCCTTGCGGCAGGTTGTACCATGGTCATAAAGCCCGCGAATGAGACTCCATTTACGGCATTGGCACTGGTGGCGTTAGCGATTCAGGCGGGTATTCCTGCGGGAGTGATAAATATTCTCACGGGGCATTCACGCATTATTGGTGAAACATTTACCACAGATGATCGTGTGCGCAAACTGAGTTTTACGGGCTCAACGGAAGTAGGACGTTTATTAATGCGCCAATGCTCAGGCAGTATCAAAAAAGTATCTTTGGAGTTAGGCGGAAATGCGCCTTTTATTGTTTTTGATGATGCTGATGTCGAAAAAGCGGTAGAAGGTGCGATTGCAGCGAAATTTCGTAATGCAGGGCAAACTTGTGTTTGTGTGAATCGTTTTTATATTCATCAGGCTATCTATCCGGCATTCAGCCAGCGTTTCATTGAAGAAGTACAAAAACTTAAAGTTGGTAATGGTTTTGAGCAAGGAACACAAATAGGGCCACTGATTAACGCGAAATCGGCGGATAAAGTTCAATCTCTTTTAGATGATGCGTTAAATAAAGGTGCGGATTTATTATTTGGTGGTCAACGTCATGCTTTAGGTGACAATTTCTTTATGCCAACGGTACTCGGTAACGTTGCCGGAAATAGCCTGCTATTAGAAGAGGAAATATTTGGTCCTGTTGCACCTCTGGTTATTTTTGATGATGAAGATAGCGTTATCGAATCTGCTAATAATACTATTTATGGGCTTGCTGCCTATTTTTATACTGAAAATTCACAACGCATTTGGCAGGTTTCAGAGAAGTTAGAATATGGCATGGTAGGTATTAATACCGGCCTTATTTCTAATGAAGTTGCTCCCTTTGGCGGCGTAAAACAATCTGGTTTAGGGCGTGAGGGTTCGAGCCACGGTATTGAAGATTATTTGGAACTGAAATATCTCTGTCAGGGTTTTTAATGAATAATTGAGAATCACTTATGTCTACTTATCAGAAACTCGGTGTTATTGTCAGTGATATTGAAACTATTACACCCATGATTAAACGATTTACGTTAATACCGGATGAAAACACACAGCTACCTTCTTTTACCAGCGGAAGCCATATCTTTGTGCAGATGCGGGATGGTGATAACCATTATAAGAATGCTTATTCTCTGTTAAATTCCCCTTTTGATGAGCAACGTTATCAAATTGCGGTTAAGCGAGAAGCGTATTCTCGTGGTGGTTCAGCATTTATGCATGAAAAAGTCGCTATTGGAAATAAACTCATTGTTTCTGAGCCGAATAATTTATTTGCATTAGCGCCCGGGGCTAAAAAGCACATATTGATAGCAGGTGGAATTGGGATAACGCCTTTTATGTCCCATTTGCATGAACTGGAACAACAAAATGCTGAGTATGAACTGCATTATTGCTACCGGAATGCCAACGAACCTGCTTTTACACAAGAGTTAATGGCATCAAGGTCTAAGGATAAAGTAGTTTGTCATATTTCATCCAAGGGTTCTCGTCTTGATCTCGATACACTTATTTCTCAATTAGCAGAAGGAAGCCATGTTTATACATGTGGTTCACCCTCATTACATGAGGGGGTAAGACAAGCGACACAAAAGGTTGGTTTCCCTGATCAGCAATTGCATTTTGAACAATTTGCGATTGAAGATAAAACCGGTGATGCGTTTACAGTCGTTCTGGCTAAATCTGGCGTTGAATTGGAAGTGGATAGCGAGTCAACCATCTTACAAGTCATTGAAAGAAATAAAGCCGCATCGGTTGAAAGTTTATGCCGTGAAGGGGTATGCGGTACTTGTGAAACAATGATCTTAGGAGGTGAAGCAGATCACCGTGACCAATATCTCAGTGATGAGGAAAAAAAGAGCCAGACATCAATGCTGATTTGTTGTTCCAGAGCGAAAGGGAAACGGTTAGTGTTGGATTTGTAGTAAATATGGGGCTACGGTCCCATATGCAAATTCTTTTGTTGTGTTTTTTATCCAGAGCCTGTTCCTTTTAAGATCCGTTTTTTCATTGTTTTAATATAAATTGAATAAGTTGTATTTTAAATTCTTCCATCAAACGAATACCAATCAGAGAAAAGCAATCCATATGGAAATTATAATATATACTGCCTAATACATATATGATTATTATACTTATGGTCTTTCAAGTAATTGATGAACAATATCAGATTGTTATTGTCGTGCATTCAATGCACGACATAATACAAGTGTTCAGAAGGCTGAATGTTTAATTTATAACATTATACACGAACTCAGATAGATACATAAAACCGTAAAGCAGTACCGGCGAAAAAATTTCAACTAAAATAAAAATAATAGAAATCAATAACGATGCTAATAAGGTTTTTTTAAACTTCCTGTCTAAAATGAAAAAGTAATTAACCACCGAAGATATTACAAAAAAGGTAGCAAATTTAATGACCATTAATAAAATGAATATCATCCCTACATCCTTTGTTGAAAAAATTTCATTAATAGTATAGGTAACTTAACGAAAAATCATGTTTTTTATTAAGGAAGTGATCTCGGTTCCCATGGGTTTATTTTTCCAACAAACCTAATCCTATTTGATTAGATTTTTGTCATAGAGAGAATGAATATCCAGAGAAATAGAAGATTGAAATGTGAATAAGGCGGTCTTATGAAAATACCGCCATCTTATTAACCAAAGAAAAATTACTCAGAAATATCCACGCCAAAATATCTCTCGGAGATACGGGCATATGTGCCGTCGTCTTTCATCTCTTGCAGGGCTTTATTAACAGCCTCTGCCAATTCAGCATCCCCTTTACGCAGTAAAACAGCGGATTTGCTTGCATCGGCTTGTTGGGCGACGATTTTAACCGGTGCATTAGGGCGCTGTTTTTTAAAATCGAGGAATGACAGACGATCATTTAATGTGGCATCAGCACGTCCGGTGACGACCAAATCAATGGCTTGGTTAAAACCATCTGTACTGACTAAATTTGCCCCGTAAGAGGTTGCCAGTTGCCCGTAATTACTGGTCAGTGATTGGGCTGAGCGTTTTCCTTTAATATCGGCGAAGGTTTTAATATCACCATTGTTATTACGGGTGATCAACACGACCTGAGAGGTTGTGTAAGGAATGGAGAAACTGTATTTCGCTGCGCGTTCTGGTGTAATACCGACTTGGTTGATAACGGCATCAAAACGTTTGGCATCCAACCCTGCGATCAAACCATCCCATTTAACTTCCATGAATTCAGGTTTAACATTCAAACGCTGGGCAATTTCCCGTGCGATGTCCACGTCAAAGCCAGTTAATTTGTTGCTGGCATCGTGATAGGTAAAAGGAGGGTAAGTGCCTTCCGTACCAATCTTAAAGACGCCAGAGGCTTTTATGGCATCAAAATCTTTGCCTGCATAACCGGGGGCAGAAATAGCAAGGGCAGTCGCGCCCGCCAGTAACAGACTCAAAATTTTTTTCATTGCGTTTCTCCGAATAAATAATGTTGCTGATGTTAAACGTGACTGCTCGCTATATTTCCCAATCCGGTAAGGTTTCTGTCAGGGTTGAAATAAACTCGACAGTGCGCACCTTACTGGGGCGGGTGAAAATGGTTTTTGCCGGGCCAGCTTCAATAATCTCGCCGGATTCCAGAAAAACCACATCATGGGCAAGATTGGCGGCCAGACGCAAATCGTGCGTTGCCATTAACATGGTGGTGCCTTCTCCCGCCAATTGTTTCAGAACGGAAACGACTTCTTTGGATAATTCAGGGTCAAGCGCTGAAGTTGGCTCATCACACAGTAGCACTTTGGGGGAAGGTGCCATTGCTCTGGCGATTGCCACGCGCTGTTGCTGACCTCCCGATAATGTGCTCGGCCAGACATCGGCCTTGTGGGACAAACCGACTTTTTTCAACAGCTCCATAGCTCGTTCTCTGGCACGTTCGCGGGGCCATTTTTGTACCCAAATCAGCCCTTCCATAATATTTTCAATCACCGTCAGATGAGGGAAAAGCTGGAAGTTCTGGAATACCATGCCAGTTTGCAGGCTAAAACGCTGGATTTCACGGTGTGGCAGTTTTTCCTTACCGTTAAAGGTAATCTGCTCCTTGCCAATTTCCAGCTTACCGGCCTGTGGGATCTCCAACAGATTAATACAACGCAGCAAGGTACTTTTCCCACTACCGGAAGGGCCGATAAGCGCCGTCAGGCTGCCTTCCTTAATGGTCAGGCTAATATTTTTCAGCACCTTTTGCCCGTCGAAATTTTTCTCAATGTTGGTGAGCTGAATCATCTTTGGCTTCCTTATTATTGCTGCTGCTTTGTTGGGCGAATTTCTTTTCCAACCGGACTTGCAGTGCTGACAGCACTGAGCTTAAGAGTAGATAGAGAATGGCGGCTTCGGTATACAGAATGAGCGGCTGATAGGTAACGGCAGCAATGCGCTGTGCCGCCAGAAACATTTCTGGCACGGTAATAACCGAAGCCAGAGAAGTATCTTTTACCAGTGAAATAAAAGTATTGGACAGAGGGGGAATTGAAACCCGTGCTGCTTGTGGCAAAACAATCCGACGCAGTGATTGCCACCAACTCATGCCGATAGAGTGAGAGGCTTCCCATTGCCCTTTAGGAACCGAAACTAATGCTGCGCGGATCACTTCTGAGGTATAGGCGCCAACATTCAGGGTAAAGCCGATAACCGCGGAGGTGAAGGCTTCCAGTGTAATGCCCACGCTGGGCAGGGCGTAAAAGATCAAAAACAACTGTACCAATAAAGGGGTGCCACGGATTAACCAGACATAAAACCGAGCTACAGCAACCAGTGGCTTAGGGCCATATAGCCTGATTAAAGCAACGATAAATCCCAACGAGATCCCAAGTGCGAAAGTGATCAGCGTGAGGGGAATGGTGAATGTCAGGCCGGCGTACAACATCGGCCACAGAGAATCCAGCGCTAAACTGAGCCAATCTGGGGTCATAGAATCTTCCTAATAGATTGATATTAAAAATATGTTTATTTTTTATAAGGTTGTTTTAATGATGATATGGCAAGAAAAGGATATCGTTATATACAATAAAGTTATAGCTTAGAACTTAAGGGTGAGTTGGCGATATATGTAAATGTGGTAAGAGATAAACTGATAATAAATAGTAATGTTATTGTGTTTTTAAATTCTTATTTAAAATAAATGACTTTATTAATTCGTTTTTAGAGTTTTTTTATAAACATTCTTGCCTAAATTATGAGGAAAATAAATACAAGATATAGTGGTGAGTCTAATTGTTAACTTCAAGTGTGTTATCGGAGTAATCTTAAAGGTATTATTAATGGCAGGTAAAATCAGGGGGTTAGTGATGGCAGACAATGTATAATGATAGGATTAGCCTGATATATTTATTTTCTATGGATGAAAAACATTGCATTCCATTTGTATTTAATATTTACTTTCTCACCTTCTTTTCAAGAAATTTATAAAGTTAATTATTCTAACTTCTTGCTTAAATATCAGTTTCTATATAGGAGTTGATTGCTAATCCTTAAAATAATCGCTGTGTTTATTTTTATACATGTAAAAGATATTTTTGCAAAACTATAATTAACATCACTTGAATTTACTTGTGTTTTTTATTCATTGATTAATTGATTTTTTTGATAAAAAATTTATCTGTTTTTATTATGGTGAAACAATGAGAAAGATTTTATTGGCTTTAATTAGTGCTGTATCTGTGCAGTCTTCTTACGCTTCTAATCAGAATAACAACGCATTTAACAAGAGCGTTTCTATGGGCCAGTCATTTATTTCTGAAAATGCTGTTCACTCTGTCGCTATGGGGGGATCTGAAATTCAAGAGGGGGCTTCTCGATCTGTATCCATGGGGGATTCGAAGGTTCGGAAGGACTCTAAGCACTCTTTCGCAGCGAGCAATAGTGGCGTTGAGCTCTCAAGTATTAATTCTGTGGCTATAGGGGGTTCAGTGGTTGGTTCTAATTCATCATATTCTGTGGCTATAGGGAGTGCAACGGTTGGTTCTAAATCAACACATTCTGTCGCTTTGGCAGAAGGTAAAATTAAAGAGCGGAGCAGCTCTTCTATAGCTATAGGTTTTCAATCAAGAGTTGAATCTGATGCACCGCGTTCTTTTGCTATAGGGGAAAAAGCAGTTGTTCATAAAGAACATGGTATTGCCTTAGGTCCGTCAGCAATTTCTCGCCATACTAATGCAATTGCAATCGGGAGCAACGCGGAAACTGATAGAGAAAATTCAGTTTCATTTGGAAATAGCAACAATCCTAGTAATAATAAGCAGTTAACGAATATTGCTGATGGTACAAGTGATAACGATGCAGCGACTTATGGTCAATTGAAGAAGTTGGAAACAAAAATTGATAATTCAACATTGGCAATGAATTCAGTAACAAGTTCAGTGGCAGATGCAAAAGCATCAGAGTTGGCAGCGGATAACTCAGCGCAAGCTGCGAAAGCGTCAGAATTGGCAGCAGATAGCTCAGCGCAAGCTGCGAGAGCATCAGAGTTGGCAGCAGATAGCTCAGCGCAAGCTGCGAAAGCATCAGAATTGGCAGCAGATAGCTCAGCGCAAGCTGCGAAAGCATCAGAATTGGCAGCAGATAGCTCAGCGCAAGCTGCGAAAGCATCAGAATTGGCAGCAGATAGCTCAGCGCAAGCTGCGAAGGCATCAGAATTGGCAGCAGATAGCTCAGCGCAAGCTGCGAAGGCATCAGAGTTGGCAGCGGATAATTCAGCACAAACTGCGAAGGCATCAGAATTGGCAGCGGATAATTCAGCACAAGCCGCAAAAGCATCTGAACAGGCGGCAGATACCTCAGCAAAGGCTGCGAAAGCATCGGAGCAGGTAGCAGTGCAGGCAGCTAAGGACGCGAAAGCATCTGAAATCACGGCAGAAGATTCAGCGCAATTAGCGAAATCATCTGCAACAGCCGCAGAAGAACATGCGAATACAGCCGAAAGCGCAGCAGATAGGGCTGAAAAAACGGCAACAGAAATGGATAAAAAAATCAACTTGGCTGCCGATCAAGCAAGTAAAGAAGCTGTTAAAGAAGTAAAAGAAAAAACGGAACAGTTAGACAAGAAAGTTGAAGAAAAAACGGAATATGTAGAAAAGAAAATCGAGGGGAAATCTAATGAACTGTATAAGTACGCTCGGGATATAAACGAAAAAGCTGAAAATTATTATATCCATTCTGAAAAACGCTTTAACGCATTAGAGTCAGAAATGCGTCAGAGTATTCGTCAATTAGATAACAAAATTAATCGCGTAGAGAAAAGGGCAAATGCCGGGATTGCCAGTGTTGCGGCAATGACCAATATCCCTTTCAGCAATACGAATCGCTTTAGTGTTGGCGTGGGCTTAGGGCAATATCACGATGGTAGTGCGGTTGCGGTTGGTGCTCAGGCCAAACTCACAGAGAATGTGAATATTAAAGCTTCTACAAGCTGGAATAATGCAGAAGGTGCGGTCTTGGGAGCAGGTATTGCAGTTGGTTGGTAAATTTGATTAACAGGCGCTGAGGTGCGCCTGTTTTTTTGTTTTTTCACAAATTAAAAACGGTATTGAACACCCGCAGAAATAGTATAATGGGTATTACTCATGCCACCCGCATTACTATAGGTATGAGAGCTACGGTTGCTATGATCAGTGGCTTCAATGTTACCTTTCTTACTGTTAGTAAACTTATTCCAGCTAAATTCGCTGAATATTTTCATATTTGGCGTAATATAATATCCGGCATCAACGGCGATAGCGTAATAACGTGATTGATTGATTTTGGTTTTGTAAGTTGAATGACGCAGGATATGCTCATCTTTGTCTTTTGCCTGAACCCACGGGCTGAATTTCAGCAATGTATTGAATTCAAAATCCTGATAACGGTATTGCCCGGCCAGCCCCATATATGGCATATTGAATTTTTGCTGGTAAGTAATTATGGGTTTATTCTCTAATTCAGAGACTTGGTTATTATAATCTGCTCTTCCTCCAGTTGCAGTCCAACTAAATTCGGTTTGTTGATAACCAAGTACGCCACCGAGTTTGTAATTCGGTTGCTTCAATACCCAACCTTTTAAATTAAGATCAAATTCACTGGCACTATTCAGCTTAGTATTTTCATGATGGGACCAATGAGTCCATTTAGATTGGTTTGGATTTGACCAGTCATAATCATCCATTTTACCGTTGCCTGATGATAGTGTTGTCCAACCTCGTGCATTCAGTGTCAAATGCGACAAAGCATCCCAGGAAAGATCACCTTTAATAATTGTGGTGTTTTTAATTATCCAATTTAATTCACTGTTTTTATTTCCGGTGTTAGGGCTATAAACATATTCATTTGACTGGCCTGAAAGCCAACCCAATGAAGTACTTACTGATACACTGCTTGGTGTAAAATTAATAGGACTCGCGTTTGTTGTTTGGGCTACAGCTAAACCCAAAATACCTAATGTAATTAAATTAAGTTTCATTAATTATGTTTCCTAGATTAGAAAGGTAGAAATCATTCTCCATATCAATATTTGATTGCTCTATTGAATACATGAGCGAAGAAGAAAAATTAAAAATAACTTATTTTTGAGAGTCTTTTTGTTTACTGAATATAGATGAGCGCTACTTATAACGACGGTGGCATCTTAATTAAACGTAATAATTTCAACCACATAATTCTATATACAATAGATGTTTCTCATTAAAGAGGTTTGTTTATTAACATAATTAACTGATGAATGCCACTATTATTCTGGTGAGGGCGGGTGCTTTAGTATTATATGTATACCTAATAAAAATTATCTTTTTTATTTGTTTTAATGATGTGAGGTAATATATTGCAGACAGATTCAGTCACATCCAACCACATAATTATTAGCTATGTGGCTGAATGTTTGCTCTTTTGTCGCTTCGCTGTAAATTGGAATTGAGTAGATATATTCCAATTATTCACTCTTTTCCTCAGCGAAATATTTATCCCATATGCGTTGATAAGTACCATCCGCTTTTATCTCAGTAATAGCTTTATCTACTGCGGTCTTTAATTCGGTGTCATTTTTGCGAAGCAATACGGCAGATTGTGCTGCCTGAGTATCAGCCGCAACAATTTTTACCGGTGCATCCGGACGATGTTTTTTGTAGTCGAGGTAAGAAAGTTTATCGTTGATGGTTGCATCGGCACGGCCTGTGCTCACGAGATCCACTTCTTGATTAAAACCGTTAACGCCGATAATGTCTGCACCATAATTTCTGGCGATCTGGGCAAAATTATTGGTCAGGGTGTGGGCTGATTTTTTACCTTTTAAGTCACTGAATGTCTTAATCTCGTTATTATCTTTTCGGGTAATCAGTACGGCTTCTGAAATTACATAAGGCAGGGAGAAGCTATATTTTTTCTCGCGCTCTGGTGTAATGGCGATTTGGTTCATCACCGCATCGGAACGCCCTGCATCAAGGCCACTAATCAAGCCATCCCATTTGCTTTCAATAAATTCAGGCTTCACTTTCATACGCAGAGCGATTTCACGGCCGATTTCCACATCAAATCCAGTCAATTTGCCTGATGTATCATGGTAACTGAATGGAGCATAAGCGCCTTCTGTTCCAATCCGGAATACACCTGTGGAGTGAATGTTATCGAGTGTGGATTGCGCATAGGTGAGTTGCGTAAATCCAAACTGGACAATACCCGCCAATAATATGTTCAGTAATATCTTCATCTTATTTCTCCGAGAGGAATCTATTGTTTTTAAAATGATTATCACTATAACGGGAATATCAAAAGCCTTATATATAAAATAAAGTTATATCATATTGGGAACATATAATTTTTCGAAAAGAGTTACAATAAATAAGCGTTATTACTTATTGGGTAGTTTGCATTAAATGAGTTTATGTCACAAATTTTATTAAAGTAGTTGTCATGATATATAGCCTGCTATATCTTTAATCTTCCACTCATAATATAGCTCAATGATAGAATGGCTATTCTTTCATCATGAAATATTTCGATGATCTCACTACGTTAAATATAATTCTCAATATAGGTGATAAGTGTTGAATCCGTTTATTAGGAAAGGCATGGTTGATTCTTTGCCTGTCTGTGTCTCTTTTTTCTTTATTTTTACTTCTATTGGTGCACTTTATCAAAGTCACGGTGTTCCATTAATGGAAACGCTGGTTGGCTCATTATTGATATATGCTGCGCCGTTGCAGGTGGCTGCGGTAGGTTATCTGGCCGATGGTGCGATATTCTCCGTTATCATTCTGGCACTGTTGATCAACTTCCGGTTTTTCTTGATGGCGATGGTTATGACGCAATATTTTCAGGGTATTCCAAAGCGAAATATTTTGCTGTCGATGTTGGGATTTTGTGCCAGCACTTATACGGTAACGCATTCTTATCTTTCTACGGAAAATATCTCAGATGGAAAATCTCAATTTCATTTTTATTTGGGTGTTGCCATACCCTGTTTCGTGGTGACTTTTTGTGCCACTTTATTGGGCTATATTTCGGCAGAGCACCTGAATTATGAGTCCCTTTCTCTGTTTCTGGTGATGTTAGTTCCCATTCATTTTGCTTCCCTGACTGCCAAACGTTCGGGCAAAGATCTGTCTGTATTGGCGACGGTAATGGGAGGATTATGCGCACCACTATTGAATGAAGTGAATATGAAATTAATGGATCTGGCGGTGCCTGTTTTGTGTGGGATTGTGATTGCACTCATTGAGCGGAAAATCAGAAAGGATAGAACATTATGATGTTGTTAATCGTATTAATGGGCGTGGCTAGTTTCGTGTTAAGAGCGGCTCCTTTTCTGATAAGAAATAATAAACTCTTCAACGGAAAAAATTTACTGATTACTTCATTGGATTATGCCATCTGTTTTATTCTGGGAACAATTATCGTTAATATTTCACTGGGTAATTTATCCTTAAGTGAATTAATTGAACAGTTTGATATCAAATATATGCTTGCACTGGTAACGGTCGTGTTGGCTTATTTTATCAGTAAATATACGAATTCAATATTAAATAGCCTGATGCTTTCATTGCTGTTTTTTATGTCGATGCAGTGGTTGCTGAACTAAATAAAATATAACATAAAAAAGCTACTGTATATTACAGTGGCTTCAGATCGCTGACAAACCTCGTCAACAATAACGGGGTTTGTTGATTCCAGCATAAATATTTATATTTCCTATTTTCTTTATTATTTTCTCTCAACTGCCTTCCAGATGGTGATTTTGCTTCTTGTCACATTAAATACGCCCGCTATCTACTTTACGAACCAGATGATTTTGAGGCAAGGATTTGTCAAGCGAGAGAGCTTAACCTCATTTATTCTCAATACAGTATGACAAAACCGGAAAGAGTTCCATTCCATCAAGGAATTTTACTAACGGTTTATACTACGTTAAGGTTAAGTATATTACATTATAGTCGTTAAAATAAATTAGTAACACCTCCATTATATTGATAAATAATAATTTAATATTGCATCTTAAATCGCAGTGACTAAATAAAACACAAATGTTAATTACACATGGCTGCTATGAATAATTTATTTAGGAAAGAAGCTATAGAAAATAAAAAATCCAAATGGACTGGAGACGCACTATTAATAGCAAGAATTCCAGCTTGGATTATTTGTGTTGTCTCATCGGTTTTTTTAATTATTTTATTTTTATTTATTACTTTTGGCAGTTACACAAGGCGCATTGACGTCTATGGTGAAGTGATAACCAATCCCCATCCAATAAATATTTTTTCTTCTCAACAGGGATTTATTTCCCAGGAATTTGTCAATGTGGGAGATTTTGTAAAGCAAGGACAAAAAATTTATCAGGTGGATTTCAGTCAAATTACAGATTCAGGAAAAATCAGCACTAATACAAAAAACTCATTAAAAAACCAATTAACGCAGATTAATAATATTATCCAAAGCTTACAAGATGATAAATACACCACTTTAGAAAGCTTGAAAGAACAAAAAAAGCAGTATGAAGCATCACAGGAAGAGTCTAAAGTTATTGTTGACAATGCCCGCCAGGGGGTTGAATTTGCAAAGGAAAATATGGAAAACTACAAGCTCTATCAGAAACGCGGGCTTATTACAAAAGATCAATTTAATAGCTATGGCTATTCCTATTATCAGCAACAAAACATTTATCAGAATCTATACAGCCAGTATATCAATGACGCATTGAAAATTACTAACTTGAATAGTGAAATTATTCTTAGACAAACTGATTTTGATAAACAAATTTCTCAATATAAAATTCAACGTGACGATTTACAACGAAAATTAACTGAAATGGCAGCCAATGGCGCGCTATTAATCACCTCCCCGATTAATGGACGCATTGAATCACTCGGTTTCACCGTTGGTCAGACGATAACCTTAAACGATATTCTGGCTCAGGTTATGCCATATGATATCAAATCTAATTACTATTTAATCCTATGGGTTCCTAATAGCAGTTTACCGTATGTTTCGAAAGGAGATGCAATTAATATACGCTATGATGCCTTCCCATTTGAAAAATTCGGGCAGTTTTCAGGACAAGTCGATAATATTTCATATATCCCTGCTTCTGCCCAAGAAATGTCTCATTATAGAAGCTCTCCTATAAACAAAGCCGGAGAAAAAAGCGAATCCTATTATAAAGTTTTAGTTGCCTTAGATAAAAATCAGTTTGATTACAATGGAAGAAAATTAAATTTATCTAATGGCATGAAAGCCCAATCTACTTTTTTCCTTGAGAAACGCCCCCTTTATCAATGGATGTTCTCACCATTCTATGACATGAAAAAAACATTGATGGGGCCACAAAATGGATAAAAAATATTTTGAAATTATTACCAATAAGCTGAATCTGGGATTCAAAAGGAAAATCCCCAAAATTTTACAAACTGAGGCAGCAGAGTGTGGATTGGCAAGTTTAGCAATGATTTTTCATTATCATGGGTTACAAATTGATTTATCCCATTTACGTAGCCAATTCGGAATTTCTACACGTGGAGTTGCACTAACTACATTGGTTAGTATTGCCAGCGCCCTTAAATTCAAAACCAGAGCCGTATCACTGGATCTTGATGAACTTCACGCATTAAAATTACCCTGTATTCTGCACTGGGACATGAATCATTTTGTTGTTTTAGTTAGAGTTAAGAATAATAAAATCACCATTCACGATCCGGCATTTGGACACCGGGTCTTAAGTACACAAGAGTTCTCCAAACATTTTACTGGTATTGCATTAGAATTGTGGCCAGGTAATGATTTTGTTCCTGCCAAAAAACAAAACAGATTGCGTATAATATCACTGCTAAATAATATTCAGGGACTTAAGGCGACACTGGGGAAAATTTTCTTCTTATCCCTGGTGATAGAAGCCATTAATATATTGACTCCTGTAGGTACGCAGCTAATTATGGATCACGTTATTATTGCTAAGGATAATAGCCTATTAACTATTATTTGTTGTGGTTTGCTTGTCTTTACTCTATTTAAAGTGAGTGTCTCTACTTTGCGTAGCTGGACTTCCATTACGATGGAAACATTTGTTGATGCTCAATGGAAATCAGGGGTGTTCGATCATCTCATGAAATTACCTTTGGCTTACTTTGAAAAACGTAAGTTAGGTGATATCCAGTCACGATTTGGTTCATTAAATATCATACGTACTACGTTTACCAAAAATGTTGTGAATAGCATTATTGACGCGATTATGTTGATTAGTGTTTTCATTATGATGTTACTCTACGGTAACTGGCTCGTTTGGGTAGTCTCAGGATTCACTATTACTTATGTCATCTTAAGGTTACTCACTTATCAATATTATAGGCAACTTTCCGAAGAGCAAATAGTTAAGGATGCCAGAGCAAATTCCCATTTTATGGAAACTTTATATAGCATTAACACATTAAAATCCTTGGGATTATGTGAAAATCGGGCAAAATCCTGGTTAAATTTGAGTATCGATACTATTAACTCAAATACCAAACTTGCCAAAATAGGTACAATCTTTGATATCGCTAATACTTTTGTCATTACTTGTGAACAAGTTATTATTCTGTGGCTAGGTGCATCATTAGTTATAGATAATCAAATGACTCTTGGAATGTTTGTCGCTTTTAACGCCTATCGCGGGCAATTTGCTGATCGGGCAAGTAATTTGATTGATATGGCGCTCAGATTGCGCATGTTAAATTTACATAATGAACGCATCTCCGATATAGTCCTTTCTGAACCAGAAAGAGAAGCACCAAACCGGGATATTGGCATTTCAGGGTTACCCGCAGAATTAACTATTTGCAACTTACATTATCAATACGACAACTTATCAAAACCCATCATTTCTAATTTTAATCTTAATATCAAAGCGGGAGAAAGTGTAGCTATTGTTGGCCCATCTGGTGTAGGAAAAACAACATTAATGAAATTAATGTGTGGGTTATTAGAGCCTAGCAAAGGCACTATTTTAATTAATGGACTGGATGTTAATGTTATTGGTCTGAATAATTACCGTAGATGTATTTCTTGTGTACTACAAGATGATAAATTACTTTCTGGCTCTATCGCTGAAAATATATCTGGGTTTGATCTCTCTCCTAATCTTGAATACATACAAGAATGTGCTAAACGTTGCAATATTCATAATGATATTTTATTAATGCCGATGGGATATGAAACACTCATTGGTGAATTAGGTAGCGGAATGTCCGGTGGGCAAATACAGAGGCTATTGATAGCCAGAGCCCTTTATCGCCGACCAAGCATTTTATTTATGGATGAGGCAACCAGTCATCTTGATTTGACTAATGAAAATTATATCAATGAATCGATATCAACGTTAAATATCACCAGAATTATTATTGCGCATCGGCCATCAACAATTGCATCTGCTAAACGCGTCATTACAGTGTCATGAATCGTTCCTGAAAAGGCATATGAAAAAATTAATTAGCGTAGACCATAAGTTATAATCGATTGAATGCAATTAATTTTTCTTTCTAATAAAAGTTAGTTATAAATTTTTAATTTGGTATAACCAGTAATAAATAACGTCAGAAACATCCTCTTACAAAGAAACCCATCATAAAATAAGGTTAACATTAAGAAGTGGTTGGGTTAATTTAATGTTAAATAATTGTTGTTTAATTAATGTTAAGATTAAGTGATTTATGATAATACATGAGCAAAAAAAGAATTTGGTTACAGAAAGATATAAACCTTAACCATACATTAAATGCAAATATAAATTTTCCTAAACAGCCTGAAAATTCATTACAAATATATTACGGTGATTTTTTGGTTATTCCTTTGTTAACTTATTTTTGGTGAAGGTTTTCATTTTTCTGGAACCACATTCAAGTAATTATCTGATTAATACTATTATCTGATTAATACTATTATCTGATTAATGCTGTGGTTCTTTATTATATTCTGGAACATTATGTCAATGATATAAATAAACGAGGTTATATATGAAAGAGTTAAACCAAGTTGAGTTAGAACAAGTCGCTGGCGCTGGTTTCTGGGGTGATCTACTTAAGGGCGTTGTTCATGCCGCTGAGGTCATAATTGATAGTGCCGCTGAGAGCCTTCAGAAGTCAGGTGTCATATCTGAGGGAGTTTGCAAAAATATTGAAAATCTTACCCACTCTGGCGCTACAGCGGCAGATAACGCAATTGATAAATGGGGTATATAATATTTTAGTTATTTAATTACAGCATAGATTATCAGCCACTCTGACTAGAGTGGCTAACTTTTTAACCTTTAATCATGTATTGTAAAATCAGGCAGATGTATCTGCCCACTTCAACTCCCTCTTGTTGTTTTCGTCCATCAATGCGCATTCACAACTGGCAATTATTCACAACTAACATGAGGATATGCCTGAAGCCACCGTATATTACAGTGGCTTCATAGGAATAAATTTCAATCAGGAGATATTACAGGGCAGCGATCGTCTCTTTCTGCGCCAATAATTTCTCTTTTGCGGCATTGTTGATTGCCAGACGCTCGCGCTCTTTGGCAACGACAGCTTCTGGCGCACGGCTGACAAAGCCTTCATTAGCCAGTTTTGCGTCAATGCTGCTGATCTCTTTATCCAGCTTCTCGATTTCTTTATCCAGACGCGCCAGCTCTGCTTCTTTATCGATCAAGCCCGCCATTGGGATCAGTACTTCTGCCCCATTGATCAGTTTGGTGACAGAAACAGGGGCTTCTTCTCCTGCCGCTAATACGGTCACAGAAGAAAGACGGCCCATTGCCTGAAGAAAGTTGAGGTTTTCAGCTACGCGGCGTTGTGCATCTTCGTTGGCATCACGCAGCAGGACTTCCAGTGGCTTGCTTGGTGCGATGTTCATTTCTGCACGGATGTTACGTACCGCAATGATCGCTTCTTTGATCCATTCCAGATCGTTCAGTGCCAGCGCATCCACTTTTGCCTGATCGAACTCAGGGAAAGATTGCAGCATGATGGTATCTGCATCGATACCTTTGACAACTTTCACACGTTGCCAGATGGTTTCGGTGATGAATGGAATGATTGGGTGTGCCAGACGCAGCAAACTTTCCAATACTTCAATCAGAGTATGGCGGGCCGCGCGGACTTCTGCTTCTGAGCCTTTGTTGATCGCAGGTTTGGACAGCTCCAGATACCAGTCACAGAATTGGTTCCATGTGAATTCGTAAAGAATGTTAGCGGCCATGTCGAAACGGTAGGTATCCAGCGCTTCGCGATAGGCTTTAACCGTTTGGTTAAATTCCGCCAGAATCCAGCGATCTGCCAGTGACAGCGACATTTCACCACAGTTCTGACCACAATCTTGCCCTTCTGTGTTCATCAGCACGAAACGGCTGGCATTCCACAGTTTGTTACAGAAGTTGCGGTAACCTTGCAGGCGCTTCATATCCCAGTTGATGTCACGACCGGTAGAAGCCAGTGCGGCCAGTGTGAAACGCAGAGCATCAGTACCGTGGGCTTCGATACCTTCCGGGAACTGTTTTTCAGTGCGTTTGCGGATTTTATCCGCCAGTTGTGGCTGCATCATATTGCCGGTACGTTTTTCCAGCAGGTCTTCCAGCGAAATACCGTCGATCATATCCAGTGGATCGATAACGTTCCCTTTGGATTTCGACATCTTCTGGCCTTCTTCATCGCGGATCAGGCCGGTCATGTAGACAGTCTTGAATGGGACTTGTGGCTTGCCATTTTCATCTTTGATGAAGTGCATGGTCATCATGATCATGCGGGCAATCCAGAAGAAAATGATGTCGAAACCACTGACCAGCACATTAGTCGGATGGAAGGTTTTCAGTGCTTCGGTTTGCTCAGGCCAGCCGAGTGTGGAGAATGTCCACAGGCCAGAAGAGAACCAGGTGTCCAGTACGTCTTCGTCTTGAGTCAGAGCGATATCTGCGCCCAGATTGTTTTCGCGACGGACTTCTTCTTCATCACGGCCAACGTAAACATTGCCTTGTGCGTCATACCATGCCGGGATGCGGTGCCCCCACCACAACTGACGGGAAATACACCAATCCTGAATATCACGCATCCAAGAGTAGTACATGTTTTCGTACTGTTTTGGTACGAACTGGATATCACCACTTTCAACCGCCTCAATCGCCACTTTTGCCAGTGGTGCGGTGCGGACATACCATTGGTCAGTCAGCATTGGCTCAATAACCACGCCGCCACGGTCGCCGTAGGGAACGGTCAGGTCATGAGGTTTAATTTCAACCAGCAAACCTTGTTTCTCGAACTCTGCCACAATCGCTTTACGCGCCGCGAAGCGCTCCATGCCACGGTATTCAGCAGGAATGTCGGTTGAGTAACTATCAGAGACTTCGCCATTGGTATCGAATACTTCTGCGGTTTCGCGGATATCGCCGTCGAAGGTCAGAATATTGATCATTGGCAGGCTGTGGCGCTTACCGACTTCATAGTCATTGAAATCATGGGCAGGGGTGATTTTCACACAACCGGTGCCTTTTTCCATGTCCGCGTGCTCATCGCCAACGATAGGAATACGACGGTTGACCAATGGCAAAAGGATCTCTTTGCCAATCAGATCTTTATAACGGGGATCTTCTGGGTTAACCGCAACGCCGGTATCCCCTAACATGGTTTCCGGGCGGGTTGTGGCAACAATCAGGTAATCCTTGCCTTCTGCGGTTTTTGCACCGTCAGCCAGCGGGTAGCGCAGGTGCCACATGGAACCTTTCACTTCACGGTTTTCAACTTCCAGATCAGAAATCGCAGTACGCAGTTTCGGATCCCAGTTAACCAGACGCTTGCCACGGTAAATTAAATCTTCCTGATACAGGCGAACGAAAGCTTCTTTAACGGCTTTGGACAGACCTTCGTCCATGGTGAAACGCTCACGCTCCCAATCTACGGAGTTACCCAGACGGCGCATCTGGTTGGAGATATTGCCACCTGATTCCGCTTTCCACTGCCAAATCTTGTCGATGAAGGCTTCACGACCATAATCGTGGCGGGTTTTACCTTCTTCTGCTGCGATCTTGCGCTCAACAACCATCTGTGTCGCAATACCCGCGTGGTCGGTTCCCGATTGCCACAGGGTGTTTTTACCCTGCATACGTTGATAACGCACCATGGTATCCATGATAGTCTGCTGGAATGCGTGACCCATATGCAGGCTGCCGGTGACGTTTGGTGGTGGAATAACGATACAGAAACTGTCACGGCTGGTATCGCCATTCGGCTTGAAGTAACCACTCTGTTCCCAGTGGCGATAAAGAGGTTGCTCTATCTCTGTCGGATTGTACGTTTTATCGAGAGATGGCTCAGATTGCGTTTGATTAGCGGGAGTCTTTTCCATAGTGTCTTGAATATTTAATAGGTTGGCGGGGTTGCCATGGTCAAATTAAAGCCGACGTTACGATAGGATTTATATCGTTCGCGCGCTAACTGTTTTAGATTTTCATCAATAAGAACGAAGTCTATCACTTCATGGAAAGCTGTGGCAAAGTCTGCAAAATGAGGAAGCAGTGTCACCAATACATCGCGGGGAGCATTGCTTCTTTTTTGCGGCCAGCACAATTCCACAGGAGCGCCATAGCGAGGGCCTTCTCCGGCAAGATTGTGCGGTACAAATTGACTTGGTTCTCGTTGCCATAATGCCTCGTCCAGTTTTTCAGCCTGTTGTTGGCTTTCACAAGCAATCAGAACTCGCTTCCCTGCACGCCACTGATCGGCAGCAAGCTGACATGCCAGCCATTCATGCGGCTGTAAATGATCCGGAGACGATGATTGTTCCGGAGCCAGGCTTTCCAATGGCAGCTTTTCCAAAGGTAGCTTTTCCAATAAATAGAAGGTGGCGTTTTTCATAGTTTCTTGGTTACAAGATTACGGAAGCAGTGACGGAAAAGGGTATTGCATCTGCAATACCCTTAATTCTATCTATTCCTTTTAATATCGTTAGCTACACGTTTATCGAATAAAACCTTTATCGAGCAAAATGTGCGGCAGAGACATTAATCATCAGAATTCAATCCTGAACGATTTAACAGGAATTGTGACAGGAGTGCAACCGGACGGCCTGTTGCTCCTTTCGCTTTACCTGAACGCCATGCTGTACCTGCAATGTCCAGATGCGCCCAGTTGTATTTGGTTGCAAAGCGGGACAGGAAAGCACCTGCGGTAATAGCGCCACCTGAACGTCCGCACGAGTTTACCATATCCGCAAAATTGGATTCTAACTGTTCGGTATATTCGTCACCCAATGGCAGACGCCATGCACGATCGCCCGCTTGTTCTGAGGCATTCAGCAGTTCATGCGACAGTGGATTATGGTTGGACATCAGGCCGGTGTAGTGACTACCCAGAGCAATGACACAAGCGCCGGTTAAGGTTGCAACATCAATGACCAGTTCTGGTTCAAAACGCTCAACATAAGTCAGCGTATCACACAGTACCAGACGGCCTTCTGCATCCGTATTTGTCACTTCAACGGTCTGGCCGGACATGGTGGTCAAAATATCTCCCGGACGATAAGCGCGTCCGCCCGGCATGTTTTCACAGCCAGCCAGAACACCGATGACATTGATTGGCAATTGCAGTTCGGCGACAACACGCATAACGCCATAAACCGACGCTGCACCGCACATGTCATATTTCATCTCATCCATACCTTCGGATGGCTTAATGGAGATACCACCGGAGTCGAAAGTCAGCCCTTTACCCACCAGTACGATAGGTTTCGCATTGGCGTCTTTGCTGCCTTTATACTCCATGACTGCCATCAGGGATTCATTCTGTGAACCCTGACCGACAGCCAGATAGGAATTCATGCCCAGTTCTTTCATCTGCTCTTCGCCAATCACTTTGGTTGTCAGATTGGCGGCATTATCCGCGAGCTGACGAGCCTGTGATGCCAAATAGGCAGCATTACAGATATTCGGTGGCATGTTTGCCAGATCTTTCGTCGCCTTGATACCCGATGCAATGGCAAGGCCGTGCTGAATGGCGCGTTCACCGCTGGTTAATTCGCGGCGGGTTGGTACATTAAACACCATCTTGCGCAGTGGGCGACGCAGTTCGTTCTTGCTGCTCTTGAGTTGATCAAAAACATACAGTGACTCTTTTGCTGTTTCGACCGCCTGACGTACTTTCCAGTAGTTGTTACGTCCCTTCACATGCAGTTCAGTCAAGAAACAGACTGCTTCCATTGAACCGGTTTCATTGAGGGTACTGATCGTTTTCTGGATAATCTGCTTATATTGGCGTTCATCCAGTTCACGTTCTTTTCCACAACCCACCAGTAAAATACGTTCAGACAGTACATTAGGAACATGATGCAGCAACAAGGTCTGGCCGACCTTGCCTTCAAGTTCACCACGGCGCAATAAAGCACTGATGTAGCCATTACTTATTTTGTCAAGCTGCTCTGCGATAGAGGAAAGGCGACGAGGTTCAAACACGCCGACAATAATACAGGCACTGCGCTGTTTTTCCGGGCTACCGCTTTTTACACTAAACTCCATGCGTTCTCCTGAATCTTAAAGACAAAGACGGATACAATCGCTAAAATATCACGTTCCGCATTAATTCATCCCAAAGAAAATTAACTGTTATGTTAAGCTAAGCATATTATTTTTTGGTACTTAGCTAACGATAAGTATGTTCTAATTGGGAACCAATATATGGGATGCTTTGGTATCATTTTAGCGATGGGGAAGCCAAACTGATTCATATAAATGGTAGATATACGACGAAGTTAGCGACTTTCCTGCAAAAAGACAAGTTTTCACAGGCGTAATAAGCGTGATCATCATTAGATATCTAGTACGGGAAACCCTGAAAAGCCAAATCGCAATACTTTTCATCTTATTACTGATCTTCTTCTGTCAGAAATTAGTGGATGTGTTGGGGGCGGCGGTAGAAGGAAATATTCCCGCAAATTTGGTTATATCTTTGTTAGGATTGGGTGTGCCAGAGATGGCGCAACTTATTTTACCCCTGAGTTTATTCCTCGGGATATTAATGACTTTCAGTAAGCTCTATACCGAAAGTGAAATCACCGTCATGTATGCCTGCGGCTTGGGCAAAAGTGTGTTGGTGAAATCCGCTCTTATTCTGGCATTGCTGACATCAATGCTGGCGGCTGCCAATGTTATTTGGATCACGCCGTGGTCTTCCAAATATCAGGCACAAGTATTGGCAGATGCAAAAGCCAATCCAAGCCTTGCTGCGATCATGGAAGGACAATTTAAGCCTTCCCGCGATGGCAACATGGTGCTTTATATCGGTAACGTGAAGGGCAATACCTTTGAGAACGTATTCCTTGCCCAGCTCCGTCCGGCGAATGATCAGCGTCCTTCGGTAGTCATTGCGGATGGCGGCCATATGGAAGAGCGTCCGAATGGTAATCAGGTTGCTGTACTTCATCAAGGTACGCGTTATGAAGGTACGGCGATGTTGCGTGATTTCCGCATTACCGAATTCACTGATTATCAGGCGGTGATCGGGCATCAGAGAGCAGATATTGATAACAGCAAAGTCGAGCAAAAATCGATTGAGCAGCTTTGGCATGATACTGACGATGATTCTCGTTCAGAATTTCACTGGCGTTTGACGTTGATTGTCTCGGTGTTGATCATGGCGTTGATGGTTGTCCCGTTGAGTGCCGTGAACCCGCGTCAGGGGCGGATAATCAGTATGCTGCCCGCCATGTTGCTTTACCTGATTTTCTTCCTGTTACAAAGCTCCCTGCGTTCCAATGGCAGCAAGGGTAAATTTGACCCTATGTTCTGGATGTGGCTGGTCAATAGTGCGTATTTTGCTCTGGCTCTGGCGCTTAATCTGTGGGATACCGTACCAATGCGCAAACTGCGTTCACGCTTTAAGAATCAAGGAGCGTCATGATGTTTGGGGTATTGGATAGATATATCGGTCGGACAATCCTGCAAACCATCCTGATGACATTGTTCATGCTGGTATCGCTTTCCGGCATTATCAAATTTGTCGATCAGCTGCGCAAAGTTGGGCAGGGGGACTATACTGCAATTTCCGCAGGTATTTATACACTGCTGAGCGTTCCTAAAGATATCCAGATCTTCTTCCCAATGGCGGCGTTGCTTGGGGCGTTATTGGGGCTAGGAACGCTGGCGACGCGCAGTGAGCTGGTGGTGATGCAGGCTTCCGGCTTTACCCGCTTACAAGTGGCGGGTTCTGTCATGAAAACGGCAATCCCGCTGGTCCTGCTGACAATGGTTATTGGTGAATGGGTTGCTCCACAAGGGGAGCAGCTTGCCCGTAATTATCGTGCCCAGAAAATGTTTGGTGGTTCGCTGATGTCCACGACCAAAGGTTTATGGGCGAAAGATGGCGATGATTTTGTCTATATCCAGAGCGTGTCTAAGGACAACTCCTTGAACGGCGTTAACATTTACCACGTTGACGACAAACAAAAACTGCTATCCATCAAATACGCGGCTTCGGCGGTATATGACAAGGATAATCAGCAATGGAAATTATCTCAGGTTGAAGAATCTGATTTAACGCAAAATGGGCGAATCACGGGTTCACAACGTATTTCTGCGGATTGGAAAAGCCGGCTGACACCAGAAAAGTTAGGAGTGGTTTCTCTTGACCCTGAGGCGCTCTCTATCCGTGGCCTATATCAATACATCACGTATTTAGAGCAAGGGCAGCAGGATGCCGGACGTTACCAGCTTAATATGTGGAAGAAAATCTTTGCACCTTTATCGGTTGCAGTGATGATGCTTATGGCTCTCTCCTTTATCTTCGGGCCACTGCGCAGCGTACCGATGGGATTCAGGGTGGTTGTGGGTATCAGCATGGGCTTCCTTTTCTATGTCTTGAATGAGATATTCGGCCCGCTCAGTCTGGTTTATAGCATGCCACCGATATTGGGGGCATTACTGCCAAGTCTGTTATTCTTTGTAGTGAGTATTTACTTACTTCTTCACCGAAAATAACAATCACTGATATTTCATTGAACTTACTTATCGCCTCCGTCTTTATGAAAACACTTCATAATTGTGGGGGCGATTTGCTTTGCGCCTTGTCTGGCTGTGATTTTTTCTGTTGATCCCGACAATATTGAATTTAGCTATGGTTGCGGGCTAATGCAGCGACTAATTCATTAACCCCACTTGTCACCCGACTGAATTTACTTTGTTCTTTCCGTGTCATTACCACAAACACGCCGATATTTCGTTCCGGGATCATCGCCATATACGTATTAAATCCACCACCTCCGCCAGTTTTTTGGTAAATACCGGGGACATTGTCTTTGGCATCCATATATACCCAACCAAGACCGATACCGTCCGCCAGACCTGCAACATCCATTCCTTTGATTGACGTCAGATCGGCGCGTTTAAAGTAGATGCCCTGCTCACGACTGGCAGTTTGCTTCCTTAACTGATTTCGGGAAGATAAAAACTGTTGCATCCAGCGCTGCATATCGGCAGGAGTAGAATAAATCCCGCCACTACCTGCGGCGGCAATGGTATTCACACAAGGGCTGGATTTCACTCCTGCCATCAAGCGGGCACATTGGGATTGCGTGGGAGTCAGAGTTGTATCCTTCATGCGATAAGGGCGGGTAATCTCTTCTTGCAGCAAACGGGAATAGGGTTCTCCCGTGGCTTTGGAAAGCGCATCCGCCAATAAATCATAGGCCAGATTGGAATATGAGGCCGTCGTACCGGGTACGGTATTTATCCCTGCGGTTTTCAGCCAAGCCCAGCGGTTCGACTGAGTCGGCCAAATAAACACCGGACGTCCCCATTTCCCACCGGGCTGCTCCCGCGGCAGCCCGCTGGTATGGCTTGCCAGATGATACAGCCGGATTGGCTGGTTTGCGCCATAATCCGGTACATGGACGCCATAATAAGTATATTTCTGTAACGGATCGGTAATCTTAATACGTTCCTTCTGGGCCAATTTGATCATGACCTCGCTGGTCATCAATTTAGTAATAGAAGCAATACGAATCACAGAATCCTGCCGCGGCCGAACGCCACTTCCCGGATAAGTCTCTCCAAAACTGCGATGCACAACCTGATTATTATCGATTACCACCATCGCCATCCCCAAAGGATTACCTTCATCAAAGATGGACTGCGCATATTGCTCGACCAGTGCGGTAGTCATTTTCTTGGTATTGTCATTACCTTCAAAAACTTCCCACTTTGCAGGTTGTGCATGAGATTGCTGGAATTTGTTTTGGTGCAAATTGCCAGAATCAGCACAAGCCGAGATCGCCCATGTCAGGGCGGAAACTGTACACAGTTTATATAGCTGTTTTTTCATTTTTGGATTAACCAACCAGGAACGCTCAAGTGGGGGAATAACGCTGTTATTTTTTTTTCTTAAAAATCGCCATAATGGCACCGATAACGATACCCAACAGGATACCTGTAAAAATCCAACTGATAATAGTCATGATAATTTACCTCATAGCAGTGTATTGTTTTGAATTATATAAGGAGTTCATAGGTTGTCTATTGAAGGAAGAGAATTGTGAGGGAAGAATTTATGTTGTGTGATTGCCTGAGTGGTTGTGTTTTGATCTCTGTTGGCGAAAAAGCGGATTGAGTGACTCTTTTTTCGACACTTGAACAAGATTGAAAGGATAAGTGTTGCGAATGGTCTTCTGACAGGTATAATGGCCCCCGTTCTCCGAATACTTCAGTGCCGAAGTGGCGAAATCGGTAGACGCAGTTGATTCAAAATCAACCGCCTTCGGGTGTGCCGGTTCGAGTCCGGCCTTCGGCACCATCTACACTTCCGTAGCTATCCCATATCGTCTACAAAATCCAAAAAACCTAATAAAATCAATAATAGCACTTCTAACAATGTCTCATAGTGTCCCTTGCAATCTATGTCATTTGGGGGAACATTCGGTTATCTATGGCTTCCACGGTAACAGGGTGAATTTGTCCAGTTCAGCATTAGGCGCCTAGCTATAGAGCCTACCCATTGTCCGACTCCCTGCGCGAACGGTTCCACCAGCTCAAATGAGATAGCCGTTTGCGCATCAGTATTGCTGACTCGCAAATATCGTTAACTGTAATGGCATGATAATTTCGGATACCTCAGAAACCTGTTAGTCTAACGACAGTCAAAGAAGGTGTAATCACTTTCTTGTTATCATATGAGGCGGTACCCTGACTCATATGGCAGTGTTTAACGAAAGGGGTAATTCAATGAATTTCAAAAATAGAATATATAAAGCCGCAGGAAGAATACCGCTAATTAAGTCTCATGAATGGCCTTTTGGCAAGATAGAAGTTGTCTTAGCTTACGACTTTAAAAAGTGTAAGCCGCAAGAGTATAGCTATTTAAAGTCAAAATATAAGGACATGCTTGAACTAGTGGGGCGAGAATCCGCCAGTGAGGAACAAAGATATTTTTATAATAATTTCCATTATCTTCAATGGGTGACGGAAAATGACCGCGTAGATATTTTTGCTCATTCCAGCGAGAGTTCTTTAGGTAGTCGTTATAACAGTCCGGAAGACTTAGCTAACGATTTGAAAAGAATGTCGCTTCGCCGGGTTGGTGTGGTTAAATTCCAAGCATGCTATATCGGGAGAGGAAACTGGCTAGAAAAAGCGCGAAATGTCTTTATCAGTAAAGGAATCGATTTCGCTTATATGGCAGGTCCCACCGACCGCGTGGTCTGGAATAATCCTTCTATAAAATATGTGCAGGGTGACAGACGTCAGGCATATAAAGTGGTTAAAGGTAACATCGATAAACAATTCCCCGGGACAAGATACACGTAATTCACGGACATTGTGTAGTATCCTAATTTGTCCAGAACGCTAAGGCGGAACACGCTTAGGGTATCGGTATAACGTAGCTTTAACCGATGAGGCTAATATTTGGCTTGATGAGGAAATAATAAATAATAATTATTTAAGTATCTTAGGTTAGCATCACAAAAATACAGTCTTAGCAACTTCGTAAGAGCCTCTAAATCAGAGGCTTTTTGTTTGTTTAATATCCAAATTGTGAATGCTGTGCCCACTGAGAAGAGCACATGGTTAACATTTAAAATGATTTAATTTCAATCTGTTGTGTTAAAATAAAGAAGTTTACAGGGGGTGAACAATTGAAGCTAATTTGTCTCATTTTCTGGTATATTTTTTAATTCCATCAGTGGAATACATAATTAAAATTAATTTATTTTCTGATGAAATAAAAAATATAGCTATTGTTTAAGTTGCAGCTCAAAATGAGTTATTGAGGTTTATATACCGTTGCTCAACATAGTTAATATTTTTCCGGGGTTAAAAGTACAAAAATGCACGTGGGGGAACATTTGGGGGAACAAAAAATAAATAATTTTTATTTAAAATTAATAAGTTAGTCAAAAATGTGAGTCCGGCCTTCGCACCATTCGTTAGTTTCCTAACGTCTACCCAAGTCTACAAACTCCCTAAAAATCCCAATAAATCAACAAAATTAGTTATTTTTTCGTCTACTGTGGTCTGTTGCAATCAACATGCAGCAAAGGGCATAATCTGGGGCATCTACACTTCGATTTTAAATGTTCTCCAAAAATGAAACTAAATGTCCGGCAATGCGGAGATTGTGCCGTTCAATCTCCGCATGTATCTCTATCATGCCAACTTTGTTTACATGAAAGGCAATAACCTGAACAAACCTATTTCCGTAACCCGTTTCGGCATTGATATGCCGGGCGCACTGGCTGAGTACAATCAGCATTACCTGCGAAAGAAAAGCAAATACGGCATTCATAGCAATCTCAGTCTGAATCTTGACACTGCTATCGAGTGGATGCCAAAACTGGCAAGGAATGACCTACCAGACGAATAATTTTTATTATTGCTGAAATTTCTCAAAGAAATATAAAAAAGTGTTCACCACTATTCACTCTATAATTTAAGCAAGATATATCAATGTATTATAGGATGAATAGTTATTTTAAAACTGTTCACAAGTATTCATCACTGTTCACCTTTTTTCTGGTTGGAGGTGAACGGTTGGGTGAAGAGTGGTGATGAGTTTGGTTTCAATTCATTACTACTTAACGATTTGAATTTAAATAAAAATATTCAAAGGTGAACAGTTTTATTACTAATTCTCTAATAGGGAGGAGTCGATAAAAATGTTTTCTCTGGCAGGTGTTTTTCCGGATCTCCGAGTTACCAGACTAATACATTAACCCGGTAACCCGGCGAAGGCAAGCGTAGCGTGTCAGTGTGGTTTTAACTTTTTGTATCAATTGATTTTTATGTTACGTAATGATGAATAATAATTACTTCTTGCTAAAGAATAAATCTGTGTGTTTTTTGTATTTTCTTCTATGGAGAGTGTGGTGCTTTTTAATAAAAATATATCGATGCAATTAAGTAACCTAATTTCACATCATTGATGTAATGCTGATTATAGTTATTAAGTGCTCAAGAAAAATTAATTGCAAATTGATCACCATAACCTTCCAATAACGTATTTAGCTCATACTCCATGGTATCTTGAGTCCAGGTGATAAAACGTCGCCAGTGATATTTGGCTTGTTTCC
>NZ_NKHR01000025.1:0-43316 GCF_014467285.1 Xenorhabdus sp. PB62.4 | reverse complement strand
AGTTGTTGCAATGTAATTCGTTCAGGCTCAGAAAGTGTTATCTTCGATTTCATAAGAACAGGTGGAAAATCGGGTTATCGGGTTATTGATTATAACAGTAATGCAGATAATTTATCTTATTAACTTACCATCATAATCACTGCCTGATATAACCCCAGTCAGCTCCAACTCATTGATTAACCTGTTTGCTCTTTGCCATTCAATATCTAATTCTCTTTGTATTTCTTCTATTGATGCGTAGTCTTTTCTAATCACAAAGTCAACAGCCTGCCAATATAATGGGTCTAGACCCAGAGATTTGGATTTCATAACCATCCTCAACAACGTCCAATTTTCCTTAAGGATGTTAGCAAAGAAATATCAAAAGCCTCACTCCAGAGGCATGATTTGTGATCTGTATTGCAAGGTCATTTGTGGCCAACTTAAATTAAATGAAGATTCTGAAAATAGCTGGTCATTTTCTATGATCACTATATAATTTTTTAATCCCTTTCATACCTTCATTAAAAGCATTAGTGGCTAATATAGTTAATTTTTGACAACTGTAATCATCCATGTGGCGAAGGCAATTAAATGATGGTTGAATCTCTTTTTCCTTATCGTTTATTGCAACTAATTTAGCTGAGCCACCTAAAAACCTATCACCAGATGGAGAATACGTTGAGATATAAATGTTAGATACCGTGTCAACACGCACTCTTGTGATTAACTCTAGTTTGGCACATTACCCCACATGGCGCTACATTCAGAATCGCTAGAGCAGCGCTGATTTTCTACAGTTACTTTAGGTAGCGGTTCTTTTTCCTTAGATTGACCGGCACACCCATTCAGCACCACAACTGCCAACAATCCAACAATTAACTTCTTCATCCCAAACCCTCATTTAGTTACTTTGCCTTATGTTAACCAATCAGCACCGCAAAGTTGAGCAACTAGGTCTTTATTTAAGCAATTCTTTGTCAGTCCTATTTCTTTTTCCAAAACTGTCACTCTATTAGTGACATCTGTAACACTAACATCTAAGTTAACTTCATTTTTACTCACCCAAGCCTCAATAGCAGCTACCATCTCTTGATTAGATGATCTGCCATTGACCTCTGCGAGCTTAGTTACCTTATCTCTTAGTTCAACAGGCAGGCGTAGATTAACCTGTGGATTCTTATATTTTCTTTCTGACATACCTACTCCTAATATTTTAGTACAAATTAAGTAGGTATCTATTGACTATCAATGCGTAAGATATTATTTATATTAACTATTTTTTCATTTCAGTCATATTTTTATCATATTGACCTTGTATATAGTTAAATGCCTCTATCTTCCCGCCTACAGCCCAGAGCTGAACCTGATTGAAATCGTCTGGAAACAAGCCAAATATCACTGGCGACGTTTTATCACCTGGACTCAAGATACCATGGAGTATGAGCTAAATACGTTATTGGAAGGTTATAGCGATCAATTTGCAATTAATTTTTCTTGAGTACTTAAATAATTCATTGGGTGATTTTGAACGAAGCCCGGTTATATTAAGTCATACAATTCGAGCTATGACAGAAAAACTATCTATTACTGAAAAATAGGGGCATTGCCCCTATCCATCAAATATCTCTCATTACGAATGATAGTCCGAATTTTGGTGGAGCCATTCATCGTGCCAACTGATTAATTCATCACGTAATTGCTCCGGTAACACCGCGACATGGCATCCCTCTATTGCACCAGCCAAAGCAAGCAACAAACTAACATTTGTTTTTTTCCTGTGCTGTTGTAGTTTGAGATAAGTTGCTTTGGCTCCCAGCATTTTCAAATCTTCTACTTTAGAGATGCCCACTTTCCATAGCTGTCTTTCTAAAGCAATCCCTAAATTGGGGAGATCTTTAAGCCTGAGAGGCATTTTCTGCCTATCAACAATTTCTTCCATAGTATATTGGTAGGCTAATTGCATATATTCAAACAACTGATTTTTATCTTGCCAAAGTGATTCATTAACGCGGTAATACCGCAAGGTCACAGGTATCCCCCTTTTTGAATAAATAAATTTTTCCATGCCCCTAGCCTGAAATAACACTTCAGCACGGCTACTTCCTCGTAGATAAAGTTCCCCCTCAGAGCTGATAGCAAATAAAACACCGTCAATTAACAACCCAATGCCACCAAATTGAGATTTCTTCTTAAGCTTTCCCAATAAAGATACGCCGTATTGTAATTGGGTAAAACGCGGTTCGGATAAAAACATTTTTATCACTCCATGAATCACATTCCAACATAATGTTTAACCATGCCTGCTATTAATAAAATAGATAACAAGAACAATTAATTAAAACCATACGCAATCTGTTTCCAACTGCCAACCGTTAAGTCGGAAAAATCCGAATTTCTGTGAATTTTTGCGAAGCGCTTTGAAAAAAAGAGACTTGCTTTTAATCAAATAGCGTTATACTGTATAAATATACAGTTCATTATGGCGAGGAACATTATGGGCATTCAATCATCGTGGAGATATCCCACTGAGCATAAAACGGTAACTGCTGACACGGCAGATAACGCACATAAAACAGACAAAAAAATGGTTGGGATGACCGTGAAAAGACTGTCTTTTATAGAATCACTCCAATGCGCTTCATCAACTGTAAAAGGTATGGTCAGTGAATTGGTCTACAACGAGCACCAACCAACGATTAATCACATTCTGCTTCCTTTATTACGTCAGTCCGGAAATGAAAATCGATGGTTACTTTGGGTAACGCCCAACAAGAGGTTAAGCCGCCAATGGTTGATAAGCTCTGGGCTTCCTTTAAATAAAGTCGTCCAACTAAACCAGATCCGTCCCATTGCTTCAATCAGTGCCATGGAAAAGGCTTTAGCAAGCGGTAATTACAGCATTGTATTGGGTTGGTTGCCTGACTTGTCTGAATATGAAGTGAACAGATTACAATTGGCAGCGCAAAGAGGCACCGCGCTCGGTTTTATTATGCGGCCACAAAACTTAACTCATCAATTAGTTTCATCATCAAATAGGTTACATATTCACTCTATTTACTATCACTAACAAAATTTAGGAATTATCCCAATATTTTTTATAAAAAATAAGCTACTAATTGATAATCAGCTTCCTTTACAATAAAAATCAACATATTGATATGGTCAATATTGTAAATATTTGTCAGAAATATTTTTTATTTGTATAACGCTAATTAAAAATTTTGTGCCACTAGTCACAGTGTACTTGTAACTTTTTAAGTTCGTTGTAGACTTTACACAGTTTAGGTTTGTGCTTACCACTCTTATATTTCAGGAAATATCTCCTGACAGGAGCACAGTTACCTAATCGAACATTTTAACCAATGGCTAATAATAAGGCTTTTAAGGCCAATTGCCTATTTGGATGATAACGAGGCGTAAAATGAAAAAGACAGCTATCGCAGTAGCAGTGGCAGTGGCAGCTTTCGCAACTGCTGCTCAAGCAGCTCCAAAGGATAATACTTGGTATACCGGTGCTAAGCTGGGCTGGTCTCAATACCATGATGTAAATTTCTATGGTAATGACTATGATAATCGAATTGGCAACGGCCCAACTCGCAAAAGTCAACTAGGCGCAGGTGCCTATGTCGGTTATCAGGCAAATCCATATCTGGGCTTTGAGCTGGGTTATGATTGGTTAGGTCGCATGGGTTATAAAGGCAGCGTTAATAACGGTGCTTTCCGCGCTCAGGGTGTTCAACTGACAACAAAATTGAGCTACCCAGTGATGGACAATCTTGACGTCTATACACGCCTGGGTGGTATGGTATGGCGTGCAGACTCTTCTGCAACTTACAACGCCAATGCTGCATCTCCTAAACAAGTAAATAAGAAAGACCATGATACGGGTGTTTCTCCTTTGGCTGCGATTGGTGTTGAATACGCATTGACCAAAAACCTGGCAACCCGTCTGGATTACCAGTGGACCAATAACATCGGTGATGCAACCACCGTTGGTGCTCGTCCAGATAACGGCCTGCTGAGCGTTGGCATTTCTTACCGCTTCGGTCAAGATGAAGCTGTCGCTCCGGTTGTTGCACCAGCAGCTCCGGCTCCGGTCGTTCCAGCACCCATTGTTGAAAACAAGAGCTTTACTCTGCGCTCTGACGTTCTGTTCAACTTCAACAAATCAACGCTGAAAGAAGAAGGTAAACAAGAGCTGGATAACCTCTACAACCAACTGGCTAAAATCGACCCGAATCAGGGGAACGTTGTAGTAATGGGTTACACTGACCGCATCGGTAGCCAGAATTACAACCTGCCATTGTCCCAAAAACGCGCTCAATCTGTTGTAGATTATCTGGTTGCTAAAGGCATCCCAGCAAACAGCATTCAGGCAGAAGGCCGCGGTAAGGAAAGCCCTGTCACTGGCTCTACCTGTGACAACATCAAAGTTCGCGCTAAACTTATCGACTGTCTGGCTCCAGATCGCCGTGTAATTATCAATATTCAGGGCACTAAAGAAGTTGTTACTCAACCAAAAGTAGCACAGTAATCTTGTTCTGATAGATTGATCAACAAAACCCTATTTCAGATGGGGTTTTGTTTTTTCTGCCCATATTTTCTTTTCTGTGCGTAGATTGAGTTTGTGAGTAAGTTGAGACTATTTTCTCAATATAGCTTCTAAATCCTGCTTCAAACTCGACATCTGGTGCGTATATTTTTCTCTATATTCAGCATCTTCCAGCAACTGTATTATCGTTTCCGATAAAGTATTGCCCCGACGTCGAGAGAGAGCAGAAAGTCGCTGCCAAACATGGAAGTCCAGATCGATGGATTTTTTGCGTGAATGCTGGTGTTCTGCATTAAAATGGCGTTTACGCCGTGCCCGAATTGTTTGTTTCATCCGGTTAGATAAATCCGAATTCATGTGCAGCGAGATCCATTCCAACACCTTAATGGGTTCACGTTCCAGTTTCATCAATTCATTGACCGCATCCTGCGCTGCACTTTTTTCAATATATTTAGTAATCTGTTCGCCTTCACGGTGTTTTTTTGCCAAATATGCCCATTTCCAGCCACATTCCAGATTTTCCAATTGTTGATATTTCATTTCATCTCTCAGTGACAGCGTAACTTAAATTAAGCATAGCAATTATTTCTTTGAATTGCTCATAGCAACACAAGATATTGGCATATTTTACAAGCAAAATGTGTTGGCTCAAATGTCGTTTCTTTTAAGATTCTGGCATGTTGGTTCATTGTCTAATCTTGTATAATAAATGTTTCCCTTTTCACTATATGTAGCTACCACTTTGACGAATATAAAATTAGACTGGCAAGCATTACAGCCAAACAATGCGCCTTATCAAGCACTCTTTAATTCTGTCGCTGAACTGTCCCCCATCACAATGGATGAGGTTCAACCCAGACTACACAGTGGGTTAACTCTTTTTTGTCAGGCTAATCTGCGCCAACCTTTTATGCTGCTAAAGGCTGAAGAGAGTGATGCTTATCTGTCTCTTTTATCTCATACGATTTCCTCTTTACTACCGAAAGATCGTCCAAGTATTGGTGGCTATTATCAAATAGAACACCAAACCATTACTTGGCATGCGTCCGGGGAAGGTATGTTTGCTCCGACTGAGCGAGTTGCTTATCGTGAGTGGATTGAAGCAGAGCAATTATTTGGCAATATCTATACGCATCAAGGTGTGATTCAATTGCAGCCCGGGCTTATCCATCAAGTCAATGGTGGTATTCTGGTTTTGCCTCTTCGGACTCTGCTTTCTCAGCCATTAATGTGGGTTCGTCTCAAACAGATGATTACCCAACGCCGCTTTGACTGGCTGTCACAAGATGAAAACCGCTCCCTTCCCTTCCCTGTACCATCAATGGAGTTGAATCTGCGCCTGGTTTTAGTGGGAGACAGGTTAAGTCTTGAAGAACTACAATCCATTGAACCCGAACTGGCAAACAGCGCATTGTACGGTGAATTTGAGCCGGATATCCTCTTTCACGAAGAAGATGATCTGGCAGTGTGGTGCCGTCATGTTAATGGTGTTATTCAACAACAGGAACTGCCTCCACTGAGTGCCGATGCCTGGCCTGAACTGATCAAACAAGCGACCCGCTATACCGAAGATCAACTCTGTCTGCCTCTGGACATTCAGTGGTTGCAACAAAAATTGGAATCAGCAGCCAGCTACCAGCAAGAGAACCAGATCACCGAACGTTCCCTGCAACAGGCAGAAGAGAATCGTACTTGGCGCCATGGTTATTTATCCGAACGCTGTATGGATGAAATGCTGAAAGGCCAAGTTTTGATTCGCACACAGGGTTCAGTTATCGGCCAAATTAATGGGCTTTCAGTACTCGAATATCCAGGGCATCCTGACCCAATAGGAGAACCCTCCCGTATCAGTTGCGTTGCTCACTTAGGGGATGGTGAATTTATTGATGTGGAACGTAAAGTAGAATTAGGTGGCAATATTCATGCAAAAGGCATGATGATTATGCAAGCTTACTTAATTTCTGAGTTGAAGTTGGATCAACCACAACCATTCTCTGCTTCCATTGTATTCGAGCAATCCTACGGCGAAGTAGATGGTGACAGCGCATCACTGGCGGAATTATGTGCCCTAATCAGTGCGTTGTCACAACAGCCTATCGATCAGCAAATTGCGGTTACAGGTGCGGTAGACCAATTTGGTCACGTACAACCAATTGGTGGAGTCAATGAGAAAATTGAAGGATTTTTCCGCATATGTCACTACCGTGAACTCACCGGTTCTCAAGGCGTTATTATTCCAACAGCCAATGTGCAACACTTGTGTCTAAGTCAGGATGTCGTTAATGCGGTAAAAAATGGGCAGTTTCATATCTGGGCTGTAGAGCACGTCTCTGAGGCCGCATCGCTACTAACGGGTATTCCTTATTACGATCCACAAAAAGAACACTTGTTAGCTATGATATATGAACGTATCGCACAAGCTAATAATCAAGAGCGACCTCGGTTACCCTGGTTTCTACGTTGGTTAGGTTAATACTGCCATTAGCTGATCGGAGTTGTTCGGCGTACAAGTGTACGCTATTCTCTAGCCCTACATGATTAGTAAGGCTATCTGAGAATATGTTTAAACAACAAGAATCCTACACAAAAGAAGAACTTCAAGCCTCTGGACAAGGTAAATTGTTTGGTGAGAATGGACCACCACTGCCTTCTGGCAATATGTTGATGATGGATCGCATCACGAAAATGACAGAAAACGGTGGTATCTATGATAAAGGGTATGTCGAGGCTGAGTTCGATATCAACCCTGAGTTATGGTTTTTCGACTGCCATTTTGTCAATGATCCCGTGATGCCGGGCTGCCTTGGTCTTGATGCAATGTGGCAGCTTGTTGGCTTTTTTCTGGGCTGGATCGGCGGAGAAGGTAAAGGCCGAGCGCTTGGTGTGGGAGAAGTGAAATTCACAGGGCAGATATTACCGACAGCAAAAAAAGTGACTTATCGCATTAATTTCAAGCGAGTCATTAACCGCAAGTTAATTATGGGTCTGGCTGATGGTGAAGTCTTGGTAGATGGTAAACTGATTTATACTGCGACTGATTTGAAAGTAGGCTTGTTTAAAGATACCAGCGCCTTTTAATGATCCCGCTTTGGTGACTAACTTTTTTCTCCGATGCTGAACACCTCCGCCATTGCGGAGGTGCATTTCTCATTTAATACCAATAGATTTATTTGCCATCAAACGCGATCTTCTTTCGCCTGACGCCATCCCCCCAACCAATACGAACGAGCATCCAATGAATGATAAGGACAATTCTCCCGCGGTCGTCCCAAAATGCCAGCCTGATAGCCTCTGGAAAGCGCTCTTGCTAAACGGTCTCTTTTTTGTCTTTTCATGCCTTATTTCCTCATTTGTTACCATGAAGATGAAACGCCGATCGTTTTTATTCAATTGGTTCTAGTGATACCTTTATATAAAATGAATAGAAAGATATTCATAAATTATCATAATAAAATATTTGCACTACTCAGTTAACGTTGAGAGGCTATCTGCCTGGCAATGGATTTAGTCAACTGGTTGTAGCCTTTTGCTAATGTAAGAACTAATTCAGAATAACCATCTTTTTCCTGTTTCAATTCGAGATTAAATGGTCGTTTGGTTACATTATCCGGGTTAGACAATATCCAGTATCCCTCAATCAATACCCGCCCATCATATCGCCCATGAAAAGCAGTTATTGTGATATCTAACGCATCTGCATCTTTTTCCAGTTCTTGTCCAGAAACCAAACGATGTGGGAATGCCGCACTCAATTCAGAAATCAGAATGTGCTTTAACTGCTGTTGTAATGGGCTGGCCCACAAATGATTTGATGCGTTGATATAGCTAACCTCTCCGGTTTGATACGCAATTCCGGGTGCAGCAAGGTAGTCAGAAAGATTAACGTCTTTTATCCATAGTTGCCGTTCATGTTTAGCTCCCAACTTACTCTCCTGTGATGCTAAGTTTCCCGAAGAGGCTGGCTTTTCCGATGATGAATCAGCTAAAACGGGCAGTTGGTAATACGTTTTTTGTGGCTGACTGCCGCTGCATCCTGAAATAAACAGACTTCCAATAACAAAAACACTGACGGAGATAAAAAATGCCAATTTTGGAATCAATTTTTTCATTACTTAGGTGCCTTTTTAGGTTCAGGATCTTTTATCGCTTCCGCTTCAAATACCAACGCATTGCTCTTATTATTCAGTGTCTTCAAGACAGGCTGCAATTCACGCATTACTTGATCCAGCCGCTGCATATTGTCAACCAACTTGTTATAAGCCGGAGAGCCAGGCTGAATGCCCTGCATACTACGATTTAACTCATGCAACGTATTTTGGATATCTTTAGGAAGCCCCTGAGCTTCTTTACTCGCAAGAATGCGGTTTAATTCATCCATTGTTTTTTGCGCAGTTTTAATAGTCTTCTGGCTTTCTGCGAGTGTTCGCGTTGCCTGAATAAATACCGATTCAATCGGCATATTATTGATCTTATCCAGCGCCGTAATGACTTTTTGTTGAATTTGTGCCAAGCCGCCACTTACTGTAGGCAGAACGTCATAACCAGCGACTTTATGTGGATTTTCCCAGACTTTTTCATCAGGATAAAAATTCAGGTCAATAAACAGCGCTCCTGTCAATAAATTGCCCGATTTCAAGGAAGCTCTCAAACCTCGTTCAATAATTTCTTTCAGTTCCTTGTCTGTATCGAATCCATCTCCTAGCTCTTTCTTGAAACGTCCCGGCTCTATATGAATCAATACAGGAATTCGAAAATCACTATCGACACGCTGTTTAATACTCTCGGTATAAAAAGGAACTTTTACTACTGTTCCCACCCGGATACCACGAAACTCAACAGGCGCTCCCGACTGTAATCCACGCACTGAGTCAGAGAAAAATAACAAAAAGCCCTTATGCTCTGTATAAAGTGAGTTTTGGATATTTTTCTCATTGTCATAAAGTTTAAAGACTTCTTTTTCTTTGACAGGGTTGCCCAATCCCCAACCCGTCGGTACATCAAAACTGACACCACCGCCAAGCAGAGTTGATAATGAGGCAACGTCAACCCGTATACCTTGTGATGACATATCAAACGCTACGCCACTGTCTTTCCAAAACCTGACATTGGTTGTCAATAAACCGTCATAAGGTGCATTAACGAAAATTTGGTAGCGAACTAACCGAGATGCCGGATCAAAAGTACCAGCTTCAACTGAGCCTACACGATAACCCCTAAATAACACCGGATCACCGGGAGAGAGCCGCCCCGCTTTTTCACTTGTCAGTATAATACGAATCCCTTTTGCATCAGGGGAAGCAAGTGGCGGTGAATCAAGCAGTGAGAATTTTTTTTCCTCACCGCCTTGTGTACCAGGTTGTAATTCAATAAATACGCCTGACAGCAATGTACTCAGGCCAGAAACACCTTCACGCCCAATCTGAGGTTTTACAACCCAAAATGCAGTATCTTTGTGTAAAAGCCGCTCCATGCCATCATTCAAGCGAGCCTTAATGATCACCTGCCCCAAATTATCGCTTAGTGAAACTTTTTCAACGATACCAACGTCCACGCTGCGGCTTTTAATTTTCGTTTTTCCCGCCTCTATGCCTTCTGCGTTAGATGTAATCAAGATCACTTCAGGCCCTTGATGGCTGAAATGGTAAAACAATATCCAAGCACCGATAAGCACAGTGATAATTGGTACTATCCATACAGGTGACCAACTCTTGAGTTTGCTGATCCTGGCCTGAGCCAGATCTTCTTCTTTATCCGTCACCTTACGACTCCTCATTGTCATGTAAAGCAAATTTACTATTGGCTTTATCCCAAGTTAAACGTGGATCGAATGTCATTGACGCAAACATCGTCAGGATAACAACCAGAGCAAACAGCACTGCCCCTGTAGCAGGATAAATACTCATTAGCTGTCCCATGCGAACCAGCGCCGATAATACGGCAATAACGAATACATCAATCATGGACCAACGACCAACAAACTCCACCATTTCATAAATAAAATGCATTGTTTCAGAATCATGGCTACTTTGGCTCTTTGCATCCCAACATAACCAACTAATGGCCAGCATTTTCAATAAGGGCACCATGATGCTGGCAATAAAAATGACTAACGCAACAGGGTAAGAACCCGAACTCCAAAGTAAAATAATCCCTTCCAGAATGTTGGAGTTGATGTGGCTCCCCAATGCCTGAGTCACCATGATTGGCAGAACATTCGCCGGAATATAAAGTATGACTGATGTAATCAGTAACGCCATTGTGTACTGAAGGCTATGGTGGCGACGGGCATGCCCCTTTGTGTGGCAACGCGGGCATTCGGATTGCTGGGCAGGCAAAATAGCGGTACAACATTGACACAGCCTGACCCCTTGCACCAGGCCAGGTTTCCCAGCCTGTAAAGGTTGGCAAATTGCAGGAGCTGGTTCTATTTCATTCCAAAACCAATGCCTGTCAAGGCATTGAAAAGCCCTGACCTGAAACAGGCAAAAAAGGCAATAAGGCAGGAAACTCAAACCGATATTAACTTCACCATATGCCATGAGCTTAACAAAGCTCACCAGTACTCCCGCAAGGAAAATTTCTGCCATGCACCATGTTTTCATCTTAAACAGGATGCGTGCCAGTTCAATTTTCAAACGGCGCGCCATCCTGACGTGTTGGCATAAGAGAATAATGGCAACCATGCAGAATGCCGGCACAAGCTGAACAAAGATCAGGAAAAACACGGCCATGCTTGAATAGTCTTCACTATACATTACTTTGGGGATCTGAGTCAGTGTGATCTCACTGACAATCCCCGCGACACTCATGCTGACAAAAGGAAACAGGCATGCAAGAAAGAGCATCATTAATGCACTTATTGCATAACCTGTTGGCTGATTGCGTGGCTCTTTCCACTTTGCTGTCAGCAAAGTACTACATCGAGGGCAAACAGCCTTTTTTCCTTGTTCCAAATCAGGCACAGCCACCAGCATGTCACACTGGGGACAAAGAACCAGCTTGTCATACTGATGGTTATTGGAACACAAAGCATTTCTCCTTTAGCAAAGCCTACATGGTTTTTTTATGCAGCAGCTATCATCCATTTTTCATCATTTCTAATTCCTGCCAACGATCAAAAGCTTTTTCCAATTCCTGTTCTTTATTTGCCAATTCATTCAGAACATTTTGGGTAATTTCGTGTGATTGGTTGAAGAATTCAGCATCACTGACCTGAGATTGCAGTTTCTCTATTTCTTCTTCTAACTTTTCCAATAATGATGGTAGTTGTTCTAACTCACGCCGTAAATGGTAGCTTATCTTATTATTGGTCTTTTTCGAGGTATCTTTCGGTTTTACAACCTTAGTTTCAACACTGACCTTTTTCTCTGCGATCTGGCGCAAGGAAATACTCTGCTCTCGTTGTTGTTGAGCATCGTAATAACCTCCCACATAATTGTTGATTTCACCGTCACCTTCAAAAATCCAGCATTCAGTGACTGAGTTATCAACAAATTGACGATCATGGCTCACCAGAATCACTGTTCCGGTATAACCATCAACCAGTTCTTCGAGTAGTTCCAATGTTTCAACATCAAGGTCATTGGTCGGTTCATCAAGAATCAGTAAGTTGCTTGGTTTCAGGAAGAGACGTGCCAGCAACAGACGATTGCGTTCACCACCAGAAAGTGCTCGCACCGGCGTCATGGCTCGTTTGGGATGGAAAAGGAAATCCTGTAAATAGCCCAGTACATGGCGGGAGCGCCCGTTAACCATCACTTCCTGTTTACCTTCAGCAAGGTTATCCATGACGGTTTTATCAGGGTCCAACGCCGCACGATGCTGATCAAAGTAAGCGACTTCAAGTTTTGTACCGCAATGAATGCGCCCACTGTCTGCCGATAAATCGCCCAGCATCAGTTTCAATAGTGTTGTTTTACCGCAGCCGTTTGGCCCCACTAACGCAATCTTGTCGCCACGTTGAACCTGAGCCGAGAAATTTTTAACTAATGTTTTATCACCAATCTGGTAATTTACATTTTCCATTTCAAACACGATCTTACCGGAACGTGTCGCTTCTTCGACCTGCATTTTCGCCGCGCCCATAACATTGCGACGTTCAGAGCGCTCTACACGCAACGCTTTCAATGCTCTTACGCGGCCTTCATTACGGGTACGCCGTGCTTTAATTCCCTGACGGATCCAAACTTCTTCCTGCGCCAGTTTTTTGTCAAATTCGGCATTTTGTAATTCTTCAACCCGCAATGCCTCTTCTTTGCCTTCAAGGTACTTATCGTAGTTTCCTGGCCATGATGTCAATTTTCCACGATCCAGATCGATAATGCGTGTCGCCATGTTGCGAATGAATGACCGATCATGGGAAATGAAAACAAGACTTCCGTTGAAATCTTTCAGGAAATTTTCCAACCATTCGATCGTGTCAATATCAAGGTGGTTGGTCGGTTCATCCAAAAATAACACTCTTGGCGAACAAACCAGCGCCCTGCCCAATGCAGCCTTACGCAACCAACCACCGGACAGTGAAGATAATTTCGCGTCTGCGGGTAAGGACAATTGTTTCAATACATCACTAATCCGGCTATCCAGTGACCAAAGGCCCTGAATATCCAGCACTTCCTGTAATTCTGCAAGGCGATTGAGATTCTTTTCACTCGGATCGGTTTCCACCAAGCGTGAAGCATGGTGGAATGCTTTAATATATTCAGCCTGCTCTTTTACCCCTTCGGCAACAAAATCAAATACCGTGCCTTCTACATCACGGGGCGGGTCTTGCTGTAAGCGGGCAACAATCAAATCCTGCTCATAAATAACCAGTCCGTCATCCAAAGGCTGCTCTTTCGCCAGCACGCGTAACAGTGTCGATTTTCCCGCACCATTACGCCCGACCAGACACACTCTTTCATTTTCTTCTATATGCAGTTCAGCATTATCCAACAACGGTGCATCACTAAAAGACAACCAAGCACCGGATAAACTAATCAATGACATAATATTATTTTTCCTCGCCAGCGTGGCGTAGTAACCAGCAATTATGAATCTGGCGGTTACGGGCAAAATCCTGAGATAATGTTTTTTCTGTTATTTCGTCTGCAACCAACCCTAATTTCTCCAATTCGGCAAAATCCATTTTGAATCCCCGTTTATTATTAGAAAACATCAAAGTCCCACCACGACGTAACAGGCGTTTTAATTGCTTCATTAATGCGATGTGATCACGCTGTACATCAAAAGTGTCTTCCATTCGTTTGGAGTTGGAGAATGTTGGAGGATCAATAAAGATCAAATCGAATTGTTCACGCGTTTGTGCCAACCATCCCAGACAATCAGCCTGAATTAAACGATGCTGACGTCCAGTTAAGCCATTTGCCTGTAAATTTTTCTCTGCCCATTCAAGATAAGTACGGGACATATCTACGGTGGTTGTCGAGCGAGCTCCACCCAATCCTGCGTGAACCGTCGCCGAACCGGTATAAGCAAATAAATTGAGAAAATCTTTACCCTGGCTTATTTCCCCTAATTTTTGGCGGGCAATGCGGTGATCAAGGAATAAGCCCGTATCCAGATAATCGGTCAAGTTAACCCAGAATTTTGCCCCATATTCATTAACCAAAAAGAACTCTTTCTTTTCAGCCATTTTTTCATATTGGCTATTGCCTTTCTGACGTTGACGAGTTTTCAGGATTAGCTGGCTGGATGACAGGCCAAGCACATTCATTGTTGCACTGATGACATCAAATAAACGTTGGCGCGCTTTATTTGCATCCACAGATTTCGGGGGTGCATATTCTTGAACAATGACTTTATCCGCATAGCGATCAACTGCAACATTGTATTCCGGTAAGTCGGCATCATATAACCGATAGCAATCAATCCCTTGCTGTTTGGCCCATTTACTGAGTTTTTTCTCATTTTTACGCAAACGGTTTGCGTAATCCTCAGCAATACTAACATCCAAAGATTGTGGTTTATCTGACAATTGATAATTCTTCTGGATACAATCCAGCGGGCCATTTTTCGCCTTGAACTCTCGTTCTGCACGTAATTGCAAGCAGCTCAACAGTTCCGGCGAGGCGCTGAATAGTGATAAGCGCCAGCCGGGGAAGCGGCTTTTCATTACGCGGCCAAATACACTATGCAGTGCAATCAACGCAGGCTCACTTTCAAGGCGTTCACCATAAGGCGGGTTGCTCAGTATCGTTCCCGTAACCCCTTCCGGTAATGGATTTTCCAGCTTGCTGGCATCACCCTGCTGGAACTGGATCAGTTGGGATACTCCTGCCCTACGTGCATTTGAACGAGCCATATCCATCACACGGCGATCAATATCTGTTCCGAAAAAGCGGGAAGTGGTTTCCTGTAATCCTTTACGGAAACGTACTTGTGCTTCTGTGGTCACTTCACGCCAGATAGTTTCATCGAATTTCAGCCATGAAGTGAATCCCCAATATTTGCGATGCAAACCTGGTGCACAATCTGCCGCCATCATAGCGGCTTCTATTAACAATGTGCCTGAACCACACATTGGATCAATCATTGGCGTTCCTACATTCCAGCCAGAACGCAAAATAATTGCTGCCGCAAGGTTTTCTTTCAGTGGCGCTTGCCCTGCCAGATCACGATAACCACGGATATGCAAACTGTCTCCACTTAGGTCAAGTGAAACCGTCGCTTTTTCTTTATTCAGGAAGACATGGACACGGACATCAGGTTGTTGTTTTGCAACATCAGGACGCTGCTTTATTTTACGTACAAAACTGTCAACAATGGCATCTTTGACTTTCAATGCGCCATATTGTGTATTTCTGATTTCTTCATTCGTGCCGCTGAAATGCACGGAAAACGTGCTATCGACCGAGAAAATTTCACTCCAATCAATGGATTGGACACCAAGGTACAGATCTAAGTCACTATAAACCTTGAACTCATTAAGCGGCATCATGATGCGAGATGCCAGCCTGCTCCACAGCAAGCTTTTATACATCACCCGATCATCACCCTGAAAATGAACCCCGCCTTGGGCAATCTTGCAGGATTGCGCTCCCAGCATTTCCAGTTCGTTTTTTAACAGTTCTTCCAGTCCACGTGCCGTGCTGGCAAAGAGAGAGTTCATTTTATTAATCACCACAAAAGTTCAATACAAAAAATTGTGGCACATTATAGCCAATACCGACGACATGTCATAAAGTTGCTTATTCGATAAAAAAATAAAAATGCTCTGGAGATAATGGATGATAACTTTGTCGCGCCTCTATACTTATCCCGTCAAGTCTATGCGTGGATTGCAACTTTCACATTCCCTCGTCAATGAAAGTGGCCTTACGTTTGATCGCAACTTTATGATAACCACAACAGACGGTACTTTTATTACTGGCCGCCAATATCCACAACTGTTGCTGTTTACGCCAACGATGCTCCATAACGGTCTTTATCTACAGGCACCAAACGGAGAAAGTTCAACTGTACTTTATACTGATTTTAAAGAAGAGCATTTACCTACCGAAGTTTGGGGGACTCATTTTACTGCTTTAGTTGCCCCAGATCTGATCAACACTTGGTTAAGTGGTTTTTTTGATACCCCTGTGCAACTCCGCTGGCTAAGTGAGGAACTCACCCGCAGGGTCAAGAAATTCCCGGATATTTCTTTATCATTCGCGGATGGTTACCCCTATTTAATTATCAATGAAGCCTCTTTTCACGCTTTACAACAACGCTGTCCCGCAAGTATTAAAATAGAGCAGTTTCGTGCCAATATGATTGTCACAGGTGCTGCGCCCTTTGAAGAAGATAGCTGGAAAGTCATCCAAATTGGCGATGTCATTTTCGACCTTCCCAAGCCGTGCAGCCGTTGTATTTTGACAACGGTCAGCCCTGAAAAAGGTCGTAAAAATCCTAAAGGCGAGCCACTAGCGACATTACAGTCTTTTAGAACTGCCAAAGAAAATGGAGCTGTCGATTTTGGGCAGAATGCTATTGCCCGTAATAGTGGCATTATTCGCGTCGGCGATTGTGTCACCATTTTAGAAAAGAAAACGCCGCGTGAATATGGCGGCGGTGAGCAAGCGAATGATTTAAATATACAGAAAATTGCTGAGCAATCTATTTCTATTGAATTCAATGGGCAGCGTTTTATTGGAAACAATCAACAAATAATTCTAGAGCAGCTCGAAAACCAAGGTATCAGAGTTCCTTATTCATGTCGTGCCGGTATTTGTGGTTCCTGTAAGCTATCCCTGCTTGAAGGGGATGTACAGCCATTAAAATCAACATCCATCAAAGACAATGGAAAAATTCTGGCATGTAGTTGTATTCCCAAAAGTGATTTAGTGATTGAATTAAACTAATCATTAATAATATATAGTGATAATATCTGAATCAGGCAGTATGAATAAAATCATCTGTCTGATTTTTTATCCCTATCTTGCTAATTTTAATTATATTTTTATTTTAAAACTTCAGATGGGAAAATTTTCTGGAAGCAAATTCATTCAAGTAAATGACGTTATAAATATACCTGATAAGGTATAATTAATTGAGTTATACATTCAACAACTGAATGAAATTAAATCGCCCTGTCATATACCGACACCTGAGTTGATTCAATATAAGGTAGCAAGCGATCGTTCATTACCTTAATAGCATCACAAAAACTCATCACACGATCATTCAATTCCAATTTTTGCTGTGCTAATAAACATAAACTAGCATTGTCACCCACTTCCACCACCATAAAGAGTGCTTCAGTGTCACTGTCCTGTAAACGAAGTTGAACAATTTCACCATGTTCAGGTTTTTCCACTAAAGAAAAATGGGAGAAATGCCAGCTTCTGGGCATTTGTGGTTTCATAAAGCGGAATGCGACCACCCCATTCAGGGCCAGTTCAGCTCTGAGCGCTGGGGCAATATTAATATGGCGCGAATGTTCTTCGAAAGCATAATAAAGCGCAGCATCGTCGACAGAGAAAGACATTTCTTTCATTGTCATTGCATAGTCGGTCAACATTTTGGCAGGGAAATGAGAACGAAAAACCATGCCATTAGCAAGATCGAGCATGACACGACTATGTTCATGATCGAAATACCAGCGCCACTGATCATCAGGTCTAATTTTCATTGATTACCCTTTATACTCACAATAGCTTTTTTGGTTAAAAATAAACATCACTACTGAAATGAAAAATTAAAAGAAATAATAAAGATTTAAGCTGTTAGACAAAATATAGACGAGTTGGGGGCAGAAATAAACCCCCAACCCCGAATTGCGGCAAATATTCAGATATGGTTAACTATATCTTTGATGAGTTTTGGCCCTTTATAGATAAAACCAGAATATATTTGAATCAACGAAGCACCCGCTTCCATTTTCTCTCTGGCAGCAACAAGCGAATCAATTCCACCAACACCAATAATCGGTATTTCACCTTTTAATTCTTGAGCAAGGCGTCGAATAATCTCTGTACTGCGTAATTGAACAGGACGACCGCTTAATCCGCCCGCTTGCTGACAGTGGTTCAATCCTTCAATAATCTTTCTATCCAATGTCGTATTAGTTGCAATAACACCATCAATCTGATGACGCATTAAACTATCAGCGATTTTAATTAATTCCTCTTCTGAAAGATCTGGAGAAATTTTTACAGCAACAGGCACATATTTTTGGAACTTCTGTTGAAGCTCTCCTTGCTTATTTTTAATCGCAGATAAGAGATCGTCCAGCGCTTCCCCATATTGCAAGGTTCTCAGGCCGGGGGTATTGGGAGAAGAAATATTGATAGTGATATAACCTGCATGCGGATAAACCTTATCCATGCAAATTAAATAATCATCTTTTCCATTCTCTACTGGTGTATCTTTATTTTTGCCAATATTGATCCCGATAATCCCGTCGTATTTTGCTCGTTTAACATTCTCAACCAGATTATCCACACCAAGGTTATTAAACCCCATCCGGTTGATGATCCCTTCTGCTTCAACTACACGAAATAATCTTGGCTTATCATTTCCCGCTTGTGGGCGTGGAGTCACCGTGCCAATTTCAACAAAACCAAAACCCATTGCACCAAAGGAATCAATGCAATCACCATTTTTATCAAGACCAGCGGCAAGACCTAATGGATTTTTGAACGACAGCCCCATACAAGTAACGGGCTTAGTAGCAACTGATTGGCGGATAAGAAATTCGAAAGGAGTACAGGTGACGCGCTTGAGCTGACGGAAAGTAAGTTCATGTGCTTGTTCAGGATCAAGCTGGAACAATGCCTTCCGTACCAGAGAATAACACATTTAGATTAACCTATTGTTTTTTATACAGGAATTGTCAATTATATATTTTGGGTTATGCACAATCCCATACATATATGATTGCTGCTTTATCGTGACTGGTAAAGACCGCTAATTTACCATTATCTGCATAAACAAAAAAGCCTTCTCTTTATCGGCAAAAGCATATCATTCCTTCTCTTTTATCTGAGTTGATTATTTTGGTGGAGTTATATAATCAGTCTCAAAATATTCCGGATTTGCCAGATGATGGGTATGGGAGATATTGAAGAAGTTCAGGTCAATATCCTCCGGCTACCACCGGAGGATATATCACATATTAACTTTCAAGTGCCTTGGTAATTTTTTCGAACAAATCACCAGACAAGTTTTCTAATCCTTTCAACTGTTCCAGTGCCGCACGCATCAAGGCCTGACGTTTCTCATCGTAACGTTTCAGACGAATCAATGGATCAATCAAACTTGATGCTACCTGAGGGTTTCGGCTGTTCAGATCAGTCAATACTTCCACCAGGAACTGATAACCACTGCCATCTTCAGCATGGAAAGCCACAGGATTACTGGTAAAGAATGTTCTCAACAGTGAATAAACACGGTTTGGATTGCTCAAACTGAAAGAACGATGCTTCATCAAGCCACGTACTTTATCAAGCGCATCAAAGGCTGGGTTGGTTGCTTGCAGTCTGAACCATTTATCCATGACCAAACCATTCTGATGCCAACGTTGATCAAATTCATCCATTAATTGATAACTGCAAGGCAATTCAGCAGATACTGCCGCAGACAAGGCAGCAATACTGTCAGTCATGTTATCAGCCTGATAATATTGTGCTGCCACTAATTTATCAGCCAGCTCGTTGTCATCAATAAAGGCCAAATAGTGGAGGCAGGTATTACGTAAATCACGTTTCGCAATATCCTGATGATCCACGCGGTATGTACCTGTATGAAGGCTGTGATAAACCGCAGTAAATTCATCTGCCATTTCATTAGCCAGCGCCTTCGTCATAGCACCAATGACATCATGGATGGCTTTAGGATCGACAACCGTAAACAGTTCTGCTATTTCATTTTCAGACGGCAAAGTCAGGATCAATGCAGCTAATGCCGGATCAATCTCTTTATCCAACAATACAGCACGGAAAGCATCAATGACATGTATAGGCAATTCCAGTGCCTGAGATTTTTGGTTTCGGGTAACATTCAGCTTCACATAGTTGGTTAGCAATGCCTGCGCCGCATCCCAACGAGAGAATTCGTTACGTGCATGTTTCATCAAGAATGAAAGTTGTTCATCACTATATGGATAATCCAATTTTACTGGTGCAGAGAATTCACGCAGTAAAGAAGGAACAGGGAGTGATGGAACATCATCAAATACAAATGCTTGTTCTGCATGAATGACATGCAGAACATGATGCACAGGCTGACCATCACGACGCAGCGGGATTACTCTTCCTTGTTCATCATAAAGCTCAATGTCCAGAGGAATGTGCAGTGGCAATTTCTCTTTCTGATCCAGCGTTGGTGGTGTCATTTGGCTGACATGCAACACATATTGCTGTTTTTCTGCATCGTATTCGTCGCGGACAGTCAGCACAGGTGTTCCTGATTGGCTGTACCAACGGCGGAAGAGTGCCAAATCAACGTTTGACGCATCTTCCATTGCCTGAACAAAATCATCACAGGTTGCAGCACTACCATCATGACGGTGGATATAAAGCTGTATACCCGCCTGAAATTGTTCTTCACCCAACAAAGTGTGGATCATCCGAATCACTTCCGAACCTTTTTCATAGACGGTCAACGTATAGAAGTTATTCATTTCCATCACCTGATCGGGACGGATAGGATGCGCCATCGGGCTGGCATCTTCAGCGAACTGCGCAGCACGCATAACACGCACGTTATTGATACGGTTAACCGAACGAGAACCCAAATCAGAACTGAACTCTTGATCACGGAACACGGTCAGCCCTTCTTTCAGGCTTAACTGGAACCAGTCACGACATGTAATGCGGTTTCCTGTCCAGTTATGGAAATATTCATGTCCAATGACGGCTTCAATGGCAAGGTAATCTTTGTCAGTCGCAGTTTCCGTTTTTGCCAGAACATATTTGGAATTGAAGATATTCAGTCCCTTGTTTTCCATCGCGCCCATATTGAAGAAATCAACGGCAACGATCATATAGATATCAAGGTCGTACTCCAAACCAAAGCGGGTTTCATCCCACTTCATCGAATTTTTCAGCGATGTCATGGCCCAGTCAGCACGATCTAAATTACCCTGGTCGACAAACAGTTCCAATGCAACTTCACGGCCACTGCGGGTTACAAATGTGTCCCGCAGGACATCGAAATCACCTGCCACCAGCGCAAATAGATAAGCCGGTTTTGGGAATGGATCCTGCCATTTCACCCAATGGCGACCATCATCCAATTCTCCCTGTTCAATGCGGTTACCATTGGAAAGCAAGAAAGGGTATTTGACTTTATCCGCTGTAATGCGAGTAGTAAAGCAAGCCAGAACATCCGGACGATCCAAATAATAAGTGATGTGACGGAATCCTTCGGCCTCACATTGGGTGCACAAGGCATCTCCGGAGACATATAAGCCTTCAAGCGCTGTATTTGCTGATGGGCTAATTTCGTTCACAATCTTCAAGGTAAACTGGGCTGGTAGCTGCTCAATCAACAGCTTACCATCCTGTTCCTGATAATGTTCCCACGCTTTATCATCTATATAGATACTTTTTAACGTGAGATTTTCTCCATCCAGAATCAATGGAGTAATATCATTAGCCAGACGTTTTACCTGACTGATTGCCGTTACCGTGGTTTTATCTGTATTCAACTCAAAATCGAGATCAATGTCGGTAATTGTATAATCTGGTTTTCTGTAATCCAGACGTTGTTTTACGAGTCGCTGTTGTGTCATAGGGAACCTTTTCCATTATTTTTAACAGGCATATTTGATAACATCTGTATAACCTTAGCTACAAAGCGCCTGGCATATTGTGTTTCCACAGAAACTTTCCAATTGCTAACGCTGCCATAGAGAAACCATTCTTTCAATCAATAAGTCTCTTTTTCTGAATGTTAATAACTTATTAAATAAAGGTATAAATGATGTAGTCAGCATATTAGTACTTTCGTGCTAATTGTCATCTCATATCTCATTTAACATGATATTATCTATAAATGGATTAACCTTAATCTTTAGATTCGGGAAAATATATGCAGCTACATAGCTTCAATAACCCAATAATCACGGTATACTCTCCCGACTTTATCGATTTAGCAGACACGAATATGCTCCGCGAGGATGCCTGACGCGCCATGACTTTAGACGCTACCCCGATTATCAAATCACTGCTTGATACAGATGCTTATAAATTTCATATGCAGCAAGCAGTGTACCACCATTACAACAATATTCCTGTTGTTGCAGAATTTCGTTGCCGTGGTGATGAGCTGCTCGGAGAATACGCCGAGGCGTTGCGCCATCAAATTAATATGATGGCTGATTTAAGATTAACAGAACGCGAATTCGATTATCTCTCTCGACTCCCGTTCTTTAAAGAGGATTACCTGAACTGGTTCAAAACATTCCGCTTTAACCCTAAACAAGTAGACGTTTCTGTTACCCATAAAGGGCAATTGGCCATCCGCATTTCCGGTCCATGGCACGAAGTTATCCTGTGGGAAGTGCCTTTACTTGCCCTCATCAGCGAATTAGTTCATCGCCATCGCTCACCTGAAATAAAACCAGAAGATGCGGTTATTCAGCTCAGAAAACTGATTGAGCTGTTCCACAAAGATGCGAAAGAAGAAGATATTGATCTGTCCGGCTTTAAGTTAATGGATTTTGGCACTCGTCGCCGTTTTTCACACGAAGTACAGTATGCCATTATCAATGAGCTGAAAAATAGCTTCCCTTATTTAACCGGAACCAGTAACTATCAACTGGCAGAGCAGCTTGATCTTCCTCCGCTTGGTACACAAGCTCATGAATGGTTTCAGGCTCATCAGCAGATTAGCCCTGACCTGGCTAATAGTCAGCGTGCTGCGCTACAAACATGGCTGAATGAGTATCCAAATCAGCTAGGTATCGCTCTGACAGATTGTATCACTATGGATGCTTTCCTGCGGGACTTTGACAAACCCTTGGCGACAGCTTACCAAGGCCTGCGTCATGATTCCGGTGATCCTATTGAATGGGGTGAAAAAGCCATAGCACACTACCAGTCACTGGGCATCGATCCAATGACGAAAACACTGGTATTCTCTGACAGTCTGGATTTGCAAAAAGCATTAGCGCTATATCACCACTTCCATAAGAGAATCAATGTGATTTTCGGTATTGGAACACGGCTGACCTGCAATATTCCAGGTGTAAAACCACTGAATATTGTTATCAAGCTCGTCGAATGTAATGGCAAACCGGTAGCGAAACTCTCCGACAGCCCCGGAAAAACGATCTGTGAAGATGATGAATTTGTCGATAGATTACGCCGGGCGTTTGACATTCCTTATATAGAAAAAGCAGTATAATCTGGCTGATTGTTCCTTGCGTAACCGGCTCCATGCTGGTTACGCAAGTGAAAAGCCACATTTTCCCTTATTTCCTCGCTAAGACCCGAAATTTCTTCTTGTTTCCTGAGAGATGACAAGTAAGATAGAAGATCTGCCCCTGAAGATGGGGCATTTATGGTAAATCTATCTAGTTATCTAATTCATTAATAAAAGAAGAGAGAAATTTATGAGCGTAGCGCCTGTAGTCGATGTACTGCAAGGCCGTGTTTCGGTTGACAGCGAAGTCACCGTTCGCGGTTGGATACGTACAAGGAGAGATTCTAAAGCTGGTATCTCGTTCCTCGCCGTCTATGACGGTTCCTGCTTTAATCCATTACAGGCTGTCGTTAATAATAATTTACCTAATTATCAGGATGAAGTGCTGCATTTAACCACAGGCTGTTCTGTAGAAGTGACAGGGACTGTGGTTGAATCCCAAGGTAAAGGCCAATCTTTTGAATTACAGGCAACTAAAGTTGTTGTCGTTGGCATGGTTGATGATCCTGATACCTATCCAATGGCGGCCAAACGCCACAGTATCGAATACCTGCGTGAAGTTGCGCATCTTCGTCCACGCACCAATTTGATCGGCGCAGTTGCTCGTGTCCGTCATACACTGGCACAAGCCCTGCACCGCTTTTTCCATGAAAAAGGCTTTTTCTGGGTATCATCTCCGCTGATCACCGCATCAGATACTGAAGGTGCCGGCGAGATGTTCCGCGTTTCCACGTTGGATCTGCAAAACTTGCCACGTACAGATAAAGGCGAAGTGGATTTCAGCCAGGATTTCTTTGGTCGCGAAGCTTTCCTGACCGTATCTGGTCAGTTAAACGGTGAAGCCTATGCTTGTGCACTGAGCAAAGTTTATACCTTTGGACCAACTTTCCGTGCAGAAAACTCCAATACCAGCCGCCACTTGGCAGAATTTTGGATGGTTGAGCCAGAAATGGCGTTTGCCGATCTGAATGATATCGCCAAACTCTCCGAAGACATGCTGAAATATGTTTTCAGGGCTGCTCTGGAAGAACGTGCTGACGATTTGGCTTTCTTTGCAGAACGTGTTGATAGCGAAGTTATTACTCGTCTGGAGAAATTTGTCGATTCAGATTTCATTCAATTGGATTACACCGATGCAATAGAAATTCTGGAAAATTGCGGCCAGAAATTTGAAAACCCTGTTTTCTGGGGCGTGGATTTGGCATCAGAGCATGAGCGCTATTTGGCAGAGAAACACTTCGAAGCGCCAGTGATCATGAAAAACTATCCAAAAGACATTAAAGCCTTCTATATGCGCATGAACGAAGATGGTAAAACCGTTGCTGCGATGGATGTGCTAGCGCCAGGCATTGGTGAAATCATCGGTGGTTCTCAGCGTGAAGAGCGTCTGGATATGCTGGATCAGCGTATGGAAGAAATGGGACTGAATAAAGAAGATTACTGGTGGTATCGTGATCTGCGCCGTTATGGCACCGTTCCTCATGCTGGTTTCGGTTTGGGCTTCGAACGTTTGGTCGCTTATGTGACTGGAGTATCCAACGTTCGTGACGTTATTCCATTCCCACGGACACCGAGAAATGCAAGTTTCTAATGAATCAGCTCGATAAACGAGCAAAATTCAATCCCCTGAAAAGCCAGCGAAAGTTGGCTTTTTTTATTTTATGGTAAAGAGCACACAAAAAAAGTTCCCTGATATTTACATTTTGAAACACCTATTTGCACTTTGTTACCGATTTTGCGCTTTTGTAGCATTTTGAGGGTAGATAAAATTCATTACCAATGGAACACTGGTCGCCGACTAATAAGACACTCGATACCCACAAATAGTTCCAAAATTTTTTAGTGTTCTGTTTCTGGCAGTGGCAGGTGTCTGAATAACACCAATGAGGGTAATAATAATGAAGCGCAATATTCTTGCAGTGGTAATCCCAGCTCTGCTGGTTGCTGGTACAGCAAACGCGGCTGAAATCTTTAACAAAGATGGCAACAAACTGGATCTGTACGGTAAAGTAGACGTTCGTCATCAGTTCTCAGACAAGAGAAGCGGCGAAGATGGCGACGATTCTTATGCTCGTATCGGCATCAAAGGTGAAACTCAGATCTCTGACCAACTGACTGGTTTTGGCCGTTGGGAATACAACCTGAACGCTAACGACATAGAAGGTAAACAAGAGACTAAAACTCGTCTGGCTTTCGCTGGTTTGAAATTCGCTAACTACGGTTCATTGGATTACGGTCGTAACTACGGCGTAAACTATGATGTCAACGCATGGACTGACGTACTGCCAATCTTTGGTGGTGACTCCATGGCCCACACTGACAACTACATGACTGGTCGTTCTACTGGCCTGTTGACTTACCGTAATACTGACTTCTTCGGTTTGGTTGATGGTCTGAACTTTGCTCTGCAATATCAAGGTCAAAACAGCGAACGTACTAAGAATGGCCGCAAGGGAAGTAAAGCAAACGGCGATGGCTACGGTTTGTCTACCACTTATAACGTAGGTTACGGTATCACTGTTGGTGGTTCTTACGCTAACTCTACTCGTGCAAATGGTCAGTGGAATGATACCTTTGCTAAAGGTAAACGTGCTGAAGCGTGGAACATAGGTGCTAAGTACGATGCGAACAACGTATATCTGGCAGCAATGTACGGTGAAACCCGTAACATGACTCTTGCTGGTACTCTTGGAGTTGACGTTGTAAACGAACAAGGCAAAAAATCTCAAGTTAACGTTGACGTTGTTGCAAATAAAACTCAGAACGTTGAGTTGGTTGCACAGTACCTGTTTTCTGACCTGGGCTTGAAACCATCTCTGGCTTATGTTCAGTCTAAAGGTAAAAAACTGGGTGAAGGTGAAAAACACTACAACGCAGATCTGGTTAAATATGTTTCTGTAGGTACTTACTACTACTTTAACAAAAACCTGTCTACTTATGTTGATTATAAAATCAACCTGTTGGACAAAAATGAAGGAATAGATGCAGGCGCTCGCAACGTATTCGGTGTTGGCCTGACTTATCAGTTCTAATTACTGCTGATAAACTGTTTAGCGAAAAGTTAAACACATTTATCTCAGAAAAGCAGCGCTTCGGCGCTGCTTTTTACGTTTTACCCCACTGTTTTTATTATCTTTTTTCTTCACTCCGTAAACTACTTCACAAGATTTTATTCTTTTTGCTACAAGTGGTTGGCAAATGAGTTCCTTAAGGTTACCCTGAGCAGCGTATAACTTACTTTGGGCTTAACTCTCCGAGTCTTGGAATCAAAAAAATGTTTGAAAAAATCACAGCAGCGCCTGCCGACCCTATTCTTGGTTTAGCCGATAGCTTTAAAGCGGATCCACGTGAAAACAAAATCAATTTAGGTATCGGCGTCTACAAAGACGAAACCGGTAAAACCCCTGTTCTGACCACCGTTAAAAAAGCAGAAAAATTCCTGCTGGAAAACGAAACCACCAAAAATTATCTGGCAATTAGCGGGTTACCTGAATTTGGTCGTGTCACTCAGGAACTGCTATTCGGTAAAACCAGCCCTATCGTAACCGACAAACGCGCCCGTACTGTACAAAGCCCAGGCGGAACTGGCGCACTGCGCACTGCCGCTGACTTTATTGCTAAACAGACCAATGCAAAACGTGTTTGGATCAGCAACCCAACATGGCCAAACCATAAAGGTGTTTTCTCCAGTGCTGGTTTAGAAATCCGCGAATACAACTATTACAATGCAGAAAAACATGCTTTGGATTTCGAAGGTATGCTGGCAAGCCTGTCTGAAGCGCAAGCCGGTGATGTTGTTTTGCTGCACGGTTGCTGCCATAACCCAACTGGTATTGATCCAACGGCTGAACAATGGCAAAAACTGGCGGATTTATCTGCTACGAATGGTTGGTTGCCAGTGTTTGACTTCGCGTATCAAGGTTTTGCTAAAGGGTTGGATGAAGATGCTGAAGGTCTGCGTATCTTTACCAAAAATCACAATGAACTGATCGTTGCCAGCTCTTATTCCAAAAACTTTGGTCTGTATAATGAGCGTGTTGGTGCTTGCACCATCGTTGCAGCAGATAGCGATACCGCAGAAAGAGCGTTCAGCCAAGCGAAATCTATTGTTCGCACCAACTACTCTAACCCACCAGCACATGGTGCTTCCGTTGTTACAACAATTTTATCTAATGATGATTTGAAAGCAGAATGGGTTCAGGAATTGGCAACAATGCGTGAACGCATTCAGCGCATGCGTCAACTATTTGTGAACACCTTACAAGAAAAAGGTGCAAAACAAGATTTCAGCTTCATTATCGCTCAAAACGGCATGTTTTCATTCAGTGGCCTGACTAAAGAACAAGTTGATCGCCTGCGTGAAGAATATGGTGTTTATGCGGTTAGCTCTGGTCGTATCAATGTAGCTGGTTTGACACTGGAGAATATGGTTCCTCTGTGTGAAGCTATTGTTGCAGTGCTCTAATTTATATCTGAGTAACTGATATCTATTCCAAAAAAGCCGCTGAAAAAAAAGCGGCTTTTATATTTACACGATGCTGACACGTTTCCAATTAATCTTGCAAGAATGGATTGGTTTTCCGCTCGTGTCCTAACGTTGACATCGGCCCATGACCGGGAATGAATTGGTAATCATCACCTAATGGCAGTACTTTTTCTTTAATAGTTTGAATCAGTTCATCATAATTTCCACCTGGGAAATCAGTACGACCAATACTCCCTTTAAACAGCACATCTCCCATTGAGATTAATTTATCAGCATGATTAGCAAGGATAATATGCCCTGGTGTATGCCCCGGACAATGCAAAACGGATAACTCAACATTGCCGACTTGCAATATATCCCCTTCATCTAACCAACGATCAGGCGTGAAAGATGGACATGGCTCAACACCAAACATTTGGCATTGAATTTCCAACCCTTCTATCCAAAAAGCATCCCCTTTATGTGGCCCATAAACAGGTACATCAAAATGGTTGGCAACTTCAACGGTAGCACCCACATGATCGTAATGACCATGTGTCAGCAAAATTTGTGTGAGTTTCAGTTCACGGCGCTCTATTTCGGCGATAAGTTGCTCGGCATTGCCGCCCGGATCAACAATCGCTGCTACCTGAGTTTCTTCACACCAAATCAATGTACAATTTTGCATTGCCATCGTGACAGGGATAATGTGGTATTTCATTATATTGTTTAACTCCACAATCAAGACTCATTTTTAGTAATAAGATTACCACGTCCTGACCGGGCCTGTATCAATATGAATAAAATTACTTTTTGGATAAAATCCAACTCCCCCTGCCCGCATTTTCAGTGCAGCCTTACGAATATGCGCTAATTGAACGCCATCAATATGGAAATCCATTGCCTGCCCGCGAGTATGATAACTATGTTTTGCAACCCCACCGCTAGCTTGCCGCAACATATTATTTGTCATCAATGAACGGTAACCAGAAACGAGTTGAACAGATTTATTTGTTCCCATCAACATCTGTAATAAATAAATTTGATCAAACAATTTCGGATCAATAGTTTTGATCTTATTCTGACGGAAATCGCGAAATAAATAATTCAAACGGGCTAGTTCTGATTTGTTATAACGGCGACCATCAAAGAATTCAGCTTTGAGTGTTTCTCCTGTATGCAGATTATCAAAGCGTAAAATTCGAGGACGCGGTGTTGTCAATGCGGCCAAAGCAGGTTGAGGTAATAAACCCAACCCTAGCGCGGCCACGCTTACGCCGAGCCACTTTCGGCGATCGTGGTCAATATCATTCATGGATAAAATGCCCTGCTATTCTATGATGTATTAATAATTTCTAAACTACATTATCAGTTGAGTTTAACCAATTAATGAGACATCAACAAATAAAAAGTAGTTTCAATTATTTTTGTATATTACTGTAAATTTACCAAACTATAATTGTGACCAATCTAACAAAATGAAAATCATATTAAATATAGATGAAATTTTAATGACGATATGTTGTTGACAGATTTCTTTCGTATGAACCATAGGAATTTACTAATCGTAGATAAAAGTAATTCATTAAGAAACCCTTATAGTAAGAAAAAACCTGAAAAAAGAATTAGTAACATAAAATAACGGTGAAGGAAATATTTTCCCTTCACCGTTTATAATATGGGTATAAATATCAAATTTATGCTTTTTATGTGACTAATAACGACAAAAATCATAAATCACTTCTGGCAGCCAAAATTTTGGATAAAATCTCAGATTGTTGTCTTGCATTCACATCATAACCGTAGATATCAGCTCGGTATTGTGGTACTCCCTTATCATCAACCCAAGCTGTTTGATAATAAAGAAAGACAGGAATTTTTTTGGGAATATTAACATACTTTGTTTCCCATTTTTTCAATGAACCGCTAACTTTATCTTTATTCCAACCAGCATCTCCTAATAACATATTAGCTAATTCAGGCGCTTTATTGACACGCACACAACCAGAGCTGATTGCTCTCATTTCCCGGCTAAAGGAAGCCTGATTTGGCGTATCATGTAAATAAATTGCTTCCGAATTTGGCATGTTAAATTTGAAACGCCCTAATGAATTAGTTGGGCCGGGAGCTTGTCTTATACGATAAGGGAAATTACTTGGTGTAACGACTTCCCAATTAATTGATGAAGGATCAATAACTTTAGCATCATTGCCCCAACTAGAAAAAACGGTATAACCACGAGTACGAAAATAACTTGGGTCACGCTGCGCTCTTGGTGCAATATCTTTGCGTGTCATACTCGTAGGTACATTCCATGGTGGATTGATCACTACATTGTTTAATTCACTACTCATAATGGGCGTTTTGCGACTAGGGCGGCCAACTACGACTTTAGAATTTAATATTTCTTTTCCATCCAGATAATAAAAAAGCGAATAATTCGGAATATTAACTAAAATACCTGTAGGAATATTTCCGGGGATAATTCGTAACCGTTGTATATTTAATGCCATAATGCGCGCACGAATTTGTGGCGTCGTATTTAACCATACCTTAGTGGATTGGCCAATAACACCATCGGCTGACAGACCATGTAGAGTTTGAAAGCGTTTTACAGCGGCGATTAATTCTTTACTGTAAGTTTTATTATCAGATTTGGCATCTGATGCCTCCAACGTACCTGCCCGAACCAATATTTTTCTTAATGCTACAACACCTTCACTGCTTTGCCCGGGTTTTAGGGTACCTTTCAGTGAAAACTCCGTCCATGGTTGCTTATCAGCTAATTGAGCCAACATCTCCTTACGCATATTTTCATACATAGGATGGTTGGGTGATAAGGTTGTAATATAAGATTCAGTATCCTGATCCTTGATATGCTGCTGCCATTTATCAATTAAATGAGAAGGCGGTAAATCAATCTCATAAGGTGTTTTGCTATATAACCATGAATCTCCTTTTTTCTTAACATCGTTAATAAAATGGAGATAACCTAACATAGCATCGGATAAAATAACATCACGCCCAATATCACTTAATTCAGGAGAGTTAAGTTGAACTAACCATTTTTCAAATTGAGGCTGAAAACCAGCTAACGATATTTCGAATAATTGTTCTTCAAATTGCTGAATAGATTTTTTATCTGTCCATAACGGTTTCATTTTATTAGCAGTATATAACGTTACCAATCTCTCAAAAAATATCGGTTTTACTTGTTGCGGCAGCCAATTTTGTAACTGCTTCCGATTATCATTAATAAAATTTATCTGAGATATAGGAATAGTCTTATCAGATAAAGCAACCGAAACCTCTTTTTTTGATCTCCCTGTTAATTGTTGCACATCACTTAATTCTGAGCCACTTTGTTGAGTTGCAAAGGTTCCTTCTGATACCGCCAATGCGCTACAGATAAAAGAGACTTTCAGTAACCTTACCGGGTTCTTCACCATAACAGTTCACCTCACCTTATTATACATACCGCTATTCAATGACTTATTCTAATTATCAGGAGTCCTATTTTATCAGAAAAGAATAGTAGTAATTATATACATAATTACCTCTTAAGATAGGGGGGCCTACCCAATCATACTCAATTACACTAAGCAAAAGAAAATTTTCACTATTATAAATTAGATTATACTGGCTCTAAAAAGGAAAAAGGCACCTATTCGTGCCCTTAATTGGAATGTATTATCTTGAAATTTCAGATTAATACTCAGATTTAATGACTACTTCTTCTCCGAATCGGCCTGCTTTAGGTAGAGGCTGGTAAGAGGAATTTGATGCTCTCAAAATGCGTATGCCACGGATATTTAACTCACGGGCTGCGGCAATATCAGCATCTGCATCACCATAGTAAATTTTCAATTGATGATCTTTCATCCAACTAGTTTTATCATTCTTATTGGGTTCATCCCCTGCAAAAATAATATTATGCATTTTATCAGCAGGAATATGTAAACCTTCTTGTACGTACTTAGTAACAGTTTCTGTTTTAGTTGCTGTACGCCCTGTAATAAAATAAATATCATCACCCCGTTTCAAATGCATCTGAACTAATTCAATACCAATTTTTTTCGGCATACTGAATTTATCCCATCCATTATTCATTTTTTCCCAGAATTCGGTTTTTTTCAGATAGCTTTCATCATTAGGTGAATATTCCAATTTTCCCCGATAAAATCCCGGACTGGAAAACATGACTGTATCATCAATATCAAACCCAACAGCCATTGGAAGTTGTCCTTTCAAACTTTTTTCAATCTGCTCCACCGAAACCCAATGGATAGCCTGACGTTGAGCTAAATCTGCGGCTGTTACTCCTTGACTAACTTGCTCAGGCATAAACATTTTTGCCTGTGTCACACCGTTTAGACCAAAAACAAACACAATCGCACTGAATGCCAGAATTACTTTACGCATCGTTATTCCTTTCTTATACAGATCATAACTGGACGGGATAATAAACATTATTATCAGATTAAAATGAGACGTACTGCAAAATTGCTAAAGGCTAGCATTGGAAAAATGGATATTTATCTTTTTATTACAAATACAGATAAAATAGTTAATCATCTAATATGATTAGTTAATATAATAAAGTAATTCTAATTCCTTTCTCTTTAAGTAATAAATATAACTGGATAACTCAGATGAAAACAACGTATTAGGAATAATTCTCAACCCAGTATTCTTTAGATAATTTGAATCCAATATTGCTTTGTTAACAACTGAATAACCAATATCAAAGAAAACAAAATCTATAACATGGCTAATATCAGGAAATACTAATACTTGAGTATTAATTCTATTCTCTTTCCTATATTTTAATAATTCATCAAAAAATGGATGTTTTGTTATTCCAGAATGAAGTATCATTTTCTCATTACAAATCAAATCAATTAATGAATTATTCTTATCCAGTAATTTTCCTGAAGCAATGAATACTTCAGACTCATGATCATCTATTTTACAGGAAATTCGTTCTAATTTATCTTCCACTGGAGGATGAGTAGAAATAAAAAGATCGAGTTCTCCTGAAAGTAATTTACTACGATGTTCATCGAAATGGTACATTTCACTAATAAGATCAACTTGACCATTTTCAATTATTTTAATTATCAATTTATTAAATGATTTATTATAACTATCTGTTCCTACTTTGATCTCTTTTTTTGTTAATGCCATTGGAAAACTAGATTTAATACTTTCGACATCATCACGTATTGGTAATAAATATTTATATAAACTTACCCCTTCTTCTGTCAGAGTTACTCCAGCATTAGAGCGATTAAATAGTTTAAATCCCAATGAATCCTCTATATCAGCAATACTTTTGCAAAGTGCGGGCGGACTTATGTGAATATTTTTAGATGCATTTTTAAAAGATCCGCACTCCGCAACACTCAAAAAATGCTTTATTTTTTTTGATAAAATCATAGTCCCACCAATAAAAAACAAAAATTTAACAAATGAAATGTAAGGTTATATAATCCATATTTAAGTGTCAAGAATACTCTTTAGTACAAAATCTACATTTTGATAAAATCAGTCTATTTCAATTTACCTAAAACCAATAAAAATTAGTTGTCGGTTTAACTTTTGATTAACTCTACAAAATAAAATTTGAATTGATTTTAATGATGACAAACCTCATTTTTAATCAAAATAAATTTTTTATTTTTCACTTGAGTGAAAATGTCATCTCACTAAACCATTCGTGTGCATCAGATTAATAATGTTATATTTCTATTTTTATAATAACTATAGCTAATAGGTTTAAAGTTAAACGCGGCAGAAATTAGAAATATTAAAAAATGTATTAAAGGAGAATGTCTTGACTAAAACTATTGATACCATTAATAACCACAAATCAAACAATATTCCTGTTCATGTAGAATGTCATACAGAATGGGGAAAATTACGACATGTTATTGTTGGCCGTGCAGATAATGCATGTATTCCCCCTCCTGAACCCGCATTTATGGCCCGTATTCCAGAAAATTCAGATATGCGTGGTCGTTATGGACCAAGAAGCCAGGAATCAATTGATGCAGCGAATGTACAACTAGATGGGTTATCTTCGATACTGGTTTCACGTGGAATTCGTGTTGATCGTCCAACCCCATTAAATTTTAACGCTTCTGTACAATCTCCTGATTTCACTCAAGGCACTATGTTCGGTTGCCAACCACCAAGAGATGTACTCATTACTGTTGACCGAGAGATTCTAGAAGCAACAATGAGTTTCAGATCTCGCTTCTTTGAGTATTTATGTTACCGACCTTTGATTTCTGCTTATATGAAAGAAGATACAACTATGCGGCATGAATCAGCCCCTCGCCCTCGGTTATCAGATGCTAGTTACCGATATGGTTATTTATCTGAAGAAATCAGCATGGAAACGCGAAAAGAGTGGGTAACGAAAAAAGAGTTTGTCACGACAGAAGAAGAACCAATTTTTGAGGCTGCTGATATTGTCCGATGTGGGAGAGATCTTTTCGTGCAGCATGGTTTTACGACAAACATGAGAGGCATTGACTGGTTGCAGCGCCATTTTCCTGATTATCGCATTCGTCCTATTAATTTTCCTGGTGATCCTTTCCCAAGCCATATTGACTGTACACTATTACCTTTACGTCCTGGCTTAGTTTTAAATAATCCTACCAGACCCTTATTGCCTGAGTTCAGACAACTATTTATCCGTAATGGCTGGCAAATTATTGAAGCTGCATCGCCTGCACATCATCAATCACCGCCATTATGTTATTCAAGTGTATGGCTCTCAATGAATATCCTGTCACTTGATGAAAAAACGGTTTGTGTGGAAGAAAGTGAAATTCATCAAATAGAACAATTGGATAAATTGGGATTTGAAGTTATTCCTGTACCTTTCCGAGATGCCTATCCTTTTGGGGGCGGTTTGCACTGTGCTACGACGGACATTTGGCGAGAAGGAAGCCTTGATGATTATTTTCCTAAAGAAAGTTGATCATATTAACGCATAACGTTTTTACATACTGCTTTTATATAATCAGTATATAAAAACAGTGGGCCTTAACTAACCATTGAAAAACCATGCTTTAAAAATTGGAAATATTTTAATGAATAATAGCGAACTTGCCACACCTTTTTTAAAATATTCACCCGATACCTTTCTCTACAGGGATATTCAGTATTGTCTGAAAAAAGTGCCTACTGATTTTCTCGTTGAGGAAGTTTCTAGATTCTATAAGCCCTCAATAGAAAAACAGATTTGGCATTTTCAATTACGCAAAGAGGGAATGACAACCTCTGAAGCCATTACCAATATTGCCAATATATTGGAAATACCACAAAGCCATATTGGGTATGCTGGATTAAAAGATGAAGATGGCGTAACAAGTCAGAGAATATCTATTCAATCTTTATCACAAGAGATAGATATCAGTGCTATCAATGCCCGCTTGGATATGACATCAGGAAAATGGCTCTCATTGCACGAAGTTGGCTGTTTTGAAGAAAAAATAAAGATTGGTCAGCTAGTAGGTAATAGTTTTCGCATTGTGATTCGTAATTTAGATAAAGCTATTGCCCATACTTTGGCACAACAGTCATCACATAATCATGCTTTTATTAATTATTATGATACACAAAGGTTCGGCGTACCCGGAGGACCTTCTACAACCCATCTTATTGGGCAGGCTGTTTACCATAATGAATGGAAAAAAGCCTTATCATTAATATGTCAATCGGAGTCGCCAGAAGCACTGGCCGCCCAAAAATGGCAAGGAAAACCCATACATTTTTTCCATCAATTAGATCCTAGGAGGCTTTCTTTTTATTATGCCTCTTACGGCTCTTATCAGTGGAACCATCTCGTAGCACAAGAATTCCAGCGACATCATGAAGGATTAAACGTGGTGCGCTCATCAATACCCTATATTTTGCCCAAGACTTATTCTGATGTAATGGAATTTGCCGCAGCGATGCCTTGGCATCCATTTACTCGCTTCGAAGTTGCCGATGGAAAAAAAGCAGAAAAACAGAGTTTGCGACCAACCATTGTACATACCTACATAAAAGTTATCGATCTCAGTGAAGATCACGAATTCCCTGATCGTTCCAGTTTGACAATAGAATTTTTTCTTCCATCTGGATGCTACGCGACGATGGCGGTCTGCCAATTTATCTATTTAGCAAATGCTCATTTCACTATTTAATTCAGGAGATTTGTGCATGCGTATATTATTATTAATTCCTCCCTATATTCCTTCTTATTTCAATGCAGGCCATCACCTGCCTTTATTTCAAGTTGCAACATATATCAGGGAAAGAAATCCATCATGGCAAGTCACTGCATTGGATGGTGGCGCATTAAATCTGACTTGGCATGACTTAGCCAAAGAATTAGCAAAAGGCTATGATTTTGTGGGTTTATTTAACGATTTTGATGCCGTGGATAATTTTAACCGTACTACGCTGTATTGCCGGGAAATATTACCACAAGTGAAGATGTTTACTTTCGGGCGGCTTTCAAAACAGATCCCTGATTGGTTTAAACAATTTGATTTTGAAGGTATTGTTTTCAGCGGTGATTACGAAAGCAGTGTTGAATCTTTTCTATTGAATTATCGTTCTGATACGACAAATATTCCTGGTCTCATTGTGAAAACTTCCCATGGTTATTTGCAAGGAGATATCGGCCATATGTTAAGTCCAGAGGAATGGATACTACCTGATACATTGGAGATTCCTTATGCGGCTTATGACCGAATGTATAAGAATGATTTGAATAAATTTTGTGGTATCCCCGATCGACGTGAATTGGTTATTCCTGTTGCACGTGGATGCCCAGTTGGTTGTGAGTTTTGTGATGTACCACCAATGCAGGGAAAAAACGAACGGCGACTTTCCGTTGACAGAGTCATTGAATATATCACAGAGCAACAACGTATCCAGCCATTTGACTATGTCTCTTTTTATGCTCCTACGTTTACCCTGAATCGTCGATGGGTAAAAGAATTTTGTCATAAATTCATCGAATTAAAACTCCCCATTCAATGGAAATGCGTGACCACAATTTATCATTTGAATAAGGAATTAATTGAATTGATGGCACAAGCAGGCTGTATCAGAATCAGTCTGGGTGTGGAAACCATTTCTGTCTCTCCAGACCTGAAATTGCCAAAAATAAAGCTAAACACTGAGGCCAAAGTTGAAGAACTATTGGCAATCGCCAAACATAATGAAATAGAGATCAATGCATTCATTATTCTTGGATTGCCAGGAGATACAATAACAGCCTCAATCAAGACGATTGACTGGTTGATCGCTGAAGGAGCCAGAGTCCGGCCAACCGTCTATACCCCTTACAACAAATTGCATGAAAACTCCTCAATAACGGAAGTTGGTAAATATAATCGCCAACTCTTTCACGAAATACCTCAATCCCCAGAGGAACGTCAACAAGGTTACTCATTATTATTTGCCAATGAGAAAGATCGCCCAACTGAAGTGATGAAAAAAATCACGCAACAAATGAGACATGAAGAAAAACACACATCAGGAGACGGCATATGAATATACGGTGGCATTCCCCTGACTTCAAAAGAAAAAAAGAACCCTTTGAATGGTTCTGTTCAGATCACTTTCTATCTCCAAACATTTTTAAGCGCTTGCAGACAGAATTTCCACATACTGGTTACTGCAAATCTCATCGCGAAGAAGGGGATGGAAAATACTACAGTACGTGGGATCTCTTAGCTATTGATAATGGCATTCCTGTTCAGGAAACATGGGATAATCTGACTTCAGCTTGGAAAACCATGTTGAAAGTCATTCTAAGTGATAATTATCGCGACTATTTTTCAACCCTGATGGAACGGGATCTTTCACAAACCCGCTTACATGTGCGTTTTACCATTTACCATGAAAATTGCTGGTTGGCTCCCCATTGTGATCGTCCAGATAAAATCCTGACCCAAACCCTCTATTTTCCAACGGGTGTTATAGAAGGCGGGGAATTACTCATTCTCGGTTCCTCTGATCCTGATGATATCAAAGAAACCGTTGTGCCTAGCCCAAACCGCTCGGTGCTCCTTTTGCCCTCACCCAACTCTTGGCACAGTGTGCGTAAGGTGGTATCTGGTTCGCAACATGCACGGCGAGCACTTCTCCTGCATTACGTAAGCTCTGATCATGTTTCAGATAATGAGGATAACAAAACTCATGTTTAATTTATTATTGCCCCACACATTGACAGACATTCCCTATCACTGGGGTATTGTATCCCCCTTTATTCGCGCAGATATTGCCAAAAACCTGATGGAAACATTTCCTAATGACGGCTTCATGGTTGCGGAAAAAACGGTAGAAGAAACCAGTGACAAAAAAACCTACAGTTTGGAAACATTGCGTATTGAAAAAGATACTCCCCTTTCTCCTGTATGGCGTGAATTCACCGAATACCTGAAAAGTGAGCAATATCGAAAGCGGATGGAAAAATTGATTGGACAAGATCTCAGTTCAACTATTTTGAATTTAACATTATGGCGATATCGCTCTGCCCAATGGCTAGGCCCACATACTGATAAAACTGAAAAAATCGTGACCCAAATCTTTAACTTTAACCACAATTGGTCACCAGATTGGGGAGGATGCCTACGTATTTTATGCTCTGATGATTCTCAAGATGTTTACCGTGAAATTCCGCCAGAACTAAACACCGCGGTGATTCTACAACGTTCAGATCAATCATGGCATATGGTAACGCCAATTACTGATTCTGCACCCGAAGCGACTTATAGACGTGTATTGACTGCTGCTTTTGTTTCGAAATACGAACCGGAGAAATAACATGCAAAAAATTGACGTCATAGGTGGCAATACATTATCAGGCAGCGTACAAGTCTCAGGGTTTAAGCATGCTTTTCCACCTCTGTTTAGTTTGGCATTGTCATCAAGCGGGCCTTCTCTGATCAAAAATGTTCCTGATATTGCAGATATCAGAATATTGGGAAAAATAGGCCAATTACTGGGTGCCAATATATTGCATGAACCAGAAAAACGTACCATGTATATTGATCCCTGTGGCTTGAACAACACCAGTATACCTGAGGATTTTAGTACCTTGATTCATGGTGCATGGTATCTTGCACCTGGCTTACTAGCCCGTTCAGGTCATGTCGTATTAGGTGAAACAGGTGGCTGTAAGATTGGCGTAGGGCAAGGTGGGGAACGCCCCATTGAACAATTATGCTCCGTTTTGCAAAAATTCGGTGCCAAGGTAGAAACAACAGGAAATATTATTCAAGCCACCGCGCCACGTTTTTCCTCTACCAAAATCGATATGGCTCACTTTGCCGACGTTGAAGAAGGAACAGGAAAACTAACTGGCCCACTTTATTCTGGTGCAACAAAAGCCGCCTTGTTGTGTGCTGCAAGAGCTGAAGGCATCAGTGAAATTATTAATCCTTATTCTAAACCCGATGTCGTGGCATTAGTGGAAGCCATCAAATACCAGCAAGTTGACATAAATTGGGAAAAAGATCGAATCATCGTTGTAGGAAAGCCTGATACCGGTGGTTTTCAAACAACTCTTGGACCTGACCTGATCGAAGTTATGACTTACCTGACTCTTTCCGCTTACTGCAACGCTCCCATTTCTATCACGGGTATCTCACGAAATCATATTGAAGCCGGGCTTTCAGCTGAAATCGCCTGTTTGGAGAAATTGGGTTATCAGCTCCAATGGAAAGACAATGATCTCTCCATTACCCATTCATTTCCGGCTTCCCGATTAGATATTCAAGTCACCTCTCACGGAATATTCAGTGACAATCAACCCTTTATGGCTCTCTTGCTAATGGCATCTCAATTGGGTGGCAGTATAACGGAGCAAGTTTGGGTCAAACGTTTCCAATATATTGAAGAGTTGGAGAAAATGGGCGCCAAAGTTATACATCGTGCAAAATCAGTAGAAATTATTCCCCATGTTCCCAATAAAAATGGCTTAGCAGTCAAAGCCACTGATTTACGTGGAGCCGCAGCCTTAATCATTGCTGCATTGAAAATATCGGGAAAAACTCAAATAGACGGTATTGACCACCTTGAACGTGGTTATCCTGACTTATTGGGACAGTTGCGTGTATTAGGCGCCCAAATTTAAAATTCTAATAGGAGTGTATAAATGGCGGGCATAACACCAATTAATTATCCACTACCTCTGGCATCAGAATCACCTCCTCGCAGGAGAGAGTTTCTGTCTGATGGCATAAATTTACGCAGTGGTGAATTACATCATAATGCATTAACAAAAATAATTCAGGATATCGATGTTCCCCCACAAAGGCATCAGCTTTATCCTTATCCTCACGTGGAACATGAACGTGCAGCGAAAGCATTAGGGATTACTTCATCCTCTATTTATTTCACTCCAGGATCAGATATTGCAATTAGTCTGATATTACGTCTGATTGCCTGTACGACGAAAAGATTAATTATTCCTATACCTAATTATTTTGGCTGGATTGACCACGCCAACCTTAATAACATCAACATCCTACCAATTTATTTTAATGATCAATGCCCTGAAAACTTTTGTATTAAAACATTACTGGAAACAATCCAAACGACCCCTCCATCCATTGTCGCAATTTCAAATCCCAATAGCCCAACAGGAATAGAATTTGATAGCAACACATTATTAAAAATTTCTAACTTATGTATGGAAAATGGTCATTTACTGGTTATTGATGAATGTTTTATAGCATTTAGTAATATAAATCATTTAGCTCTTTTAGGTCAGCCTGAACATATTATTTACATCCGATCATTTTCTAAAGGCTATGGTTTGGCTGGTGCTCGTATTGCTGCCACAATAGCCTCTCCAAAAATTATTGATGTTTTGTCCCAAGAAAGGACGGAATCCGCTATCGCAGGAAGTACATGGACAATACTCCACGGAATTCTAGCCAAAGAGGAGCACATCAAGAAAATTTGCCAATCCATTATTCAGGCAAGAAAATATGTTATTAAAATCATTATGGCGTTGCGCCCAAATTGGCAAATTCTTCCTTCAGGAGCTAATTTCATCAATATCAAAACTAATGGTGATAATCCCATTGAATTAGTAAAAACCGCAGCCTTAGGTGGATTTTATATCCGTGACATGAGCTCACAGGAAAGAATGAATGGATATATCAGGATTGGGGTTGGAGAATTAGAATTAATGGTGAAATTCCTCAAACAAATTTTTCCCGTAGAATACGATTACAGTGAACTAAATTATAGTGAACAGTGATGAAAACTCAGCTAAATAATATCTATCAACTGAATATTTTCCCAATACATCATACTGATATCCTGAATGGACGGATGTTGAAAATCAGGCAGACAACGACAGATAATTGTGGAACACTCATTCGTTGTGGTATGCAACGAGGAAAAGAACAAACGGTATTCAATATATTGTCAGAAATTTTACCCATAAATAGTTGGGTAGATTTACGCACTCCTGAAGAGTATGAACCACAATTCAATGGTTATCATTTTCCTGCATCAACAAAATATGTAAATCGTCCTATACGATTTATACCACCAGAGAATAATCTTACACATATTGTCACTGAATCTGATTATATCGATCTTTATTTCACCATGAGTCATACAGCATGGACAATTGCTCAAGAAGTGGCAGAATTACTTCATACCGGAAATGTTGTGCTGCATTGCAGCTTGGGGAAAGATCGCACGGGGCTTGTAACAGCAGCTATTCTTCACCAGTTCCAATTTTCTGACATCAATATTGCCCATGATTTTGGGCTGTCCGCCAGATTTCTCCGTCGTCAGTATCAATTGATCCAAGATAAAGCCAAGAGAAATGGTGTTCCCAACCATCTTCAAACGCGCCGTTATGAACTATCGGAGAAAACAATTATTCCTGTGCTAAATGAATGGACAAACATAATCAAACGCAGCAGGAATGGGCATGATTGGTAATATGCACCGTATCTTAGTGATTGGCTCTCCAGGTGCAGGAAAATCAACCTTTGCCAAAAAATTGAGTCAAATTTGCTCGATTCCCTTGTATCATCTTGATCAAGAATATTGGCAAGAAGGATGGACAGCACCTTCGGCAGAAGAATGGCAGCAGAAACTCTGTTCCTTAACGGATCAATCAGAATGGATTATCGATGGTAACTATGGCTCAAGTTTGTCACAACGTTTGGAAAAGGCAGATACCGTAATTCACCTGTATATGCCAACCTATATTTGTTTATTTCAAGCATTAAAACGCATATTAAAATGGCATAGAAAACAACGACCAGATATGGCCTCTGGTTGCTATGAAAAAATTGATCTAAATTTTTTACGACAAATTATAGAATATCGGAAACACCAATTTAAAAAAGATAAATTATTACTGGATAATTTTAATGGGATTTATATTAAAATTACCTCACGGAAAGAAATGGAAACATTATTAGAAAAGTTACAAAAGTAATTATTAAATAGATATTTTGAATCTAAATTTGAAATATTACCACTCATTAATTGAGTGATAGGAAAACAATCATGGCTTTAAACATTCGAGAACGTCTATTTTTGCTGGCAATGGCAATTGGCAGTATGGGTGGAGGTATCTGGCGTCCTGTAGCAATTTTTTATTTAGTATTGGTTCAAGGATTAGATATCGTCGAAGTTGGGCTATCAATGACGATAGGTGCCATGATTGCGTTGCTTATCGCAGGCTTTCCTGCTGGCTTATTGGCTGATAAATTAGGGCCAGCTCATTCGACTCTGCTGGGCAGTCTACTACGATTCATTGCGTTTCCTTGGATGTTGGTTGTTTCAACTTCTTGGCAGGCCGCCATCATTGTTATGTTTGTTTCAATCGGTGAGCGTATTTACTGGTGTGCCAATCCCGCCGCAATAAGAACTCTATTTCCTGTTAAAAATAGTCAGTTAAATGTTTTTGCCATTATAAACAGTTGCAGAAATATTGGACTGGGCTGTGGGGCATTACTGTCCCTATTCTTTATTAATAAAGATGGGATATCCAATGCTATGGCTAACTTGATTATTTGGGGTAATTCACTCGGTTATTTTATATCGGGAATCATTATTTTCATAATAACTCAAAAAACTGCCAAACAACCTGCTAATATGACGTTAAATCCGATTCAAACAGATAAAGATAAAACATCATCTTTCTCTATCCTTAAAGATAAAAAATATCTTATTTTTGTTTTTTTGATTGGCATATTATTATTGGCGGGTAAAAGTATCGAACTAGTATTACCTTACTACTTTCTTATTGAACGCGAACTGCCATCCTGGTTTGCTGCCTTTGTTTTTACGGTCACGTATTCAATCCGTTGATGGTGGTATATAATTCCCCTTTTTTCGGAGAAATTAAATGGCGATGATTGAAGTAAAATGTCGATTTTGCCAACGAACAGAATTCGTCAAAAAGCACGGTAAAGG
>NZ_NKHR01000024.1:0-44425 GCF_014467285.1 Xenorhabdus sp. PB62.4 | reverse complement strand
GACGTCCGCCGCCACGTATTCTGTCTGTCTGCCGGATAATGCGTTAACTATCACACTTTCTGCCGACGCGTTCGGGCTGGCGGTGACAACAGCGGTGTTTGCCCGTATCGCGGTGCTGGATGAACCCAATGAGGATGCGTACTGGTTCGGCGAACTGCGTGAATATGCGCGGCAACACCCGGAAACCGAACTGATACGCGCAGTACTGGATTTAAGTACGCCGGAGAAGGTGCTGAGCCCATCATTAACCCGCAGTTTAAATAATAATCACAATTGAGATTGCCAACACAGGATGTTGCGGTTAATCCTGCTCTTTTCTTAAGCGCCTGACCAGTATGAGTTATCCCGTGATGCTTATCTCGTCAGAACATCCGTAGCAGTATTGGGCGCGATGATGCGAAGTTGGTGGAATGGCAGCGACAGTGATTTAGAGAGCCATAAAAATCTGATAAAAATTGCCGATGAAAAGGGCACTGTTCCAACACGTGTCCGTTACCGGTTTGTCGAAGATGTAAAAACCGGGCAATCAATCCCCGTGGGATACCATACCAATGAAGAAAGCGGGTTAGAACAGGTCAAAGTTCGCCATGTACAATACAATAGTTCACTCAACCAATATGAGTTTTGGGAAGATGATGCAGATTCACCAACACTGGTTTGGTATGCAGATCCACAAACAGGCGGAATATCGCAAAATGAAATTAGTGGTCAGTATGGGAAGCATGATACCTCAATAAACGTCAAAGTTATCCCGCTTGATCCAACGCTCACCAGCCAAACGCCCGGCTTACCGATCCCAGAACAGCGAACATGGCGGGACGGAATACTTGTTAACCCGCAGCAAGATCCGAATGAAATCGCGGGGAACAAAACGGAAACGCCGATCTCAGATGGCACAGACCACGGGCCGACGAAGACGACCACCCCCTTACAGGAGCATGATTTCCGGGATTATATTCTGATTTTCCCGATCTCGAATATACCAGCGATTTATGTTTATTTGAGCGATCCTTATGGTGGAACGGAAAAAGGTAAATACAGTGGTCGTACCTATGATCCAGATAAAGCGGGTGGCCCTATTCAAGATTTAGATTGGAGAAATGTTGAAATTACACAAGAAGGATTAGATAAAGTTAAACTACATACCAGCAGATTTGAAGAAAGTATTGATAATACAATAATGATCGAGCGTTTAGAGAAAATTCTATCAGGAGAGATACTTACCACCGATTATGATAGGCGATACTACACACATGAAATAAGGGAATTAGAACGTTATCGTGTTGTAGGTGTTCCCGATGGTGTTCATGATGAGGATATTTGGAATCATGCCCATGCTGCAACCCTAGAGGATTACAAAATTCATGAAAGAACATATCCTCTATATACACCTGAAGCCATTCATGCTGCTGATCTTGCAGAAGAAGCTAAATATAAATAGAGAGATAATAATATGCGTCCATTAAAGCAAATGATAAAAAATGAATCTGTCGAAGATATACTTTTAGTGTTTTCTCTTAAAAGCTCCTACCCATCTATAGATCGTATGTATGTAAGATTTAACTTTGAAGTCATTGAAAAAAATGAACTATGGACGACGTACAAAAGGCTACTAGACGAGGGGAAATTATCTAAAGATGATAAAGGGAAGACAATTAAAGGTCCGAATTGGAAAGAGCCTGAGTTTTCCAGAACAAAAAAGTATAGTAAATTAATTGATTGATTTTTAAAAAGAATTGTTAAAAGCTATTTGTTTAAATAAATAGCTTTTATTTTAAAAGGTTAATACCAAAATATCAGAGCAGTCATGGATGATAAATATCATTGCCCATGTTGTAATCATACTGCCCTTGATGAACTTGGCAAATACCTTATTTGTGACATTTGTGGATGGGAGGATGATCCTGTGCAGTCTAAAAATGCTGACTTTCAAGGAGGAGCTAATGAAATGAGTTTAAATGAAGCAAGAAAAGCATTTTCAGAAGGTAAGAAAATAATCTAACTTTACCTACACTAAAAAGTGTTCGTAAATTATTTTTCCCATATCAAGTTATGTTACACCGCTGACTGACGCGCTGCGCTTGTCTTCTCCGTGCTACCGGGCTAATACATTAACCCGGTAGCACGGAGAGCTGAAAAACACCTGCCAGAAAAAATATTTCCTCACCTGCTCCTCATTTTTCTCCTCACTTTTTATTTTCCTCACTGTGAAAACAGGTGAGGAATTGATAATTTTTTATCCTTAAAAATCAATGTATTTTGTGCTCCTCACTTTTTCCGTATATAGGCGAAAAAAGTGAGGAATACGGTGAGCAGTAAAATTCCTTTCCTCACTGTTCCTCACTTTCTGACTCACTTTTTAATCTTCATTGTTCTGATTCATGATGGTGAGTTCCTGCCCGTGGCGGGTAATCAGTCTGTCTTGCTCCAACTTGGTTAACCAGCGGCTGAAATTCTTCACATTCACGCCCATCGATTTTAAATCATCACGCACAAGGGCAATGCTGCAAGGTTCTTTCAGGGCAGTGCGCGACCGGATACACTGCCATAGTGCCGTATGGTTATCGGTTTTATTGGCGACATGATCCATTTCTTCCTCTTCGACCGGATCGCGTGGCCTGTCAATCAGAGCCAGTGACGTAATATCTTCACCATCTTTATCGGTAAAAAGCTCCACCACGCGCATATCATAGGCTTTGGTGTCCGGCTCTTCGGCATCTTTCATTTTGGTACAGGTGATAACCAGCGAGCCACCTTTTTTCCCTTCCCGGTTGATTTTGTATTCAACATCCAACGCGGCACGGAGGGCGCTGGAACTTCTCGCGCCTTTACTTTCGTCTTTGCCGGAATGGTGCACCACGAGAATGCTTGCCCCTGTTTTGGCTTTCAGTTCGTCACAACCCCGGACAAACGCACCCATATCTTTTGAATCATTTTCATCCGCACCGCCAAAGCAGCGGGCTGACGTATCCAGAATAATCAGGCGCACCGGCTGGCCTGTTTCCGCTTCAACCTGCCGAGCGGCAATCACCAGCTCATGCACTTCGGTAGGCGAGGCCGGAAAAACGGGAGTGTTGATCAGGTACATATTTTCAACCGTCTGCCCGTTGACGATTTCCCATGCTTTGATGCGCCGGGGCAGCCGATCCCACCTTCACCGACCACGTACAGTACAGCACCCTGAGCAACCGATTTTCCAGCCCATGCTTTACCTGTAGCAATATGACAACCCCACGCCCCCGCCAGAAAACTTTTATATGAACCGCTCGCCCCGTAAATGCTGCACAGGGAATGCGCCGGAATAATGCCCTTAACCACGTAGTCTAACTGTGCGTCAAAGCCCTCAGAGCCGACTGAGAGTGGTAACTTTGTTTTACGATTTGGATAAATGCTCTCGACGTTGTCATAACGACGGGTTTCTATTGCGTCACTGCTCATCGGTTCTTTCACCTGATATAACGCCTTATTGAATGCCTGTTGTGCTGCCTCAATGCCGTATTGCTGGCGATAATCATCCCAGTCGGCTTTAGTATTCTGTCGGTGGTAAAGAAATCCAACCATTCACCGCCAGCGCTGCTTTTTCTGCTGAGATCCTGCCAATATTCACTTTCGGTTTGCCGTGCTTATCCAGTTCGTTAGGGCGATGCCAGTCATTATCTGCGGCAATAATGATTTTTACGTCCGGCCAGCGTTCCCGAACGGCTTTGGCGACAGAAAATAAATTGCCTGCATCCAGTGCCGCCAGAGCGCTGCCTTGATGTAACTGGTTAACGGTCAGGGCTGTGGCGTAACCTTCGGTGATGATCACCGTGTTGGGATACGTTTCCAGCGCTGATGCGGCAATAAACGCTCCTTTCTTCTGGCTGCCAGACAGTAATTTTTTCTCGTCATTGGGTTTGATAATCTGTGCGCCGGTGATTTTTTTATCCAGTGTTGTTAGTGCCAACACCATCGAATTATCGGGCAACAGCCTCTGATTAGGGTAGTACAGCCCCTTTGCAGTCAGATAAGGAGACTGTCCAGCAACAGTTTGTGCTATCAGTGCCGCGACTCTTTCGGCAATGGGCTGTGTCGGGTAAGTGATTTCTCTGGCTGGCTTGGGGGCGGGCAAAGGCAGCGCCAGCGCATCCGCGACAACTTTGGCTGCTTCCGTAATTGTGATCCGATTGGTTCTTGCCACTAAATCCAGTCCATCGCCATAGTTCGAGGCATCACACTGGCGGCAGTGCCAGTTGCCGTGATGGTGATCGTCGATAAAATGAAAACGGTCGGTGCCGCCACAAACCGGACAGGCACCATGTTTACCCTTTGCCGGAACATCAATACCGCAAGCGGGCAGCAGGTTTTGCCACGAATACATTGCGGATGTTTTTACGGTCTGGCTCAGATCAAGCGGTTTTGGATTGCCCGCTGTTTTTTGAACTGTAAATTCAGGGCGAGTTTGGGTATGCTGTGTATCAGCCATTATTTTTTACCTTACGAATGGTTGTTGGTGAAACGCCCTGTCAGTGTTACGAGCACTTCGGGGCGTTATATTTTATGTTTCTTATGTCATCGTTTTTTCTGTGTTATGCCGCCCGCGATTCTGCAATACGCTGGGCGATCCAGTCATCAATCTCTTCTGCAATAAAGGCCACTGAGCGAGGTCCGATTTTGATCTGCTGCGGGAATGCGCCGTCGCTAATCAGTTTGTAAATCCACGCTTTGCTGTAACCTGTTCTGCGTTGCACTTCCGGCAGACGGATCAGACTTGTTTTTAATGCTGTCATTGTCATATTCATTCTCCTGTTACCGAGTCCCTGAGCGCTCATTTTGGACGTTGCTTGATGACAGGCGGATTATTTAAAATGCAAGATTAAATGAACAGCGTTAATTGTTTTTCTCCCGATGAAAATTAACGGGTTGCAAATTGTACTAACGGTTCTTTTTGTCGTGCAGCGGTTTGGCAAAGTCATACGGTGTGATGGATTTTTCCCGGTTCGCATCCAGATAATCCGCCCACCACTGCACCATCAGCCGCCGTTCATCCAGATGTTTAGAGGTGTGAATATACGCCGCCCGCACGTTGTTGCGTTCGATGTGGCTGAGCTGGCGTTCGATGGCGTCATCACTCCACAGGCCGCATTCTCCCATTGCACCACGTGCCATTGTGCGGAAGCCGTGCCCGCAGACTTCGGTCTGGGTGTCGTAACCCATTGCCCGTAATGCCTTGTTAACCGTGTTTTCGCTCATGACTTTCACGGAATCATGATCGCTGGGGAACATCACTTCGCAGTTGCCACTCAGCTCCTGCAATGCGTTGATAAGCCGGACAGCCTGACGGCTCAACGGGACAATGTGATCGGTTTTCATTTTCATGCCACGTTCAGAAAAGCGAACGCCTTTGATGGGTTGCCTTGTGGCGGGAATTTTCCACACCGCATTTTCGAAGTCAATTTCCTGCCAGCGGGCAAATCTCAGTTCGCTGGAGCGCACAAACGTCAGCAGCGCCAGCTCGACCGCGATTTTGGTCAGTAAGCGCCCGCGGTAAGCAGACAACCGGTTCAGGAAATCCGGTAAACATTCATGGGGCAGGGCGGGATGGTGACGGGATTTGGTGGTGGTGAGTGCGCCAGTCATATCATTGGCCGGATTGGTTTCCAAAATATCATTCTGGACGGCATAACGCATGATGGCGGTAACACGCTGACGCAGCCGCTGGGCGATATCGTGTTTGCCTTGCTCATCAATGGCCTTGACGGGGGCTAAAAGCTGGCTGGTACGTAATGTGGTAATATCGCGTGAGCCGATATGCGGGAAAATAGACTGCTCAAGGCTGCGCAGCACTTTTTGACGGTGGCTATCGCTCCAGCGTTTGTTACTGGCGTGCCATGCACGGGCGACTTGTTCAAAGGTGTTAACTTTGGCGGGTGTTGGTGTGCCTTTTTTCTCAGCTTTGGGGTCGATCCCCTGAGCCATCAGCTTCTTGGCTTCATCGCGCTTAGCACGGGCATCGGCTAATGATACCGCCGGATAAACACCGAATGCCAATCGGTCTTCTTTCTTATCGGTTGGGCGATAATATTTCATCCGCCAGTATTTCGAGCCGCGTGACGAGACTTCTAAATAAAGACCACCACCATCGGCAAGTTTGTAGGTTTTTTCTTTGGGCTTTGCAGTTTCGATTTGTCGTGCGTTTAGTTTCATTATTAAGAGCATTCCTGTCATCGAACGGTAAGTGCCCCGAATTATGCCCTTCGCTGCATCTTGATTGCAACAGACGAAACTAGACCTAAAAATAAGAAAGGGTGTTGATTTTGCAGGATTTGCTGAGAATTGTTTGACTGGGCTGGACTTCACTGGAAGTTGAAGTGGTGCCCGGAGGCGGAATCGAACCACCGACACGGGGATTTTCAATCCCATCGTAAGTTAATTCAATGTAAAATTTCCTAATTTGTACAATTTGTACGCTTAACCAATTGAATAAGTGTACAAAATGAAAATACTTCCGATAATTTCCCCTAAAGGCGGTGAAGGTAAGTCCACAAAAGCGGCTAATCTGGCCGGATTCTTGGCCGATGCCGGTTTACGTTCTCTCCTGATTGATGGCGATTATTCGCAACCCACATCCAGCAGTATTTTTAACCTGGGCTATGAAGCCCCCGCGGGGCTGTATGAATTGTTGATGCAGACGGTGGATCTGAATCAGCCAAACCAGTTTATTTCACGCTCAGTGATCAACAACCTCGATATCATTGTCTCCAATGATCCCGATGAACTCCTGCCGACGTCGATGCTGCACGCCCCTGACGGGCGTCTTCGTCTGCGCAATATTTTGCAACATCCACTTTTTCATCAATACGATGTCATTATTATTGACTCCAAAGGTGCAACCGGGGTAATGACAGAACTGGTCGTGCTGGCTGCCACACATCATGTGCTGGGGATAATTAAACCGATTTTGCCGGATGTGCGGGAGTTCCTGCGCGGCACGCTGCGGATGCTGACCCGCCTTAAGTCATTTGAAAATTACGGCATTCAGCTTCCGCTGATCCAGATACTGGCCAATGGCATTGAAGGCACTAATTTAGATCGCGACACGCTCAATGAACTGACCGATATTATCGAACAGCAACGGTATGATGCGTCCGCGCTGGGCGGCAGGTGTGTTTATCAGTTGCTGAACACCCGAATAGATCTGCTGGATATCTACAAACTGGGGCATGTTCGTGCCCAGCCCGTTCATCGTCTTGAGTATAAAACCACCCGCAAAAGTCCCGCCGCCGCCCAGACCATGTACAGTCTGGCCTGTGAATTGTTCCCTGAATGGCAAGCGAAATTTGATGCCGTGCTGGTCAACCAACCGACGGGGAACGCGCAATGAATATTATCTGGCGAGCCGTCTGTTTTTGTTATGACAATGCGGAATTACCCTTTACGGATACACAGGATGAATGGTTTGTGTTTGTCGATGCGCCTGATCGTAAAGCGGCACTGGCGAAATACCAGACATTATTACCCATTATCTGGGAAGTGTCGCCTGAGAACGTCGGGCATTTCAGTCCCCGTCATGAAGAGGAATTACGCGAGCTGTCACTGATGTCCGCTACACCGGATGATTTGGCCCTGCTGGAGTGCGGCTGGGAAAATGGCAAACCACAGTATTTGACCGCAAAAGAAGTCTTGTTTTGGGTTTCTTCTCCGCATTTGCAACAGCGTTTAGTGAGGGCACTGAATGCCGTCAACAGGGAGGTGACCCATGAATCTGGATCATGAGGCTTTACAGGCCATCAGTGAAGCGGAACCCAGCTATGCTTATGCCGAGGTGGGCGTGATTGGCGGCCTGGTACTGGAAAATGATCGTTGGGATAGCATTGTTCAGCTGCTGGTTGCCGACGATTTTTTCTTCCCGGCGCACCGAATAATCTATCAGGCCATTGCTGAACTGAGCGAAAAAAACTGTCCGTTTGACCTGATCACCCTGACCGACAGGCTGACACAGTGGGGACAAATAGACAGCGCCGGCGGTTTTGCCTATGTCGCGGAAGTGTGCAAAAACACGCCCAGTGCGGCCAATATTGAAGAATATGCCCGCATTGTGGCGGAAAAAAGCCGGTTACGTCAGTTACTGGCACTGGGTAAATCCCTCAGTGCGGAAGTCTTTCAGCCCAATATTCTGTCAGAAACCCTGATTGAGCAGGCAGAAATCCAGTTGTTTAATCTGGCGGAAAAAGGGGCAGCCCGGCAGCATCAGGCCGTGACCCTGCTGCAAGGCGCAGATACCCTGATTGCCCATCTGGAACGCATACAGGGCAGCAATGGGATCACTGGCACCCCCACAGGATTTCAGGCGCTGGATGAAATGACCTGTGGCTTACAGGCGGGCGACCTCATTCTGCTGGCCGCCCGTCCTTCCATGGGGAAAACGGCACTGGGGCTGGCCTGTTGTCTCGGTGCCCTGCGGCATCGGGACGATGCGGTGGTACAGATTTTCAGCCTGGAAATGCCGATCGCCCAATTGATACTGCGTTTGTCGGCGATGGAAGGCAGCGTAGCATTAAGTGCGCTGCGCAGCGGTCTGCTGGATGATGAACAGTGGGGACGCATCAGCCAGAGTCTGGATCAGTTTGCCCAATGGGATAAGCGGCTGATTATTGATGATTGCAGTCACCAGACCCCCGCGCTATTGCGCGCCCGTGCCCGCCGTTATACCCGCCAATACGGCAAACCCGCTTTGATTATGGTGGATTACCTCCAGTTGATGTGCGCCCCCGGGCAGGAAAATCGCACTCAGGAAATTGCCGATATCTCCCGCAGCCTGAAAGCGTTGGGCAAAGAACTGGGTTGTCCAATACTGGCGTTGTCCCAGCTGAACCGGCAGGTGGAAGGCCGCGCCGATAAACGTCCGAACAACGGCGACCTGCGGGATTCCGGTTCGCTGGAGCAGGATGCCGATCTCATTCTTCATCTTTACCGCGATGAAGTCTACCACCCGGAAACACCGGACGCTGGGATTGCAGAGATCATTATCGGTAAGCAGCGTCAGGGACCGACAGGCACGGTGCGTGTGCGGTTTGACGGCCGGTATACGCGTTTTTCTGATATCGACAGCGGCGGGAGGTAAAGGATGGGACGCAATACGCTGAATTTAGGCAGTGCCTTGTTGCAGCAGGGAAGACAGGCCGTGGCTACCCGCAATGACAGTCAGCCGATGGCGGAAATGCCAATGGTATTGACATTAGATCAGTTACGCCCCAATCCGGATAACCCCCGCACCAGTCGCAACCCGCGTTATGACGATATCAAGACATCGATCAAAGCCCGTGGGCTGGATACGGTGCCGAAAGTCACACGTGATCCGGACGGCGATGAGGTCTATATCTTCAGTGATGGCGGGAATACGCGCTATCAAATTCTGTCTGAGCTGTGGCAGGAAACCGGGGATGAGCGTTTTTATCGCATTCACTGCCTGTTTAAACCGTGGCCGGGGCGCTTACAGTGTGTGATCGGGCATCTGGCGGAAAACGAGCTGCGGGGTGAACTCAGCTTTATTGAAAAAGCGCAGGGTATCCGCAAGGCAAGGGCAATTTATGAAGAGCAGCAACAGAAAAAAATCTCCCTGCGGGAATTGTCAGCGCTGTTGCGTCAGGCGGGTTTCCCTGTCAGCGATGGTCACATCAGCCGGATGGAGCATACTGTGAAATACCTGTACCCGTGGATGCCTAATCTGCTGGAATCCGGGCTGGGTTCGTCACAGATAAGACCTTTACTGGCCTTGCGGCTGGATGCCGAGGCGGTCTGGCAACAGCATGTGACCAGTATAAACCCGGAACCGACCGTCACCTTTGATGAAGTCTTTGGTAACTGCTGCCGCAAGTTTGATTCCCCTGAATCCTGGTCGCCGGAGATGTTCCGGGATGAGCTGATTGGCGATTTATTGCAGGCACTGCCACACCCGCTGCTCAATTATGACCGCTGGGTACTGGAATTAGATCCGAAAGAAAGTAACCGCCGACAACTCTTTGGTGAGCAGGCCGCCACGTTTGATCCTGTGCCAGTGCCGGAAGAGCCTGAGACGAAAAAAACGGAGCAGGTTCGAGTGCCAGACAGAGAATCGAACCCACGAATAATGGCTAAATCCGGTACTGAAACGGTGCAGGCACCTGAGACGAAATGCTCTCCGGTTGATAAGGCACAAACGCCTGCTACGTCTCCCCGAAAAAATCCGGTCATTCCACCTTATCAGCTGGATGGTCCCGATAATCCGCCTGAATCAACGCTGCCTGTTTTTGATGCAGAATGCCTGTCTTTTGCCCAAACCGGGCTGGAGCCGGTCAGTTCGGTCTGGGCGATTTCCCCGATGCAGGATGATATTGAACATCTGCAAAACATGGCATTCCGGCTGGCGTTTGAACTGGCGGAAGTGATCGGCTGTGACAGCGATTTGTTGTCGGAATCGGAGGCGGGTTCGGCGGGATTTTGTCTGGTGAATCCGCAAAATGCCCATCCTTTTTCGCGTTTATTGCACGCCCTGACCGGAGAAACCACGGCTGACAGCAGTGAGCTGACACTGACTGCTGTTCTGCTTGGCACCGCCAGGCGGGAAGAATCTCCTCTGCTGGATGATACCCAGACCGTGAAGTTTCTGCGGCTTATTCGGGTTATTCGCCGCTTGCGTGAGCTTCAGCGTGAGATTGTTCCGGAGACGTTGACGATGTAGCGATGCCAGTGTGGGTGCCTGCTTTTCAGTGTGTTGTTCATTCATTGCGTTTTGACTGGCCTGATAGTGGAGGAAGTGTATGAATCATTTATCGCAAGCCACCAACAGCCTGCTGATGCAGCTGGTGATGGATTTGAAGAACGGCTATATCCGCCGTTGTGAGGCATTGGGGCTGGCACCTGCGGAGATGCTGATGTTGCAGCGCCTGACGATTGAAGATTTGCATTACTTAGGCAACAGCCCGGTGTCGGTGCTGAGCGTTCATGTTCATCACGCCAATCTGGTGCGCATCTTACATCAGGCGCGTATCGAGCAGCAGCGGATGAAACGGATTGACCGGGCACTGGAATTGGGCGGCTCTATTGAGCTGATGCACTATTTTTTTGGCCTGTCCAGTCTGGAAATTGCCGCCCGCCGACGTATTGCCGGCATGGCAGTCCGGCCGGGGCGCGGCTCGTCACTGACGGAAGATGAAAGCCGTGACCTGTGGCAACGCTGGCAGGCGGCAATGATTACCGATGCGGACAGTGCTGAAGGGCTGGATATCATGATGGAGATGGCTGAACACCATGCGGTCTCGCTGACGTCCGTCTGGCGTGCCGTGAAGGACTGGCAGCAGAGTGGTGAAGCGATGCCGGTAAAAAAACAGGCATAAAACAGGGAATGAAGGAAACGATGTCAGGAAAATTAACGGAAATGATCCCTGGTCTGCATGTGCCCACAACCGCACCGTTGTCACTGCGCCATAAAGCGCGACATCAGGTACGGTGCTACCAGCAGGGCGGGCGCAATTACGTCCGGCTGAAAGAAAAAGGCAAGGGGTATCTGAAAATCAATGTGGGCTTGTTCTGGCGGCTGTTAAGCCGTGATAACGGGCAATCGTGGGAGCTGATGCTCCATGAACGCTACAACAATGAAATTCGTAAATCCTAAATATGACTGAAGTTATGTCATTCTGCACCTTGTTGCAACAGGGTGCAGCCCTGACATTATTTTTTAAGGCTAACGCCGCAGAAAAGGGAACATGATGAACCTGTCCGCCGACAGCATAATTGCACACACCATTGCCAAAATGAAAATGCGCCTGGAAAAACAGGCGGACAATGACGTCTCACAACTGCGCAGTGGCCTGCTGTTTATGGGCAATATTCATGATGCCTATCCCCGCCGTCTGTTGCTGGATGATCGCCTGTCGCCACTGGATAAAACGGGCTGGATGATGATCCGTCTGTATGCGCAACACCATGAAGGGGCCGTTTTTCCCAGTTATGATGAATTACAGGTCCTGCTGGCTTCGCCCTATAAAGGCAAAGCCTCCCGTGAAACCGTCAGCCGGGTATTACTGATGCTGCGGATCACCGGCTGGCTGAGTTTATGTAAGCGGATCAGGGATGAACACGGACGGGTGCGGGGCAATATTTATGCGCAACACGATGAGCCGCTGACCTGCCGTGATGCCGAAATGTTAGATCCCCACTGGCTGGATACGGTGGCGGAAGCCTGTCGCAGTAAAAACCGCACCATCAGTCAGACCGCCTGGGCTGTGTTGACCGATATCAAAGACGACCCGATGATGCGCCATCGTCACAGTCATATCCGTTTGCTGGAAGAACGGTTGAATGCCGTGCAGACCCCGCAGCAAAGGGTGATGCGCCAAAACTTTCAACAAGGAAAACAGCTAACCGAACTCAGTCATATAAAGCCGGGTTCGGAAACCGAACTGAGTCAGCAAAAGGAACACACTGTGCTGAATTCGGCATCCGAACTCAATTTTAAATCAACGCGTTATAGTGATCCCGTTAAACCGAACCGTTATGTACGTTCTTTCACACAGGGTGTGAATAAAAAAACATACGTAGACCCGCAGTCCGCTCTTTTTCTGCCAGAGGGACTTTGCCGACAACTGGAGCCGGAAGCGGTGACGATGCTGAACAGCCAGTTGCAGGCGTTGCCTGATGAACAGGCGCAGACCGTGCTGAATTGTCTGGATAAGGCGTTACAGGCCGGAAAAATCGGCAATCCGGTCGGCTGGTTGCTGGCGATGATGAAACGGGCACGGGAGGGAAAATTATATGGACAACCTGAAACCGCTGTTACTACGTCTGCCGCTGCGAAGAAGCTGGTTGAATTCACCCAACATGTTGAGCGTCCCGCTTCACCTTCCTCACAAGCCCATGTCCGCAACATAGTGAAAGACATCCGTCAAAAGCTGACGCTGGCAAAATATCACCGCGATGTTATTGATTAAAAAACGCACGCTGCTGGCAGTGCCAGCATTGACTAAAAAATCGCCTTTTTACGATAAGCAGGCTTTCGGTGGAACGACAGTCTGGTCAGTATGGCACTTTGCTTTTCCTTTATTCCCGATGATGTTTCGGCCAAATCAGGTCGTATGACGCTTCTGTTTTTATTGCTGTATAAATATCATACAGCACTGGCACTGCCAGCACTGAATAAAAAATCGTCTTTTTACCATGAGCAGACTTCCTGTGGAAAGACAGTCTAGTCAGGATGGCACTTTGCTTTTTCTTCATTCCCGATGATGTTTCGATCAAAATCAGATCGTATGACGCTTCTGTTTTTATTGTTGTATGAATATCATACAATGCTGGCAGTGCCAGCACTGACTAAAAATCGCCCTTTTTACGATGAGCAGACTTTCTGTGGAAAGACGGCCTGATCAGGATGGCACTTTGTTTTGTTGTTGTATCAATATCGTACATTGCTGGCACTGCCAGCAGTGCCTGAAAAATAATCGATTTTAACCTCAAGTCAATCCCGTCGATTTTCCTCTTATTCCATAACTGGTTATCCATTGAGTTGCAGACGCCTTTGCCCTAATAGTCTCACCGACTTATCAAGGCAATACAGGAGTTCTTGTGCATGTCTGATTCAGAAGAAAAGCAATCATCTCAACCACATTTACGTGTGGGCGTCTTAACATCTTCATTAACGATTGAACTGCATACCCACTATGCCATCCGTCTGTGGGCAGGGCGCAGACGGGAAGAGATCAGCAATCCACGAAAATTTTCAGACATTCTTGGGATGCCGCAGGTGATTAAACGCGCGGGCACGATCAGTGTGGATGCCGCTGCCGATAATCCGTATGCCGATACCTGGCTGGTGAAGCTGGAACAAGCGCTGGATAAGGCTTCCGTCAATCTCCAGCAAAGTCTTGCCACTTTGCAGGATACGTTGAACGCGGTACCACAGCAGATCACCTTATCCGCCGTTTCCTCCGTCGAACCGCTGAATATCGGGGTTTACAGCCACTCACCATTAGGCTATCGCTGTGTCTGGCTGCTGGTGGGTTACGACCAGCTGGCGATGAAAACGTTTCAGGTTTTTCATTACGGGCTGATTTCACGTTCAGATCGTGATGCCTTTCTGCACAATGGCAGCCGTGCCATCCGCCAGATTTATGGCATTGTACGCTCTTACCGTTCACTGGCGGTCACCCGGCAGGATATTGCGGAAAAAACGCCGGCCGGGCTTGAAGCGATTAAGTGGCTGGGTGAACCCCATCCCGACATTTTGTCAGGCAAGTTGCAGTCGGTTTTCTCGCCGCCATTGCGCCCGGCTGCGCAAGGCTGAGGGAGGGCAACTATGCCACTTTATCTGTGTGAAAAACCCTCCCAGGCCAAAGACATTGCCAAAGTCCTGGGGGTGAAACAGCGCGGGCAGGGATTTCTCTCCGGATCCGGTGTGATTGTCACCTGGGCCATCGGGCATTTGCTGGAGGTGGCCGCGCCCGAACACTATGGCGAGCAATTTGGTCCGCCGTGGCGCATGGAGGTGCTGCCGGTGCTACCTTCGCAATGGCAATGGACAGTCAAAAAAGAGACGGCCGGACAGTTTGCGGTGATCCAGCAATTATTGAAACAGGTCGATGAGGTGATTATTGCCACCGATGCTGACCGCGAAGGGGAAGTTATCGCACGGGAGTTGCTGGAGTATTGCCATTTCACCGGTACGGTCAGGCGTCTTTGGTTGTCGGCACTGGATGAAACCAGCATCCGGCAGGCACTGGCGGCGATATTGCCGGGTGAGCAGACGGCCGCACTTTATCAGGCCGGACTGGGACGGGCACGCGCTGACTGGTTGACGGGCATCAACCTGACCCGTTTGTATACCCTGAAAGCGCAGGCCCTGGGTTTTGGCGATGTGCTGTCCATCGGGCGGGTGCAGACCCCGACACTGGCACTGGTGGTGAACCGGGATAAGACCATCGCCCAGTTTGAGCCAAAACCTTACTGGCAATTGGTGGCTAAACTGGAAAAAGACCGCATGCGTTTTCGGGCCAAATGGCAGCCGGTAACGGATGAGTGTGATGAAGAAAACCGTTGTATTAAGCCGGATATTGTTCAGGCCGTTCAGCAACGTTGTCAGCAGGCAACACACGCCACCGTCATGGATGTCAGCAAAAAACGGGAGAAAACGCCCCCGCCGCTCTGTTTTGATTTGGGGACATTGCAGCAGACCGCTTCCCGTCACTGGGGGATGGGGGCGAGCCAGGTGCTGGCGATTGCCCAGTCCCTGTATGAAACCCATAAAGCGACCACCTATCCGCGTACGGATTGCGGCTATTTGCCAGCGTCCATGCAGGCAGATATTCCTGTCGTGTTGACAGCACTGGCGCGCACCGACCCGGCTATGGAGACCATTATCAGCCAGCTGGATAAACAATGTGTTTCCCGGGTCTGGAATGACAACAAGATCACGGCGCACCATGCCATTATTCCCACACGTCATGCTTTTGATCTCACCCGGTTAACAACCGACGAGTTAAAGATCTACCAGCTTATCCGTCAGTATTATCTGGCACAATTTCTGCCGGCGCAGGAAACCGATGTGACTGCGGTAACACTGGATATCGGCGGGCAATTATTCCGGGTGAAAGGCCGGGTGACTGTGATCACAGGCTGGAAGGCACTGTTTGCAGATGGAACGAGAGAGCACGAAAAGGAAGACGAGCAGGAAGCCGATTTACCCCTGCCGGCCCTTAACCAGGGCGATCGCTGTCAGGTGATTGAGGCAAAAATTCAGTCACTGTACACCAAACCGCCGGCACCGTTTACTGAAGGTACCCTGATTGCCGCGATGAAAAATGCCGCCAGTCTGGTCAGTGATCCGCAATTGAAACAAATCTTGCGAGAAAGTGCCGGGCTGGGTACGGAAGCGACCCGGGCCGGCATTCTGGATACGTTGTTTAAACGCCAGCTGATTGAGCGGAAAAAGAAAGCGATCCACGCAACGCCCTTGGCGCAGGAACTGATTGCCGGGCTGCCAGCGGTACTGACAGATCCGGGCATGACCGCGTTATGGGAACAATCGCTGGAAGATATTGCACAGGGCAAAGCGTCGCTGGCGGTTTTTATGCAAAAACAGGCGCAGTGGCTTTTGCATTTAGTCGAGCGCGGCAAGGCACAGCCGCTGCATCTGACGTTGCCGAAAACCCCCGAATGCCCGAACTGTGGCGGCCGGATGCGGCAACGGCAGGGAAAAACCGCGCCGTTCTGGGGTTGTGTGAACTACCCGGCCTGTAAAGGCATGCTGAATGACAAAGCGGTCACCCAATCGCGCAAAGCCCGGCGGGCAAATCAACGGACATGAAGATCTGATTGTGGATTGACGCCTTGACAGGATACTTTAAGAATTAACCTGTTTCTTAAATGATCGGTGGGCCTGCAACGATCGCCTCCGGGTGGCTGTAAAACTCCCGTAGCCTGAAAGGGAGCGCCTCAACGCGGTACATCTGCCCACCTTTGGAAGCGGATATTGCCAGCTCAACGGCAATGAAGGTTCATTATTCTTTATCAGCGCGTCAGTAACGTATCTGTCTGACACCCGGCGGGGAAAAACCTTCCCGTCAGGGGACAGGATTTTCTCCGTTACCCCTTATTGTTTACCTCCATGGAGAACATCGTATGTCTGAGAACGCAACAGCATTAACCAAAAACGACTATTTCAACCTGAATATCAAGGGACTCGGCTATTTGAATCATATCCGCCATGTCAGCACCGCCAGTGGCACGTTCCTGAGCTGTGTGATTAATGCGTTAAATGGTCCCGGTGATAATCCGGTCTATGTCCGTTTTGATATTACCGTGGTCGGTAAGGAAGCGACCAGTCTGGTGGGTCGTTGCCAGAAGGCCGTAGACGAGGACAAAAAAGTGTTGCTGGGCTTTACCTTAAGTAACCCGTCCACCGATATTTTTACCCTGAAACGCGGCGATCATGCCGGTGAACAGCGCGTCAGCCTGAAAGCCCGCCTGATTAAAGTGGACTGGATTAAAATCGGGCAGGACAAAGTGTATCAGGCCGAACAATCCGATTCGACGCCGCCACAAAACGGTGTTGCGCAAACCGAATATGCAGAAAATTCATTCTGATATTCATTCTACTCCACTGACTTGCCCTGATGTTTCAGGGCAGTCTCTTTGCTAACAAATACAATAGGGTACAGAGATGACTATTCCCCCCATTGGCGTTCTGGCACTGCAATATTGTTATAAGCAATTACCGTTAACGGTGTTGCAAACCCGTGCAGGTTTTTATATCGGCACGATGGATGAGGGCGTCCCGTGCTCTCGTGAATCAACAGAGTATTTTGCCCGCCGTGAGCAGGCGGAGTTTGCCCTGAAACAGGGGCGCTGGACACAACGTCAGTCAGCGTAACAGAAAGGAAATCGATATGTCTTCACGGGGTATCAACAAAGTGATTTTAATCGGTAATCTGGGGCAAGATCCGGAGATCCGTTATCTGCCAACCGGCGGTACCGTGGCAACGCTGTCACTGGCAACATCAGAAAGCTGGCGGGATAAACAAACCGGTGAAATACGGGAGAAGACCGAGTGGCACCGGGTGGTGATCTTCGGCAAATTAGCCGAAATTGCGGCGGAGTACCTGCAAAAAGGCGCTCAGGTTTACATTGAAGGCCAGCTGCAAACGCGCAAATGGCAGGACCAACAGGGGCAGGATCGCTATTCAACCGAAGTGGTGGTGAATGTGAATGGCACGATGCAGATGCTGGGCAGCCGTGGAGATGCAAAACAGACGGCGGTTCAGCAAACTGGGCATAAGCCAGCACCGAAGCCACCGTCTTCTAAACCCGCCAATAAGGAAAGAAAGGTGACTCCGGCAGTACAACCTGCTGTGTTACCGGAAGAGGAGAACGTCGATTGGGATTCAGAGATCCCATTCTAGATCATGTATAAAACAAAAGTATAAAAATAACTTCTTTTATTGGTTGATTTAAATGATAACCCAGCAAATATGCTGGGTTTTTTTGTTTGCCCAGCAAAACTGGCAAGCCTTTCAGACTGAAAGAATTCTGAATCGCCCCGATTGAAAGGAATATAATCCAGCTGGAAAAGATGTTGCCAGACAGCTGCTGGGTCTGAAGGAAGTAAGAGGTGCATAGAGTAAGCGAATCTGAGTTAACTTGATTGGTAGGCAAGCGTACAAAATATCGTGAAGTCCAATACTCAGTCAGATCAACCGGGTAGAGTGGAGTTTCTTACAGGGAGAAGGTGCATTGATCACTTAGCTAACTCATTTTTTCCCAAAATTGTGCCAGTAGTACGCTATACCACCAAGTGGTAACATTCTGACTTGACTCAATTTTTGTAATGCTACAGAGTATCTATTGTACAGGAGGCGATTCAAATCACTCATGAAACAAAAATTACGCAAATATTACGCAAATTTAATTCACAGGAGCTAATTGTATGCACCTTAGCAACTTTGGACTGGATAGCTTAACTTCTGAAATAATAAAATGACAAAAATTGAACAGTTACAACGTTTGGTTGATCGATTCAATAGTGACTTAGATTACTATCGTTCCAGTCGCTATAATGAGACTCAATTAAGAACAGATTTTCTTGATCAGTTCTTCATGATCCTTGGATGGGATATCACAAATTCGAACGGTAAGCCGACGAATGAGCGTGAAGTATTGGTTGAGGAAGGTTTAAGAGCTAGAGCAGGAGAAAACACTAAAAAGCCTGATTACACGTTCCGTTTCTTCTCAGAACGTAAGTTCTTCGTCGAAGCTAAAAAACCGAGTGTTCTGGTTTCAACTGATCCAGAACCAGCAAAACAAGTTCGTCGTTACGGCTTTACAGCAAAATTAAAAATCTCAGTTTTATCAAACTTTGAATACACTGCAATCTATGATTGTTCTAACCAAGTCTCAGAAGACGATACTGCTTTTAATTCCAGAATTAAATTATATCACTTCACTGAGCTAGTTGATAATTTTAATGAAATTCAGCAGATTCTTGGTAAAGACAGCGTGTATTCTGGTCGATTCGATTCTGAATGGTCAGACATTGAAAACAACATTTCGCGCTTCAGCGTTGATGATCTGTTTTTGAAACAAATCAACGATTGGCGTTTGATGCTGGCTAATGAATTCATTACTATCAAACCTGAATTAAGTGAAGAAAAACTAAATGACTTAACGCAGAATTACATCAACAGCATAGTGTTTTTGCGTGTCTGTGAAGACCGAGATTTGGAAGATTATGAGACACTTTATCATTTTGCTCATCAAAAAGATTTTCAATCTCTTATCAGTAAATTACAAGATTCTGATCGAAAATATAATTCAGGCCTATTCGCCCTTGAAAATATTGACGAACTGATTAGTAATAAAAATTCTTGTATTTGGACAATCATCGAACAGCTTTACTTCCCCCAAAGTGCATATTCTTTCTCCGTATTTTCTTCCGATATTTTAGGGAGTATTTACGAAGTGTTTTTGAGTGAAAAAATACGCATTAAGGAGCCTGGCGAAGTAGAGATTCAGCCAAAAGAAGAGCACATTGATCGGGATGTTGTTACTACTCCCAGTCATATCATCAAAGATATTATTCGAAATACTGTTATTGAGTTCTGTAAAGACAAATCTGACGAGCAGATATTAAACTCTAAATTTGCAGATATTGCTTGTGGCTCAGGCGCTTTTTTACTTGAAGTATTTCAGACGATTCAAGATATTTTGATTGACTACTATATTGAACATGATCGTTCGAAATTGCAACAGCTAACTGAGCACAGTTTCAAATTGAAACTCTCTGTTAAAAAAGAGATTCTAACTCGCTGTATTTACGGTATTGATAAAGACTTCAACGCTGTTAAAGCCTGTTCGTTTGGTCTACTTCTCAAACTACTTGAAGGTGAGTCAAAAGAGACTATAGGCCCCAATACGCCAATTCTACCAAAAACAGATAGCAATATTCTTTTCGGAAATAGTTTGATTACTCTGTCTGACAATGTGAAACCAACTGATCTTTTTAGTGTTAATCCATTTAACGTTGGTCATAGCTTTGACGTAATTGTGGGTAATCCACCCTACATGGCAACCGAACACATGAAGCAAATAACGCCAGCTGAACTACCAATTTACAAGAAGAAATACAAATCCGCTTTCAAACAATTCGATAAGTATTTCCTTTTTGTAGAACGTTCAATGCAACTTCTGAAGGATAATGGCTATTTAGGCTATATACTGCCGTCAAAATTTACCAAAGTAGGTGCTGGTAAAAATCTACGTAAATTACTTTCTGATAATAAATACCTTTGTAAACTAATTTCGTTTGGTTCGAATCAAATTTTCAAAAATAAAACAACCTATACTTGCTTATTATTTTTGAAAAAATCTCAGCAAGAAAAGTTTTCTTTCTATGAGGTGAAGAATTTCAAGAAATGGCTCATTCGTGAAGATACATTCTTGCTATCAAGTAATTATGAAGTAGATAAATTGGATTCAGATACTTGGATTTTGGAAAAAGAAACCAATGAAATCTTGCAGAAGATGTACAGTAAGTCCCAGCGATTAGGAGATATCTTAGGTCAAAAAGCGATTGCAAACGGTATTCAAACCAGTGCCAACGATTACTATATTCACAAAGAGATTAAGATCGAACAAGGCTATATTTACTTTGCATACGATGGTCATGAATATCATGTTGAGAAAGAATTGACTCGCCCATACTTTGAAACTCAGCGTTCAGGAGAAGAGCATTTCTATACGTATAAAGACGTAGAGCCGAATGCTTTCGTCATTTATCCATACAAAAAAATAGGTGATAGAGTTCAACTTATAGAATATGCGGATTTAGAGCAGAATTACCCGAAAATGTTCGAATTCTTGCAAGTAATAAAAGATAATTTAGATAATGGCAAACGTTCTATTAAGCCTGATCCTACTACACCTAATGAATGGTATAGATATGGCCGTAGTCAAGCTCTCGAAAACTGCGATGTACCACAAAAGATCATTGTGGGCGTTTTATCAAATGGCTATAAATATTCAATAGACAATAACAGGACCTTCATATCATCAGGGGGAACCGCTGGTTACAGTATCATTAATGTTCCTGAAACTTGTCCTTATTCTATTTACTATATTCAAGCGATTCTATCTTCAAGATACTTAGAGTGGTTTGCTTCGATATATGGTGAAGTATTCAGAGGTGGTTTTGTCGCCCGTGGGACAAAAGTTCAAATACGGATGCCAATCCCAATAATCAATTTTGGCAATATAGAAGAAAAAGCGAAGCATGACGTTATTGCAGATTTACAACAAGGAATGAACAAACTGCATTCAGATATATCCAAAGCAGATACACGCTCGAAAATCGTTTTAGAAAGACAGTTCGACACTGCAAAAGAACAAATGGATAAGTTTATAAAAGATTTGTTCGATCTTGGTGTGCTAGACAGTAGAATCCCTTCTGTTACTGATTTATATAACCATTTGTAATTTAAAAATAAAAAGCAGCTCATATTAAGTGAGCTGCGATTTTGATACATACTATTTACGTAAACGTCTATCTCTTAACTTTTTCCAAATAGACATTAGGTTTTCATTATCTTCATTGGTAAAACCTAATTTAGATAAAATTGCGTCTCCTTGCATTCGCATAGCATCTTCAACTTTACCTTCTTTCACTAGCTGGTTCAGAGTAATCATATCGTGCTTATTACCTTCAATGACTGGGATATAAAGCTTTTCTATTTCAGAAGGAACAAGCTCTAATACCCCACCACCATAATAACGCCCTTCTAACTCTGCTGTGATGGCTGTGAGAGGGTTTAAAAAACTGCACACCAAGTTTTCTGCGCTTGTGAAAGTCGAAGATACACGATAAGCCGTATCTGTTGTGTATGCTCCAAATTGGTTTAAAATCAGTCGAGGAGCTTCGTGACAACGTTTCAGCATGCCAATTTCGGTGCTGTAAACGGATGGCACCTTATACCAAGGCTTGCGAATACGGCACTTATAACGTTCGTGATATTTCTCAGCTTCACCAAGCTCAATATAATCTTTTACCTTTGCAGGAGGCTTTTTAAGCTCTTCTTCGATGTATAAAAAGTTTGTTGGAAGACCTTGATCCTGATTGCTCTCATGTTGTACTTTGTCATACAAGATACCAGGGCAGTGTTGACTACGGCCAAACATAGGATGAGCGTATTGTTCTAATCCATATTGCTTGATAGTTTCGTTATCTACTAAAAAGAACTTGTTGGCTCCTGTTACAATGCCAACATCAACTTTTGCTATGTCTCTGAATTTATGTATAGATTCATGACTAATAAGCTTTTTAATAAGTGACAGTTCGTTCTTTTCCAAGATTGCTTTTGTCCACTTACCTTCTATTGTTTCGCCGTTTATTCCCAAGGTCTTGTTAAATAGCTCATCAGGGGATTCTTCAAGAAAGTCGAAACCATTTACACTAACAATACCAACACCTTCTGATGGCTGTTCAAGCCGTTCTTTCTTCTCAGCTAAAATAATGACAGCCCCTTGCAGAGTATCTTCAAACCAAATCTCTTTCGGGTCGAGTATCACGATTTTTGAACAGACTTGTCCCATATAGCTACGAAGCGATTGAGCATGCATTACGTGAATAATCTCAGAAGGGATAACCATTCCCATTCGACCACCATTCTTAAGTAAAGCAAGAGTCGATAGCAAGAAAGGAACCCAAGCATTTGTATGTTTAGTAAACTTCTGTCCTAATTGCTTAAAAACAAGTTCAGCCTGTTCCTGAAATGATTTTTCAAGAAATTGGTATCTTATAAAAGGAGGATTGCCGATAACAGCATCAAACAAACTATGTTCTAGATTCAGTTGCTTGTTTGCCCAGACTAGAAAATCACCTTCTGTAACAATAGCATTGTCAAAGCCCAAGGTTTGACAACGTTCAGATGCTTTTTGAGCTTCTGTATCAAACAATTCAAAACAAGAAAGCTTAATAGTCTTATCACATTGATTATTGTTAAGTGATTGAATGAATACACCATCACCGCAGCTTGGCTCTAAAACTGATTTAGGCCGTTTACTTAACACCCATTTAGTTACGTAATCTGCTAAGTTCTGAGGTGTGTAGTAACCACCTCTTAGCTTTTGGCTTGTCTGGTCTGCTTTAAATTTCATCATCTACCTTTGAAAAACTCTTAATAAGTTCATTTCTTTTTTCTTCTATATGTTTCTGAGCCTTATCTACAAACCAGTCTTTAAGTGTTTGTTGTTCATGCGCTAATATTGAGTATAGGGCTTTTTTTAATTCTGGATCGACTTCCAAAACTATACGCCCTGATTCACCTTTCGCCATTAGATAACCTATGTGATATTTGTTATGTAACATAAGTTACAGATTTTTAGGCTAAATAGAAAGCTTCATTGGTAGAAAAATTTGAGTACCTTGGAAAGGGTTCTCTTTGTACCACCTATGGAGGTTTGTTAACGTAAGTACATATTGTTTCAATCAAGCCTGATTTAATAGTCGACTTTGAATGTGTAAGACAATACAAACCAAAATTCGAAAAAGAATTTTTCATCACAAGAAAATTTGAGAAATATATTAAAGCGGTTAAAACTAAATAACATTCCAAAATAGTGCTACACCTTGCACAACATAAGCCCTTTGTATTCAAATGGTTGAAGGCACTATGTGTAGCAACATTATGAAATCCTATTTAGCGACAAACATGTTCTTACGTAGTCTGGAATATCGTTTTACTAAGCTTTAAAATAACCATGATCAGTTAGATGTATGAGCTATTATTATGGTGCCTTCTTGTTGAATTGTTTTTTATTTGAACAGAGTCGGTAACAAATAACTTAATTTACTTGTTAAACTTACATATTCGATTATTGAATTAGATAACTTAATCAGTTAAAGTAAAAAAGCTATCAGCAAAATCTGATAGTCGGGGATTTGCAACCCTGTTAAAGAGTAACCCACTGGTAGAAATTTTCTGCCAGTGTGCCTGCTATCGCACCTTCAATGGCGGTTCAGGCAGGGGAGGCTTCGGTCTCGCCGGACGGTTACTCCCGGTATTGCAAACCCTGTCTGAACTACCACCAATAATCAACAGAAGGGGAAGCAGGTATGACTCACACTCAACAAGACTGGCACCCAGCCGAAATTATTTGTGCATTACGCAAGCGTGGTACGACACTCGCCGCTTTATCCCGTGAATCGGGGCTCAGTTCTTCTACACTGGCAAATACCTTATCCCGCCCATGGCCTAAAGGGGAGTTTATCATCGCTACCTGTCTGGAGATGGCGCCGTCTGAAATCTGGCCCAGCCGTTATTTTGACCGCAACGGTAATTTGATTGAGCGGAGAAGACGTCAATCGGTGGCTGAATAATGTTCCGTTATTACCCATGCTACGTAATACGATAATACCGGTTCAGGGTTTATCCGTTATTTCCTATTACGACACCTTTATTTTCAGCAAACACAGTTGAGTTGTTCATTGAATACATCACCGGGTTCCTTGCATAGTCAGGATTATTTTACGACTGAGCAGGAACCTATTTGGCATGAAAATAAACGCGTTAATCGGCTTAATGGCGGTCATACTGACGGGATGCGAGACTCCCGTAAAACAACCGCTATCTCAGCCTTCCCAAAGTCGTTTTCCTTCCGTCACGCTGACACGCAACATTCAGCCTGTTTCACCGGATATTTATGGACAACAACCTGAAGTTGTTCGTTATGGCCGTTATTTGCTGGTCAGTACCGACCCGACAGAAGCACAACGTGCCCCGCTTTCCCAATTGGTTGATATCCATATCCCTGCGTCCCAGAATCCCACTGTTGCTGATGCGATGCGTTATGTGTTGCGTCAATCGGGCTACACATTATGTGCACCGGATAAAACCCATGACATCTTATATCGCCAGCCATTGCCCTCGGTGCACTATCAGTTAGGCTCTGTCCGATTACGCACCGCATTGCAAATCATGGCAGGCCCGGCCTGGCAACTGGACGTGGATGAGGTGCAGCGTGTCGTTTGCCACCATTTGCGGAAGGGCTATCAGTTACCGACCCCGGCTCAACACTCTCAGCAAGGAGAGCGCTGATGAAATTGCATCGTTTCGGTTTATTGGTCTGGTTACTGAGCAGTTCAGTATGGGCAGCCACACCGGCACCGCTAGCTTCGCAGCAGACACAATCGACAGAAAGCCAGCTGCAATCCCTGAAAAGCCAGGCTGAACAGTGGAAGCTAAGTGCCGGTGAATACCAGCGCTATCAGTACCTGATAAATGGGCCACGGGGTATCCAGTCACCGGGGCTTGATCCGCTGACCACATTAGGCATTGAAGCCGACAGTGATGCCGAACGCCGTCGTTATGCTGAACAGTGGGTTAAATCAGAATTTGCCCGTACCGAGAAAGAATTGCGCTTCCAGCGGGAAGTGGATGCGGCCTGGCAGCGGCTGTTTCCGGATATGTTGCCAGTCAATATGACAACATCGCGCGAGACAAATGGCCGGCTGGCACTGTTTGTCAGAGCCAAAGATTGTCCACAATGTGAAATCCGTTTGAGCGAAGTCCTGGCGGCTAACCCGCCCGTCGATATTTATTTGGTAGACAGCCAACGTAATGATGACACCTTACGGCTGTGGGCCAAAAACCATCATATCCCTGTTGAACGGGTACGCAACCGGCAAATCACACTGAATCATGATGCGGGGCACTGGTTCCGGTTCGGCAAGGGGCTGATGCCGGTACTATTGAGGCAAGGAGAGCAGGGATGGCACATCACATCATTATAATGAAACGGCTGAGCCTGTTACCCATTATCGGCCTGTTATGGATTAATACCTGTCAGGCTGAACTGAATGTCATTGCTGATTTAGGCGGCCAGGATGCCTCGCCTTTTTATGAAAGTATTCATGCCCAACCGGGGGATATTCCTGCACGACCCCCGTATTCCTTACCAGAAATGGTTGGCGAAGCCGCGATGTTGCCCGTTAAAACACCGGAACTGACACCGGGGCAGGTGATAAGCCGATCACTGCAATTGCCGGGCATTGGGGCGTTATTTCTGATTGGCGATGATCCTGACTCACGCCAGTGGTTAAGCCAGAATGCCGCCCGATTCAAGCAATTGCACGCCGTGGGGCTGGTCGTCAATGTCAGTGAGATAGCCGGTTTACAGTCACTGCGGGCATTAGCACCGGATGTCTTGTTATCGCCGGCTGCCGGTTCGGAATTGGCTCGCCGGTTGCAACTGCAACATTATCCGGTGTTAATCACCGAAACGGCGCTCTCTCAATAGTTATCATCATGAGCCGCCGTTACGTTGTTGAAGCCCTGTTACGTCCTGCCGTCGAGCTGAATACTGCGGTGGTCTCCGCCGTTGCCGCGTTTGTTTGTATCCGGGCCCCCTGGGCTATCGCACTGGCCCCCTCAGTCAGTTATGTCATGGCCGGTGGTTTTGCGGTATTGGCGATGATGCGCACATGGCAGGGTATTCAGGTACTCCGCTATCGCCGAAACCTGCGTCGCTTGCCGCGTTATCAGATGGGCACAAAACAGATCCCCGTCAGCCATCAGCGCTTGTTTCTGGGCAGGGGATTTCGTTGGCAGCAGAAGCATACCCAGCGTTTGCAGGATACGCGGCGGCCGGAAGTCGAACGCTTTGTGCAACCGTCCCGGTTCTATCAGCTTGCCCGTTTACTGGCGCACCGAACGGAATACCGTTGGCCGAAATTGTCGGTCTTGTTACGCAACGATTCCCCGTTCAATCCGGTGCGACCACTGCCACCGGTTGGCGGCAATCCCATGATCCACGGTATTGAGCCACAGGAAGCCGACGTGTTTATGGATCTGCGTGAGCGGGTCGGGCATACGCTGATAATGGGCACGACTCGTGTGGGGAAAACCCGGCTGGCCGAATTGCTGATAACCCAGGATATCCGGCGGGGCGAGGTGGTGATTGTCTTTGATCCGAAAGGCGACGCTGACCTGTTAAGGCGGATTTGGGCAGAAGCGCACCGGGTGGGTCGTGGCAGTGAACTTTCCCTCTTTCATCTGGGCTGGCCGGAAATTTCGGCGCGTTATAACGCGGTCGGGCGATTTGGCCGGGTATCGGAAGTCGCCTCCCGTCTGGCGGGTCAGCTCAGTGGGGAAGGGAACAGCGCTGCTTTCCGTGAGTTTGCCTGGCGCTTTGTTAATATTGTCGCCCGGGCTTTAGTCGCGCTGGGACACCGGCCGGATTACACTTTGATCACACGTTATGTTAATAATATCAGTGAACTGTATCAGCTCTATGCCACTAAAATGATGGCAGAAAGGCAGCCCGCCCTGCTGGAACAAATCAACCATTACCTCGGCAAGCTGAAAGAAAAAGATATCCCACGCAATATGCAGGGGCAGCCGGATGCGCTCAGACTCTGGGCGATGGAAGTCACGCTGAGTTCAGAAGCGGGTAAGTCGCTCTACGATCCGATTCTGGACGGGTTACGCTCTGCTGTGCGTTATGATCGTACCTATTTTGATAAAATTGTCGCTTCTTTATTGCCGCTATTGGAAAAACTGACCACGGGCAAAATCGCTGAACTGTTATCACCGGATTATCTCAATATGACGGATCTGCGCCCCATCTTCGACTGGGAACAGGTGATCCGCAAGAACGGGATTGTGTATATCGGGTTGGATGCACTGTCTGACAGTGATGTGGCTTCGGCGGTGGGCAACAGTATGTTTGCCGATTTGGTCAGTGTCGCGGGGCAAATCTACAAATATGGTATGAATGCAGGATTGCCGATTCGCCATGATGGGAAGCTCGCGATTAACCTGCATTGTGATGAATTTAATGAGCTAATGGGCGATGAATTTATCCCACTGATCAATAAAGGCGGCGGTGCGGGCATGCAGGTCACCGCCTATACCCAGACCTCCTCCGATATCGAAGCCCGTCTCGGCAGCCCGGCTAAAACCGCACAGGTGATCGGTAACTTCAATACCCTGATTATGCTGCGGGTGCGGGATAACCGGACAGCCGAGTTACTGACCAGCCAGTTGCCGGAAGTGGAAATCTACAGCAAAACGCTGGTCTCAGGGCACTCTGATATTGCCGATGTTGAACAGGGGCAGGATTTTACCTCGTCCACGCAGGACAGGGTAGGTACGGTCAAAACGCCGCTGGTCACCCCTGCCGAAATGATTAACCTGCCGAAAGGGCAGGCGTTCGCCTTACTGGAGGGCGGGCAACTGTGGAAAATTCGGATGCCCCTGCCAACGGGGGATGACGACGATGCCCTGATGCCGGCGAGCTTGCAGAAAATCGCCGAACAGATGCGACGACATTACCGTACCCGTGAAGCCTGGTGGGAAGAGAAAGGGTAATTTCAGGTCATGGCACAGTCAGAAAACCAATCCCGTCCATCTTCCCAACCGCCCCGCCAGCATGGCCTGCTGTATCATGTGTTATGGGCATGGCCGTGGCAACTCATTGGGTTTATTGTGATGTCCTGGCTATTCAGTCTGTTACTGGAATATCTCGGTATAGCTTTTTTCTGGCCAGAACAAGGTGCCTCTCATAGCCAGACGGTGATGAAAACCGAGCTGCAATTTTTATCCACGGAATTGACCCAGAGCCTGTTGTTGTCAAATCCCGCACAAACGGTCTCTGACTGGCTGGCGCAGGCGTATCAATGGATTTTTGTCGACAGTGGTTTTATGCCCTGGATACAGGGTCAGCGGTACTATCAGCTCAATAGCCGTAATGATTTTATGCGTGAATTCAATACGGTATTGCATGGCATATCGGAGCATTTGCGGGAATATTGTCTGGCGACGGTGTTTATCACCATGGTGACGTTAATCCGGTTAGCTATTCTGATGTTATCCATCCCTTTGTTTGTAATGGTGGTTTTAGTCGCACTGGTTGACGGGTTGGGACGGCGGGATTTACGCCGTTATGGCGCAGGCTATGAATCCAGTTTTGTTTATCATCATGCCAAACGGGGCATTAAACCGGCCTGCACCATTCCCTGTGTGCTGTATTTATCCTGGCCGGATGTGGTCTATCCTGCGGTGATATTGCTGCCAGCAGCGCTACTTTTAGGTATGGCAGTGATGATCACTGCCTCAATGTTTAAAAAATATTTATAGTACATGACGCTGCACGATGGCATACAAAACGGTTGTTTGTTTTGTATGCCATCGTCAGCAGACAAGCCGCATCGCGGCGCGTCAGCTAATTACTCATTAATCTCTATTGATGTAATTTTGTAACTATCAAATTTATATGCAAAAGGATTTGTTGGTGCTTGTATCTTCCATGATTCCCTTGGGCCAAGATTCTGTGCCATATCCATAGTGTTACCCACTAAGGTATTTCCTTGATAGAGATTGAACTTAACAAATACATATTTTATTGTTTTGTTTGTATTGTTTTGGGCGTCACCAATTATTATCGGAATACCATTTTCCCCATTTTTGATTTGGAGATTTGTGACAGTTACCCTGTTATCGCTATTAGCGAAAGAAGAAAAGCTTATTATGATAAATAATAAAGATAATAAAAGGTGGATTTTTTGAACGATATGTTTCATACCATGATTCCTAATGTTATTGATATCTTAGATAAGTGTTATCGCTTCCCGCGAATTATTTATCGCAAGCATATTATATTGGACGAGTTTTCATCTCTTAATTACTATTAATGGTTATATTTCGATGGAATATTCACCACCTGCGTCATCCATTCAAACCCGTCACAGGCTTTACCGATATGGCTCCCCCCCTTCGGATCAAAATGATAGTGATGATGTGAGATATCTTCACAATAGCCAACAAAGGGCTGATCAATACGGTGAAGCTGAATAACGGCCGCTTGCTCTTTGGACGTCGGGAAAAATGCCCCACCGACTTCGGCAAACAGGTCGGTATCATCCTGCTGTGTGCCACAGTGTTCGCAGTGATTTATCCAGTGCTGCCTGCGCAGTCGTTGGCTGACTGCTTTTCGCAGGGTGTGGTGAAAACCGGGCAGCACGCTACGCACAATAGTAGGAATATCGGCGATATAAAACAGAAACGCCGGGCTGTCCTGCTCGGTATAGCCCACTTCCGTGCCGGGTTCATCATCGTTATCCGCTTCCAGTAGCTGGTGTCCGGCCGGCAGCATAAATGCCGTCACGGTGGTGGGTTGATGACAGTGTGGGCACGACGTCTGGGTTTGGGCGAGATACCAGAATTCCGCATGGACATTGTAGAACGGTAACCAGTGCATAAACGGGGCCGGGTCAAAACTGTGGTCGATATACCAGGTTTGGGCGGCCGCATCCCAGTGAGCGCCCAGCTTCCGTACTTTCTCGTATTCATCGTCGGGGACGTTTAAATCAATTCGCAGCATATGTCTTCCTTCATTATTAAATCGTTAACGAAATAAATTAGTCAGACTATTTAGCTAATTTTCACCAAAGCATAAAGAGTTTATTGCTGACTGCCGCGAAAAAACCCCGCATTCTCGGCATCTTGGCATCCATGATAAGGTAATTATCTATGCGCGGTGGCTTTTCGATATCCTGTTCTGTTTGTCTGCTGGGGTTGGCTGTGTTGTGTATGCCGCTGGCTCAGGCGGCCGAGAAAGATGAGCTGGCCAGTGCAAAGCGTCTGATTGAGCAGGTGCAAATGGCTCTGGAGCGCGCAAGTATTGCAGAAAAGCAATCTGACACCGCAAAACGCCCTCATTATGACTTTGATTATCCGCGCATCAAAGCCGATCTCAACACCATTAAAGCCGGTATCGATCACTACCTTATGCCTTCCCGTGACCAGCCCCATGAATCCGGCTTGTTATCCGGCCATTACCGTCAGGAAAACCCGCAATGACGCCGGCGCAACGCCATGCCTTTGAAGTGGCCTCCGGGCACTTTGATATCACTTTTTTGTATCTGGTGTGTGTCGGATTTTTCTTAGCCACCTTATTTTTCTGGGCGGCCTGGGCGGCGGTGGATGTCTGGAACGGCTGGGCAAATGAAAAAGTGCGTAATCAGACCCTCAGCCAGTTTGCCCTTCGAACCGCGGTATTGCTGGTCGTGGCTGTCTGGATGTTTGCGAGCTGAGGCAATGAACACAATGAAAAGGAACAGAGTCACTATGAAGCCCATTTTTACCGTCTGCCGGCGTATCGGTACCAGAATAAATGCCTTTCTTTTATTGTGCTGCCTGTCCTGTGAATCCGCCCGGGCCGATTTACCGGCTATCGAACCGCCCAAAAGTGGGGGCGGGGGCGGATTGCTGGGACAGGCGAAAGGGTATGCGCAGGATGGCATTGTGATTGGCGGACTGATTTTATCAGCGGTGGCCTTCTTTAAAGTCGCCTCCGCTGCCGTCGAAACCTTTTCCGAAGTGCGGGATGGCAAATCGACCTGGACCCAGTTTGGTGCCATCGTCGTGGTCGGCGTGGTGCTGTTGGTTGCCGTGATTTGGCTGCTGTCGAAATCGGCCAGCATTATTTTTTAAGGGCATCACCATGCAGACAATCGCTTTCTTACCGGACCGTTTAAACGCCGAACCGGTGGTCTTTCGCGGGTTCACCACGCCGGAGCTGGGACTGGCCGCCTTGGCGGGGATCGTGCTCGGACTGGCCGTCAGTCTTCCCCTGATCCCCTTAGCCGGTTGGGTCATGCTGCCGACCGGCATGTTGGTGATGCCCTTGTTACTGATTAGCTTTGGCGGGCGTTGGCTTGCGCATGTTAAACGTGGCAAGCCGGAAAATTATCTCTGGCTGAAACTGGAAGAGAAAAAACGCCGATTGGGTTTCGGTGATCCGGCCTGGATTATTGCCGCCCAGGGCTGGTCGTTGCGCCGCAGCAGGAGAGCACGATGAGCCGGTTTCGTCATGCGGTGAAAAACCGGGATCAGCATATTCTGACCCTGAGAGTGGCGTGCGGTATTTTGGTGCTGGTATTGCTGCTGAGCCTGACGGGCTGGATGGCGTCACCGCGCAATCTCACTATCCATCATCCGCCGGACTTACGTACCGGCAGCACCCGGGCGTGGTGGGAAGTGCCGGCGCCTAGTGTCTACAGTTTCGCCTTTTATATCTTCCAGCAACTGAATGCCTGGCCGAAAAATGGCGCACAGGACTATCCGGCCAAAATTGATGCACTTTCTCCTTATCTGACGCCGGCCTGTCAGGGTTTTCTGCGGGAAGATGCCAAAACCCGGGCAGACAGTGGCGAGCTGCTCGACCGGGTGCGCGTGGTGTATGAAATTCCCGGCCGGGGCTATGGGACGCGCCGTGTGACGGTGCGTGACCGGGATAACTGGGTCGTCCGGCTGGATTTGGTGGCCGATGAATATTATCACGACGAACCGGTCAAACGGGCACTGGTGCGCTATCCGCTGAAAGTGGTGCGTTGGGAGGGCGATGCCGAGCGTAATCCCTTCGGATTAGCACTGGATTGTTATGACGGCATGCCACAGCGGCTGGAAGCGATGCCACAGCCTTTGGAAAAGAAAAAGGGCGTATTTCAATGAAAGGATATCCACTTGGCTGTCGCCGTGTTTGGCTGGGTTTGGCCTGCCTGTTGCTGTTTTGCGTCGGCGCTAAGGCCGATGAACTGGTGAAGTGGGAACGTATGCCATTATCCATTGCGCTTAAGGTCGGTCAGGAGCGGATTATTTTTGCGGACCGGAATGTCCGTATCGGTTTGCCACCGTCACTCAGTGATAAATTGCGGGTACAAAGTGCCGGCGGGGCGGTGTACCTGAAAGCCAGCCATGCCTTCCCGTCAACCCGCCTGCAATTGCAGGACAGTGAAAACGGCGAAATCATCTTACTGGATGTGACAGCAGGAAAAACCGATGCCACTGAACCGGTACGGATTATTTACCCGAATGAAAAACAAACCACCTCAAAAGAACAATCTCAGTTCCAGGGCAGAACTGAATTGTCAGCGCCCGTTCCGGTGGTATTAACCCGCTATGCCGCCCAGCAACTGTATGCACCATTACGTACTGTCGAGCCGGTGACAGGCATCCAGCCGGTGAACCTGCATTTGGCCTCATCCATCACCACCCTCTACCCGTCAGAGCCGATTGAAATTATCCCGCTGGCCGGCTGGAGACTGCACCACCACACAGTGGTAGCACTGAAACTGCGCAATACGGCCAAACGCACTGTCACCCTCGACCCGCGAGAATTACAGGGGCAGTTTGTCGCGGCCACGTTCCAGCATCGCTGGCTGGCTGAAACGGGGACGCCGGAGGATACCACGGTATTGTACCTCATCACAAAAGGGCTGCCGGATAATACCTTTATCCCTGAGCCGGTATCGGTGAAACCAGGAGGCCGCCATGGAAGTTAAGTCCAATGCGTTGGTGAAAATACTGGTGCCGGTGGTATTGCTTATCGGCGGGGTTATTGGCATCAAAAGTTGCCGTTCAACGGAAAGTGCCGCGCCCGGCACGGCAGCGAATCATGTGCTGGCCACGCTGTCACCGGAAGAGTTGCAGGCGCTGGGTGTCGGGGGCGATACGCCGGAAGATACCCTGCGTACCCTGATAGGCGCCCTCAATAAAGTGCGGGCAGAGCAGAAACGTTTAAGCCAGCAGAATGCCGATATTTTAAAAGAAAATAACCAGTTAAAAAGTCAGAATCAGGATGTTGCCAGCCAGATAGATACGGCGGTTGCGGCTATTCGTCAGGACGATGAACAGCGTCAGCGCACGTTGCAGGGTGAGCAGCAGGGATTACTGGCACAGATTGATTGGCTCACCGAGCGGTTAAATTCAGCGCCGTTGCCTGCTCAGGACAGCCAGATGCCGCTTGGCCTGGGACTGGCAGGCCGTCAGTATGCGGCCAACCCTGTCACGGGGCAGGACGAACTTATCTGGGTGACACCGGCCGATGAAAAACCGGTTGATCTCCCAAACGGGGCTGACGGCAAACCGGCCACTAAATTCCCGACCACTTTTTTAAGTGAACAACCGGCAACGGGGCAAAATACCCCACCGATCCCTTTGCTGAAGGAAGAAAACGAAAAACCGGTCTATACCCTGCCGGAAAATGCCACGCTGGCAGGCAGTCAGGCGATGACTGCGTTGCTCGGTCGGGTGCCGGTCAATGGCACAGTGACAGACCCTTACCCGTTCAAGATCCTGATTGGTAAAGATAACCTGACCGCCAACGGTATCGAACTGCCGGAAGTGGAAGGGGCGGTGGTGTCCGGCTCGGCCAGTGGCGACTGGACCCTTTCCTGCGTACGGGGACAGGTCAATTCCATCACGTTTGTGTTTCAGGATGGCACCGTGCGTACCCTGCCGGGCAAAGGGCAAAACCCGCAGGGTATCGGCTGGTTGTCGGATGAAAACGGCATTCCCTGTATCAGCGGTGAGCGTAAATCCAATGCCAGCACCTATCTGCCAACGTTGTTTGCCCTCTCGGCCATGAATTCAGCCGGGGACGCCTTGAACGAGAGTCAGCGCACCGCCCAAACCAACGGCACCGGCGGTATCACATCCGCCTTAACAGGCAATGCCGGACAGGCGGCATTAGGCAAAGCGATATCAGGGGGGATGAAGGAGATGGGCGAATGGCTCAAACAACGTTACAGCCAGACGTTTGATGCGGTTTACGTCCCGCCCGGTGCCGGCGTTGTGGTGCATATCACCCAAAGTCTGGCGATGGATTACGAAACGAAAGGCCGTAAGGTGCGTTACGACGTGAGTGAACCTGCTCAATATGATACTAATCAGGAAGCCTTAGATTAATGGAAAAGCCAGTCTTTCAATGGCTGTTCAGTGCCAGCCAACCCTATTGCCTGCAAATTAACAGACCCCCACACGCTGAACCTGTACCGGTTCAGCTCTACTGGCGGCCTGCCCATAAAAAAACATCCCGGCTCTGTCTTGCCATCGGCAATGCGTGTCAACCGCTGGGTGACGGTGATTTTACTGTTTTTCGTCTGTCAGACACACAGTGGCAATCGATGGTGGCAGGCAGCAACAAGGCTGAGCCGGAACAGTGGGAGCGCCTGGCGTTTATGGTATCGGAACTGGCCGTCCATCCTGAGTTTGCCACCTTTACTGCCATTGGCACTACGGAGGTTCAGCTATGCGAAAAATAAACGCAGTTGTCGTGTTGTGTCTGTCAGGGCTGATGGCCGGTTGTTCAACTTCGAAAGACACGTTGTTGCCTGCCGGAAAGCAGACGGTGCTGGCGATGTGGCAGGGCAATAAAGCCGGCCACACGCCCGTGCAGGCAAGAACCGCATTGCGCAGAATGTTGACCGGGACCGAACGGAAACGAGCGCTGGAAGCGCCTGACCCTTACCGCCGTTCGGCTGAACATGAGATCAGCCAGCAATTTCCCCGTCTCCCCAACCCCGATATGGTGATGTATGTCTTCCCGCATCTGGCCGCCGGCAATACGCCGATACCGGGCTACAGCACCGTGTTCCCGTTTTATCAGCAGGTGCAGTACGCCCTGCCGGGTGAACGTACGGAGGCACTGTGATGGAAATCCCCAAACCGCTGCACCGCCCGGGCCAGCTGCGTGAAGCCGATGAAGCCGCGATTTACCGGGCCAACCCTTCCATTATCGATTATCTTCCCTGGGTGGAATATCTGGAAGACGGGCAATGCCTGTTGCTGGATGATGGTGTCTCTGTCGGGGCGGTCTACCGCATCGAGCCTGTTGCCACCGAAGGGCGTCCAATGGAGAGACTGATTGAAATTCGGGATCAGCTGGAAGATGCGATCCAGGACAGTCTGGAAGAGGACGATATCTCACCGTGGGTGGTGCAATTTTTTTGTCAGGACGAAGATGATCCTGCGGCCTATCTCAATACATTGCGGGATTACGTCAAACCCTGGGCGCAAGGGACCGCGTTTACGGCGGCTTTTCTGGCTGAATCTGAGCGCCACCTGAACAGCATTGCCCGGCCTGAGGGGATATTTCAGGATAGCCTGATCACCGGGCAACCGTGGCGCGGGCAGCAGCGCCAGACGCGCATGGTCGTGTATCGCTGGCTGCCTGCTCACAAATCACAGGCAAACCACTCAACGTTATCTTCAGTGGCCGCACTCAATCAGGTCTGCGAGCGTCTGGTGTCGTCACTGGCGGCGGCGGGAATTGTGGCTGTTCGGCAGCATGGCGCGCAGATCCATCGTTGGTTGTTACGTCATTTTAATCCATCCCCGGACTGGGGTATGGCAAAAGCCGATTTTTATCGCACGGTGAGTGATGAAACGCCCCCGCAGCACGATCTCCCGCTTCATCATGATTTTGCCGAAAGCCTGTGGTTTACCCCGCCGGTGTCTGATCCTGACAATGGTATCTGGTGGTTTGATGGCCTGCCACATAAAGCCATTCCGGTTGAACGTCTGCGCCGTCCGCCAGAACCGGGCACGCTGACGGGGGAAGTGAAACGGGGGGATAATATCAATGCCCTGATGGATATGATGCCGGAAGGCACCGTGGTTTCTTTGACCATCGTGGCGCAGGCACAGGATACGTTGGAAGCGGATTTTACCCGGCTGGCAAAAAATGCCGTGGGGGAAAATACCGAATCGGCGCGTGTCCGGCAGGATGTGCAGGAAGTCAAAGCCTTACTGGGACGACGCCATAAACTGTACCGCAGCGCGCTGATCTTTCTGGTGCGGGGCAACGATGTCACTGACCTGAACCAGCGGGCGCACCAGTTATCATCAACGTTACTGACCGCCGGATTACAGCCGGTGCGACCGGAATTCAGTGTGTCCCCGTTGAATGCCTATCTGCGCGCTTTGCCGATGGGGTTTAATCCGCAGAAAGATAAGCAACACTGGTACAGCCGCCTGAGCTGGGTGCAGCATCTGGCCGGACTGATGCCGGTGACCGGCCGTTCAACCGGCACCGGGCACCCGGGGTTCAGCTTCTTTAATCGCGGTGGGGCACCGCTGACCTTCGATCCGATGAATAAACAGGATCGCACCCAGAATGCGCACTTATTATTATTTGGCCCGACCGGGGCAGGCAAATCCGCCACGTTGTGCGCCTCCTTGGTGCAACTGATGGCGATCCACCGACCGCGCCTGTTTATTGTCGAAGCCGGCAACAGTTTTGGTTTACTGGCCGATTACTACGCCAGCCTGGGGCTGACGGTCAATAAAATCGGTATTAAACCAGGCTGTGGCGTGAGTCTGGCGCTGTTTGCCGATGCGCACCAGCTGCTGCAACTGAGTCCCAGACAACTGTGTATTCATGAAGCCGATATTCCGGATGCCGATGAATCGCAGGATGAAGGGGATGAACAGCGTGATATTCTGGGTGAGATGGAAATCGCGGCCCGGCTGATGATCACCGGCGGTGAGAAAAAAGAGGAAGAGCGTTTAACCCGTTCCGACCGGGGTTTGATCCGCGAAGCCATGATGATGGCAGCACAGATCAGCTTTGTTGAGCAACGTCAGATGCTGGCTTCTGACTTACAAAATGCGCTGTATGCTATCGCCCGCAATCACCGGCAGGATGAGCATGGGCAACCTTTAATTACGGCACACCGACGGGCGCGGGCAGATGAAATGGCCGGCGCCATGTCGATGTTTACCCAGGGTTTTGAAGGCGAACTGTTTAACCGTCCCGGCACCCCGTGGCCGGAAGTGGATGTCACCCTGATTGATTTGGGCACACTGGCACGGGAAAACTACTCGGCGCAAATGGCGCTGGCGATGGTCTCACTGATTAATACCGTCAATAACCTGGCCGAACGCGATCAGTATCAGGACAGGGAACTGCAACTGGTGATTGATGAAGGGCATATCACCACCACCAACCCGCTGCTGTCGCCCTATATGACCAAGGTGGTGAAAATGTGGCGTAAACTGGGCGCCTGGCTGTGGCTGGCGACGCAAAACCTCGCCGATTACCCGGATACGGCTGAGAAAATGCTGAATATGGCCGAATGGTGGCTGTGCCTGACCATGCCCCCGGATGAAGTCGAGCAAATCGCCCGTTTCAAAAAACTTAACGAAGAACAGAAATCTGTCTTGCTCTCCGCCAGTAAATTACCCCGCTGTTATACCGAGGGCGTGGTGCTGGCGAAAAAAATCGAAGCCCTGTTCCGGGTCGTGCCCCCGAGCCTCTATCTGGCGTTGGGGATGACGGAAAAAGAAGAAAAAGCAGAACGGCGGGCGTTAATGCGCGAGCACCAGTGCAGTGAACTGGAGGCGGTGATGTGGGTGGCCAGAAAAATGGATATCGCACGGGGGTTAAAGGCTGATTTTGTGGATCACGGCACAACAAACGTTACTGGTTGATGGTTTGGTTCTTGGAGCGCGAGTGGTGGTAAAAAAAAGATCCCAGCACGATGGCTGGGATCGCGTTCAGGTTAATCTTCGTACTTGAATTCTATATTAATTTTCATCTTCTTAAGGTCAACAATGAGCAAACAGCCATTCCATGCGGGACGAGCGTTAGTCAAATTGTTTTCCACGTAATACTTCCTTAATTCTACTAATAGTAACCTAAGGTCATAACTGGCGTGGGCATCAGGGAGAAACCAGTCTTCGTGCCCTTCGTTATCTATATAATCGTATTCATATTCACAAGCATCACCTTCTGGGGATAATGTTGCACGTACTAGTATTTTCTGCGCATCTTCCGGCCCTGCATCAACAAGTAATTGGCCAATTTTATTATGAAGCATATCTAATTCCTTCATTTTTCACCACCTCCAGGAGCATTGCTAAAATCTTTCACTATTGGTCTACCACCATCAATAGAATATGTTACGTTAAAGCTTTCAGGGCGTTTACTCTCACCTTTGTAAACAGGTACAATTTTAACATCAATTTGCTTACCGTCTTTCAAATCCTTGGCCCAAGAATTCTCCATCTTTTTCCATTCACTTTTATTCAGATTTCCATTCATTGGGAGAATATTTATTTTCTCACCTGGCCCATTAAAGATACTGGCAAATAGATGACCCCCTTCATCACCTGGATTGCCACTTTTCCCTGTCTTGCTCTGTTGATAAGTATTACGGTCGTTTTTAGACAAAGACAGAGAGCCTTCAGCAATGATGGTACGGCTTAATGAATCAGTTTGGAACGTTTTATTTCCGTCTACATGATAAATTGTATTTGGTTGCGGCTTATTCAATTGCTTTTCCCAACCACCTGTTTTACCAGAGTTTACAACAACAACTGTTGGCTTTGTAGGCGAAGAACCCAGCTGATTTGTTTGTTGATTATGGGCTGAATTGGTGCCTTTTCCTTTAATTGAAAACTTTGTTTCGTTACCTACCAGTATCTCAGCACCGTTAAACACATACTCCAGTATTTCACCTTTTGTACTGATATAGTCATTGATGACGGCATTGTCTTTATCCGTTTCTGTCTTCACAAACTCAACAACATCGCGATCAAAATAAAATTCGCCGATACCTTGGAATTCTCCTATCGCTTCATTGGCGAGTTCGCGATGCGCAGCACCACAAATAGTCGGCCTGTCCTTACAGGTGGTTTTGACTATATCCCGATCTTCTGCCAGACTCTTACGCATTTTCTCAAAGATAGGTGTCGTATCTTCGCCTTTTTCTTTTGCTGCCTTGACTTGTCGGTTCAATTTATACAGATCATATTTCAGGAAGTTATGCTCAAGAACTATTTCACCGGCGCCCGCGCCACCGTGGGCTCCCTGTGCACTATTTGTAGCAAATGCCCCGGCAATACCACCAATAATCTTGCCGCCTGCCAGAATTTGAGCTGGATCATTAAATGTTTTAGCCAGTGTTACAGACGCAAGCCTGGCGGCAAATGCACCCGCTGCTGCAGCTTTTGCATCGCCCCCACCAATGTGTGCGGCAATAGCTGATACTGCGGCATGGCTGATAGCCTTTTCAGTAAAACCTAATGCAGCCCCATTTTTTCCGATGAAATCCGCACCTTCGATATTGGCTTGGGTGCCTACATTGGCAAGTAACGCAGTAGTGAAATTGTCTTTAAAGCTGCCACCGTTGATTGCAGTATTTAAACTCGAGCTAATAACAGATTGCCCTGCAACACGTTGGGCGACTTTGCTCCATTCACTATTACTTAACAAAGGTACCTTAGTTACACCGTTAGCCGCTTTTTCTACACCCATAAATTTGTCAAACCCGGCCAACGCACCACCAATTGCCATCGCAGTAATGGTTGATTTTACAGTATCCCTACTGCCCATATCTTTGAGGGTCTTGGACAGGTTTCCTTCATTATTAATAAGACTAACTGCTGCCTTAGAAGCCAGAGCTCCAATACCTGCAGAAACTGCTCCGTATGTAGTAGTACTTACTGTTGCCGCTGTTGCAGCACTGGCTCCGGCTGCGGTAGCTGCACTACCGGCTGTACCTGCGGCAGCATTAGCCGCAGCAATAGTTACTCCAGCCCCAGCCGTGACTACAGCCACAGCAATGGCAATAACAGCAGCTGCGACAGGGTTTAATGCTTGACTTTTATAATCCCAATTGTCATAAGCATCCTGTACTTCATTCCAGTGTACATCTTGCCGTTGAGCTAACCCTTTTAGCCAAGCCGTTTCAGAGGTGTTGCCAAAATTTGCTAATACATTTTTCAAATCCTGGGCTTTCTGTGTTTTGATGTCAGCACTAATCCCATTTGCTGCATCAATCGTTAATTTTCCACCAATGTGAACAGAAGGTAACACCCATGTTTCTGCAGTATGCCCGCTATCTCTGTTCTTAATGAAGAACCCTTTAGATTTACTAATAGTGTGTTCGAAGGAAACGTCTTTAACAGATTTAAAATTTATTTTTCCGTGTGTACTCGTTAACTTAGCATTATTATTGGTTTCGATTTTACTGGCTTCATAAGTACTATCATCATGACTGAGTATATTAATATCACCATCCGCAATGAATTCGGTTACTTTATTTGTCACGCTGTGGTGAGTATGGTTAGTGGTTTTTTTCTTACCATACCAGGTACGCTTTGTTTCACTGGTTTCATAATGACTGATGTCTTCCGTTGCCTGAGCATAGAGGTAACCACCTTGAGCGGAGATATTCATGGCACCTTTAGCAATTAACTTGGTAGCCTGAAATAGGAGGCTACCATTGGTCATAATGGTTAAATTACTTCCGCTATTTAAGGTGCTACCTTTATGGGTAATATTTGTTGTTGACCCTCCGCTTAAATCAGTTACCGTTGATTTAAGAAATATATCAGCGCTAGAAATAATCGAAAGAGCTTTTTGGGAAACTAAGTCAGAACCTGTCAAATAAATATTCCCAGTCCGATTAATTAATGAGATGTTTTCGCCTTTTAGTTTGCTATTCTTAAAAATTACTCCATTAACTGCTGTCAAAGACAAATCTTTTCCTGATGAAATTTCTGCTTTATTAGCAGAGATAACATTATCTGAAATAATGTTCAAATCAGTTTCGGAATTTATTTTATCTGAAACATTGATATATTTACCATGTAAAAAGATGTTTTTAGCTGATATGGCGTTTGATTCTTTTGGTGCCAGATAATCATAATCTGCCACATTCTTCTGGACTATCAAATTATTAGAAAAATCAATGACTAGATTTTCTTTTGCAGATACCGCATTATCCAATAATTTATCTTCCATATTTTTTGCTGAATTTAATTTTGTTTGTTTAGCGCTATTCCAATTATACCATTCTATATTTTTATCGTTAAAACCAATGCCATTTGGTTGGTAATGATAAACATCAGGAATTGCTATGGTTGATCCAGAAATAAAATAAATATCGGTAGATGAACTGGCATTTTTAAGTGTAAATGAATAAGGCTCTGAATGGTAAGTAATGTTTCTGAAATTTCTAAAATTTTCACCAGTTAAAAATGTATTATTTTGACTATTTATTTGGCTATTTATATTCCATAAGTTATTGCTATTTATATAGATATTATTTCCGGCTGTAATGGAGCTTGGGTGAAAACTTTCCAAAACCCCTACATCGCTGGTTAAATGTTTTATATTATCCTTAATTGATTCAAGATATTCTTCATCCTCATCATTTATTCCTCCTTCATACTCATATTGCTCTAAAATAATGTCATGTTCTTGCTGAAGTAAATCAATCTCTGATTGATCAATTGAGTCGCGGGTTACATTTCCATTCGCTGATGTGAAATAAAGATTGCGTATATTATATAAATCATTAGCTCTAATGATTAAATCACCTTTATTAGTTTTTATTGTAGCAGACCTATTTTGGATGAGATCACTCTTATCTCCTTGTGCATTTTTCTGAAGCCACATGTTGTTATTAGCTTGTAGAATCGCTTTTTCACCGATGTTAGTTATAGTATCGCCAAATACTCGCATATCTTGGCCGGCAATCACTCCACTTTCATTGGTTATCTTATTAGCTGCCAGAACAATATTTCGTCCAGACTGAATGTGAGGAGTATATTCATAACTTTTCTCAATACTAATCTCCTTAGCGCCAACATTTAAGTCTGTTTTAGCTTTAATGTTGCCGAGTTCCATTCTGCCATTAGAACTTAATGTGGTATCGTGTTGATTACTGGTAATATTTTTAAGATTAACGCCAACGCCATCTTCCGTTGCTATCAGGCGTATTTTATTGGCATACATACCACCCAACGCCTTAGTATCAACAGCCAATGTTGGACGACTCCCTTCACCAGCAGTGGTTTTGGTGGTGCCGTCTTTAAAGGAAATTTGGTTAGCACCCAGAGTGAGTGCAAGATTATTAGCCTGGATTTTGCCATTTAACTCAGTGGCTCGGCTAATAATATCGACATAATCTGTTGACTGACCATTTAACCCTTTCCCCCCAATCGTGATTTGGCCTTTTGTCACACTCAGCGCTTCAAGTGCACCCTGAGTATCAAATTGCGGTTTACCGGTCGTCAGTACGGCACCTGAGGTATTAATAAAGCCGCACCCATCACAAGTGATACCATTGGGGTTGGCTATCATGACATTGGCTTTCTGGCCGGCCACTTCCAATTGTCCCAGTAGTTCAGAACGGCTGCTTCCGGTGACTTCGTTGATAATGAGTTCGGCTGCCTTGCCCTGCAGGTTAGCATTGGCGTTGATTTGACCGGCCAATTGAGAATTAACCGCTTGTGTGGCGTTATTTAATACGGCGCCCTGGGTGCCGGTATTAAATTCTTGATACGTATTGTGAGATATTCCGGCATTATTGGGCGTCGCAATATTCACGATCGGTACATTGCCATTGTGATGCACCTGTGTCTGCGGATTATCAGGTGTAATACCGCCTGCCACGGCCGAGTTCAGCGGGTATATCCCTGTCAGATAAATCAAAAAATAACAGGTTCCCCTTGCCACAGGGCTATTAAATTTATCCATATTGTGTCCTTTGATTAAATCAAATCCAAATTTTTTGGTATGGTTTTATTAAAAGTTGAGTGATGCAGACCAATAAACGATCCAGTGGTCTGGTCTGAGGTGAGTGGGATAAGCCAGTGGCTTTCCTATTATGACCGTCTGACTCATCCTGTTGTGATTGAGTGAAATACCCAGTGATGCTCCCGTGACATTACCTCCTTCGATTTGTCCTTTTTTGTTGTTTTTTAACCACCCTGTATCCAGTGCACTATTTAAAGAAAGTTCACCCAATAAAGGGAGCGTGGTTAATTTCCAGTTCAGTTCATTGCGCCAATATCCGCCATTATTTCCTATGAGATTCTGTTCTTTAAATCCCCGGACGGAATATTGCCCGCCTAATGAAAGGCGCTCGCTGGCATAAAGATTATCTGGAGTAAACTGCCCATACAGGGAGGTCAGGTAATAAATATCGTCAGTGACAGGAATGAAATAACTGCTGCTCAGGCTGAATTTACGAAACTGACTTTTGGGGGCATTGCGGGCGCCAGAGTTATCTTTCGTCGTTCCCAAAATATCCAAACCATGGCTGAATGTCGGGTTGAATGTCATATAGCCTCCCGACAGTGTAGTACTGTAGTTAGCTCCCAAACTGATAGTATTTAACGTCGGGCTGTTAATGGATAACTTGATGCCAGCCGTAACGTTGGAAGTTTGGCGACGGACTAACCCCATATTCAAAGCCAGTTTTTGTTTACCATCACGGTATAACGTCCGGTTTATTTTTAATTGATGAGTTTGCCCCTTACTTTCATGGCGGGCATTGAATGTATCTGGGGATATCATTTGGAATGAACTGTTTTTGGCATACTGGTAATCAAATGACCAGTAGCCATAAGGGATTGTCACCCCCGATGCGATACTCCAGCTCTGGTGATTATGGCGAAAATCACTGTTACGGTTGGCTGAGATTGACCACCTGTCTGCAAGGTGTATACCCATCGTAATTGAAGATGCTTGATTTTTTACTTAAATTAGATCATGTTGATGCCCATGAAAATTCATCTGACGTCAGACCAAAAACACGCCCTCGAATTAATGCATGATACGACTCGTGATG
>NZ_NKHR01000023.1:0-46213 GCF_014467285.1 Xenorhabdus sp. PB62.4 | reverse complement strand
GCAGCAGGCATAACAGCGATAACGCTGATGTCCTCCATTTCCTTTTCCATGCCCTTTGACCTGTTCTGATTTGTGACAATAACGACAATAGACGTCAACTTTAGCCATGCTTTACCTTGATCACTAAGAATCGGGAAGTCTACCACAACTAACTATTTAATACATGACCACGACATTAGTTTATAAAGATGGAAAACCTGTAGATTCTCTGATTGGCGTTGTTTCGCTATCACAATTTAAGAGTCTGGTTTCTCAAAATTTGTAGCCCTGTCTGAATTAATTCAGGAAATTATGGGGCTGATTTATTTTGTTAATCCAGCTTTTGGTTCCAAGGTTATCATTTACGGGTAAAACAAGGAGCATTTAATGTCTTTTTATACGAAAGTGCTAATTATAGGAACAGGCCCCACGGGATATCGGGATATACTGCGGCGATATATGCCGCCAGAGCGGGCCTTTCCCCTATTGTAGTCTCCGGTTTGGAGGTTGGAGGGCAATTAATGAATACATCTGATGTTGAAAACTGGCCGGGAGAGCCGGGAGGGACAACAGGCCCGGAATTGATGTTAAGGATGGATAACCATACAAAAGAATTTGTTCCGGAAATAATCAATGACCACATTGTTTCAGTCGATTTTAATGTAACCCCTTTTCTCGTCTCCGGTGAGAAAAATAAATATCAGGCAGAGAGTATAATCATTGCAACCGGGTCAACCGCACGTTATTTAAATTTACCGGCTGAAAATAACTTACAGGGTAAAGGGTTGTCGGCCTGTGCGACTTGTGATGGTTTTTTCTATAAAGGGCAGGATGTTGCCGTTATCGGGGGTGGCAATACCGCCGTTGAAGAGGCCCTGTATCTTTCCAATATCGCCAGACGGGTCTTTCTTATTCACCGGCGGGATGAACTCAGGGCTGAAAAAATCCTGCAAGATAGGCTGATGGCGAAAGTTAAGGAAGAGAAAGTCGATATACTCTGGAATACCGAGGTAAAAGCGTATATCGAATATCAGGGAAAATTTAAGGGGCTTGCTTTAACAAATAAAATTGATGGCCTTTTATATGACCTCCCCATTGGAGGGTGTTTTATGGCAATAGGTCATACTCCAAATACCGCATTTTTACAGAATAAGTTAAAACTGAAAGAAAGATATATTATTGTCAATGGCAAGAGTCAACCGCTTGAAACAATGACATCAACCTCTGGTGTATTTGCCGCTGGGGATGTTGCTGATAGCAAATATCGTCAGGCCATTACTTTTGCGGGTTCAGGGTGTATGTCTGCGCTTGACGCGGAGAAATGGTTACATCTTAATAATTGTTAACCACTATTAATTTGTATTAAATTAATATAATTATATTTTTCTCTATGTCTCTTGACCTAAAGTTTCTGTCAATATGTAAAATACTATACAGCTTTTTCGTAAACTGAAAATTAACATAGGATTACAAGATGAAAACTTCAAGATATATAACTCCGTTATTTTTATTAAGTGCTATTTCATTTGGTTCATCGGCTGCGAGCGAGGTCAAATCCGCTGTAGGAGAGAAGATTGGCGTTATTTCCGTAACAGGGGCAGAAACTTTGGATACACTCATTGATAAATTATCCAAAAAAGCTAGTGAGGCTGGAGCAAAACATTTCCGAATTACTTCTGCTGTTGGTAAAAACCATTTAAATGGAACTGCCGAAATATATAGATAGCTGATGTTTTTCCATCCAATAATGGAATTATCCTATAGACATCTTAACATGTATCTGGATAAATATTTAGGAGTGATCTAGTACTGAATAATTAGCCTTAACTCTGTTCAATGACAACTATTTTCGGAAGCACATAAACCCAAGCCCAGTTACTTCGACTTAAAAGTGTAGGTTGTAGGAAGTTAATCCTAACACGATTTTCGAAAAAAAAACTGGGCGCTACATTAAAATAGTATGATATCTGTGTAGAATTGAATAAAAAAAACTATTTTTCCGGATGTAAATAATAAACCGCCCTAATTCATCCACTGCTTACAAGAGTTTACTATTTCCAACGGGATAATATATTTAAAAAGAATAAGCATAAAAGGATAACAGAAATGTGGTCATGTATTGAATGGTTAGTTGTTGTGATACCTTTCTGCCTTTTTATGGTGAAACATGGCTAAAGTTGATGTTCATTGTCGTTATTGTCACAAATCAGAAGACGTTAAAGGACATGGAAAAAGAAACGGAGGATACCCGCATAAAAAGGTTGAATCGAAAAACGCTTGGCTATTCCAAATCGGAGGAAATGCACGACAAAGTGATAGGGACATTTATTGAGCGTGAAAACTACGTTTAGCGAGTGATCTAACTATTCAATACATGACCCTGAAAAGAAAGAACAACAAAAGAAGATAGTAATGATTGCGTAAAATTCGGCTGAATTTTAATAATTCCACCTTAGTCTAATAGGCATCTATACGAATAACCAATAAAGGTTACATTGAGCCTGAGCTATTTAAGAACCATTTCATGTAACACAATGGGGTTATTTATAATATTCTGTTTTTTAACATTCCTCTTATATGAGGTTTATTCACTAAATATAAATAAGGTTTTTTATAATTATCAGTGGCATAACCATGTAAACCTCCCATATCATTCTTATTTTACCCTCAAGACATTGATGATTTTTATTGTGATTGGATTTACATAATAACTTTCATTATTTTTCTGATGCTTTTTGAAAGGAAATGAAATTCTCATGTGTGACATTGATAGGAAAGGCATAACGTTTTAAATCACTCTTTGTTTGTGAAACGTTATTTATTCAACCAGATTATAAATTAAGTGTTGAAAATAAAAATGAGTAAAAACATGCCCTCCCCCCTTCTCAATAACATCGTAGTTAATATGATTAATATCAAATAAAGAAAATTAGATCGTAAATAAGATAGTAGTCTACAAGATATTAGCCATTAAACTTTCTGAAACACCTTTTTATAAAATAATTGAGGTTATTATGTACAGTACAGATTTGTTACTGAATAAAATCAATCAAACTCGCGAAGGTCAATCAATGACCCTCGCCGATCTTCAGCCTTTCTCATTCGGCGAACTCAGAAAAATGTTCGAGGAACGGCTTAGCTGGGGGGAAACCCACTATCTCCATCACGAAGCCGTTGAACAAGAAAAACGTCATCGTCTGCTGGAAGCCCGTATTTTCACCCGAGCTAACCCGCAATTATCCAATGCCATCCGCTTGGGTATTGAACAAGACAGCCTTTCACGCAGTTATGATGAAATGTTTGGTTCCCGCTCTTCTTCCTTTGTGAAACCGGGCTCTGTAGCTTCCATGTTTTCGCCGGCTGGCTATCTCACAGAATTGTACCGTGAGGCGAAAGACCTGCATTTCAAAAGCTCTGCTTACCATCTTGATAACCGTCGTCCGGATCTGGCTAATCTGACATTGAGTCAGAATAATATGGATGCAGAAATCTCCACCCTGTCACTGTCTAATGAGCTGTTGCTGGAACATATTACCCGTAAGACTGGAGAGGATTCGGATACATTGATGGAGAACCTGTCGACTTACCGTCAGGCTATTGACACGCCTTACCATCAGCCTTATGAGACTATTCGTCAAGTCATTATGACGCATGACAGCACCTTGTCAGCGTTGTCTCGCAATCCGGAGGTCATGGGGCAGGCGGAAGGGGCGTCATTACTGGCTATTCTGGCAAATATTTCGCCGGAACTTTATAACATTTTGATCGAAGAGATTACGGAAGAGAACGCTGAGGCTTTATTTGCGAAAAACTTCGGTGAAAATATTACGCCCGAGAATTTCGCGTCACAATCATGGATAGCTAAGTATTATGGTCTTGAGCTTTCTGAGGTGCAAAAATACCTCGGGATGTTGCAGAATGACTATTCTGACAGCACCTCTGTTTATGTGGATAATATTTCAACGGGCTTAGTGGTAAATAATGAAAGTAAACTAGAAGCTTACAAAATAACACGTGTAAAAACAGATGATTATGATAAACATGTAAATTACTTTGATTTGATGTATGAAGGAAATAATAAGTTCTTTATACGTGCTAATTTTAAGGTATCGAGAGAGTTTGGGGCTACTCTTAGAAAAAACTCAGGGACAAGTGGAGTTGTCGGCAACCTTTCCGGTCCCCTAGTAGCCAATACTAATTTCAAAAGCAATTACTTAAGTAACATATCTGATAATGAATATAGAAAAGGTGTGAAAATATACGCTTATCGCTATACTTCTTCCACTAGCGCCACAAATCAGGGCGGCGGAATATTCACTTTTGAGTCTTATCCCCTGACTATTTTTGCGCTCAAACTGAATAAAGCCATTCGCTTGTGCCTGGCTAGCGGACTTTCACCGAATGAACTGCAAACTATCGTACTCAGTGACAATGCACAGGGCATCATAAACGACTCAGTTCTGACCAAAGTCTTCCATACTTTGTTCTACAGTCACCGTTATGCACTGAGCTTTGATGATGCACAGGTGCTGAACGGATCGGTCATTAATCAATATGCCGACGACGACAGTGTCAGTCATTTTAACCGTATCTTTAATACACCGCCGCTGAAAGGGAAAATCTTTGAAGCCGACGGCAACACGGTCAGCATTGATCCCGGTGAAGAGCAGGCTACCTTTGCCCGTTCGTCCCTGATGCGTGGGTTGGGTATCAACAGCGGTGAGCTGTATCAACTGGGCAAACTGGCGGGTGTAGTGGATACCCCAAATAACATCACGCTTTCTGTCTCCGTTATCTCTTCACTTTATCGCCTCACGTTACTGGCCCGTGCCCATCAGTTGACGGTAAATGAGCTGTGTATGCTTTATGGTTTTTCTCCGTTCAATGGCAAAACAACGGCTTCTTTGTCTTCCGGAGAGTTGTCACGGCTGGTTATCTGGCTGTATCGGGTGACGCAGTGGCTGACCGAGGCGGAAATCACCACTGAAGAGATCTGGTTATTATGTACTCCAGAGTTCAGCGGAAATATTTCACCGGAAATCAGTAACCTGATTAATACCCTCCGACCGCGTATTAGTGAAGATATGGCGCAAAGTAACAATCGGGAGTTTCAGGCTGAAATTCTCGCGCCGTTTATTGCTGCAACGCTGCATCTGGCGTCACCGGATATGGCGCGGTATATCCTGTTGTGGACCGATAACCTGCGACCGGGCGACCTGAATATTGCCGGGTTTATGACACTGGTATTGAAAGAGTCGTTAAGTGCCAATGAAACTACCCAACTGGCACAATTCTGCCATGTGATGGCACAGTTATCGCTTTCCGTGCAGACACTGCGCCTCAGTGAAGCAGAGCTATCTGTGCTGGTCATCTCCGGATTCGCCGTGCTGGGGGCAAAAAGTCAACCCGCCGGACAGCATAATATTGATACTCTATTCTTACTCTACAGATTCCACCAGTGGATTAATGGATTGGGCAATCCCAGCTCTGACACGCTAGATATGCTGCGCCAGCAGACACTCACGGCAGACAGACTGGCCTCCGTGATGGGGCTGGACATCAGTGTGGTGACACAAGCCGTGGCCTGTGCCGGGGTGAGCAGTCTTAAAAGCTGGCAGAACATCAACTCTGTGCTGCAATGGATAGATGTAGCCTCAGAATTACACACCATGCCATCAGTTATCCGAACGCTGGTGAATATCCGTTACGTGACTGTACTGAACGAGGCAAAGTCAGAGTTACCTTCCTGGGATGAGTGGCAAAAACTGGCAGAAAATATGGAAGCCAGCCTCAGCAAACAACAGGCTCAGGCACTGATGGATCATACCGCAGAGCGCCTGAGTAGCGTGCTGTGCAATTGGTTTCTGGCGAATATCCAGCCAGAAGGTGTGTTCCTGCAAAATCGGGATGACCTGTACAGCTATTTCCTGATTGATAATCAGGTTTCTTCTGCCGTGAAAACCACCCGACTGGCGGAAGTCATTGCCGGTATTCAGCTCTATATCAACCGGGCACTGAACCGGATAGAACCCAATGCCCGTGCCGATGTATCAACCCGTCAGTTCTTTACCGACTGGACGGTGAATAACCGTTACAGCACCTGGGGTGGGGTGTCGCGGCTGGTTTATTATCCGGAAAACTACATTGACCCGACCCAGCGTATCGGGCAGACCCGGATGATGGATGAACTGCTGGAAAACATCAGCCAGAGTAAGCTCAGCCGGGACACAGTGGAGGATGCCTTTAAAACTTACTTGACCCGCTTTGAAACCGTGGCAGATCTGAAAGTTGTCAGCGCCTATCACGACAACGTCAATAGCAACACAGGGCTGACCTGGTTTGTCGGACAAACGCGGGAGAACCTGCCGGAATACTACTGGCGTAACGTGGATATCTCACGGATGCAGGCGGGTAAACTGGCCGCCAATGCCTGGAAAGAGTGGACAAAGATTGATACGGCAGTCAGCCCATACAGGGATGCAATACGTCCGGTCATATTCAGGGAACGTTTGCACCTTATCTGGGTAGAAAAAGATGAAGTGGCGAAAAATGGTATTGACCCAGTGGAAACCTATGACCGTTTTACACTGAAACTCGCGTTCTTGCGCCATGACGGCAGTTGGAGTGCCCCCTGGTCTTACGATATCACGACGCAGGTGATGGCGGTCACTGACAAAAAACCTGAAATTGAACGATTGGGATTGGCGGCCTCAGGCTTTCAGGGCGAGGATACGCTGTTGGTTTTCGTGTACAAAACCGGGGAAAGTTATGGCGACTTTGGCAGCAGCAACAAAAACGTAGCAGGGATGACGATTTACAGCGATGGCTCCTTGAAAAAGATGGAGAACACAGCACTGAGCCGCTACAGCCAACTGGAAAATACCTTTGATATCATTAATACTCAAGACAACAACTTGGTAAGAAAGGCCAGCTATCGTTTTGCGCAGGATTTTGAAGTACCTACCTCGTTGAAGATGGGTTCTGCCATCGGTGATTATAGTCTGACGGTGATGGAGAACGGGAATATTCCGCAGATAACCAGTAAATACTCCAGCGATAACCTTACTATTACACTACATAACGCAGCTTTTACTATCAGATATGATGGCAGTGGCAATGTCATCAGAAACAAACAAATCAGCGCAATGAAGCTTGCTGGTGTGGATGGAAAGTCACAGTATGGCAATGCATTTATTATCGCAAATACCCTTAAGCGTTATAGTGGTTACTCTGATCTTGGAGGCCCAGTTGCCGTTTATAATAAAACGAAAAACTATATTGCATCAGTACAAGATCGTCTTTACGGGTCAATGTATAGCAGGCGTTTGATTTTGACACCTGTTGATATGGGCACTGGAACGATAGGAAAGAGTGAGAGTTATCATAATCGACTTTTCGAGTTTCCATTTTCTCCAAACAGTGCCTTGCGCGCAGTTTTCACTGTTGGTAGCAATAAGACCAGTGATTTTAAAAAGTGCAGTTATGCTGTTGATGGTAATAATAATTTTGGCTTCCAGATATTTAGTTCTTATCAATCATCTGGCTGGCTGGATATTGACACAGGTATTAATAATACCGATATCAAAATTACGGTGGTAGCCGGCAGTAAAACCCAGACTTTTACCGCCAGTACCGATGCAGCTTCCTTGCCGGCCAACAGTTTTGATGCCATGCAATACACCTTTAATCCCTTGGTTATTGATGCTTCAGGGCTGGTTTATCGCAATAACTCGGCACCGGTCAATATCACCTTTGAGGCGAAAGCGAAAGATGGTCGTGTGCTAGGTAAAATCAGCAAGACTCTGAATGTAATAAGGCGCAACTACAACCCGGGTAATATTCTCTGTCTGCGAGAAACTCATACAGGTGTGCAGTATATGCAAATCGGGGTTTATCGCATTCGTCTCAATACCCTGCTGGCCCCTCAACTGGTGTCCAGAGCGAATATCGGCATTGATACCATCCTCAGTATGGAAACCCAAAATATTCAGGAACATCAGTTGGGACGTGGAAGCTATATCACGATAACTATTCCTAAATATCATGCCAACAAGCATGGAAGCAACCGTAGGGCTGATTTTATACTGAATCGTGGTCGTTCTGACGAATCCATAGAAATGGGAGATCATATTTTCTGGAGTGGTATATTGGGGGATACAGAACAACAAGTTACTCTATTTGCTCCTATTTCCCGTTTAGAAAAGGAATTCTCTGATCCAATTAATTTCCCCTATGACAGAGAGAAAGGCTTAGGTGTATACCTGAAATGTCAAAAAGGTCGGTTACAGTCCGGTACATTAAAGGTAGATAACACTACTCTTGCATTGACCACATTTACCAAAATATCTGGTTGGAGTGCTGACAGGGATGTTGGTGTTGTTATCTCAGGACAGAACATCGAACCCTTGGATTTTAACAGCGCCTGTGCCCTCTATTACTGGGAACTGTTCTACTACACCCCGATGATGTGCTTCCAGCGTCTGTTACAGGAAAAACAATTCGATGAAGCCACCAAATGGATGAACTACGTCTACAATCCGGCTGGTTATATCGTTAACGGGGAAATTGCGCCCTGGATCTGGAACTGTCGCCCGCTGGAAGAGACTACTTCCTGGCATGCCAATCCGCTGGATGCGGTTGATCCGGATGCCGTTGCCCAGCATGATCCGACGCACTATAAAGTGGCCACCTTTATGCGCCTGCTGGATCAACTTATTATGCGGGGAGATATGGCCTATCGCGAACTGACCCGCGATGCGTTGAATGAAGCCAAAATGTGGTACGTGCGTGCCTTGGAGCTACTCGGTGATGAGCCGGAGGATTACGGCAGTAGTCAATGGGCTGCACCATCCCTTTCCGTCGCAGCCAGCAAAACTATGCGGGCGGCTTATCAGCAAGACCTTGCGGCGTTGAATCGTGGAGATGTTCCCACGCAGCCCCGTACCGCTAACTCGCTGGTCGGGCTGTTCCTGCCGGAATATAACCCGGCGCTCACCGATTACTGGAAAACTCTGCGTCTGCGCCTGTTTAATCTGCGCAACAATCTGTCTATTGACGGGCAGCCGTTATCGCTGGCGATTTACGCCGAACCTACCGATCCGAAAGCGCTGCTCACCAGCATGGTACAAGCGTCTCAGGACGGCAGTGCATTGCCAACAGGCACCTTGTCGTTATACCGTTTCCCGGTCATGCTGGAGCGGGCCCGCAATCTGGTGGGGCAATTGACTCAGTTTGGGGCTTCTTTGCTCAATATGGCAGAGCATGATGATGCTGATGAATTCACCACATTGTTACTTCAGCAGGGCATGGAGCTGGCGACACAGAGCATCCGTATCCAGCAACGGACAGTGGATGAAGTCGATGCCGATATTGCCGTACTGAAAGAAAGCCGACGCAGTGCACAAAATCGTCTGGAGAAATACCAGCGGCTGTATGACGAAGATATCAACCACGGAGAGCAGCGGGCCATGTCACTGTTTGATGCAGCGGCAAGTCAATCTCTGGCCGGTCAGGTGCTTTCAACCGCCGGAGGAGCGGTCGATTTGGCACCCAATGTATTCGGTTTCGCTTGTGGCGGAAGCCACTGGGGAGCACCACTGCACGCCGCTGCGTCTGTCATGTCACTTTCAGCAACAGCTTCCCAATATTCTGCGGAAAAAATTAGCCGTTCTGAAATCTATCGCCGCCGTCGTCAGGAGTGGGAAATTCAGCGTGATAACGCTGACGGTGAAGTGAAACAAATGGATGCTCAACTGGAAACCCTGAAAATCCGTCGCGAAGCAGCACAAATGCAGGTGGAATATCAGGAAACCCAACAGGCGCAAACTCAGGCTCAGTTAGAATTATTACAGCGTAAATTCACGAACAAAGCGCTTTACAGTTGGATGCGCGGCAAGCTGAGCGCCATCTACTACCAATTCTTTGACCTGACCCAATCCTTCTGCCTGATGGCACAGGAAGCGCTGCGCCGCGAACTGAACGACAAGGGTGTGACCTTCATCCGGGGCGGTGCCTGGAACGGTACTACCGCGGGTTTGATGGCCGGTGAAACGTTGCTACTGAACCTAGCTGAAATGGAAAAAGCCTGGCTGGAACGCGATGAACGGGCACTGGAAGTAACCCGCACCGTGTCGCTGGCGCAGGTATACCAAGCCTTACCATCAGACAGCTTTAATTTGACCGAAAAACTCACCCAGTTCCTCCGTGACGGCAAAGGCAGTGTGGGTATTTCTGGCAATGAGCTGAAACTCAGCAACCGCCAGATGGAAGCCTCAATACGGTTGGCCGACCTGGATATTTTCGGCGATTACCCCGAAAGTTTAGGCAGTACCCGCCAGTTGAAGCAAGTGAGTGTCACCTTGCCGGCACTGCTCGGCCCGTATGAAGATATCCGGGCAGTGCTGAACTATGGCGGCAGCGTGGTAATGCCACGCGGTTGCAGCGCCATTGCTCTCTCCCACGGTATGAATGACAGCGGGCAATTTGTGCTGGATTTCAGTGATACCCGTTACCTGCCGTTTGAAGGTATTCCGGTGAATGACAGTGGCAGCCTGACGTTGAGCTTCCCGGATGCGACCGACCGGCAGAAGGCGCTGTTGCAGAGCCTGAACGATATCATTCTGCATATCCGTTACACCATCCATTCTTAATTAAAACATTGTGATAAGCAGGCTCCTGAGGGAGCCTGTTTAAGGAGTTTTTATGCAGGGTTCAACACCTTTGAAACTTGAAATACCGTCGTTGCCCTCTGGCGGCGGATCACTGAGAGGAATGGGAGAAGCATTCAACGCCGTCGGAGCGGAGGGGGGAGCGTCATTTTCACTGCCCTTACCGGTCTCTGTCGGGCGTGGTCTGGTGCCGGTGCTATCACTTAATTACAGCAGTACTGCAGGCAATGGGTCATTTGGGATGGGTTGGCAATGTGGGGTTGGCTTTATCAGTCTGCGTACCGCCAAGGGCGTTCCACACTATACGGGACAAGATGAGTATCTCGGGCCGGATGGGGAAGTGTTGAGTATTGTGCCGGATAGCCAAGGGCAACCAGAGCAACGCACCGCAACCTCACTGTTGGGGACTGTTCTGACACAGCCGTATATCGTTACCCGCTATCAGTCCCGCGTGGCAGAAAAAATCGTCCGTTTAGAGTACTGGCAGCCTCAGCAAAAACGTGAAGAAGAGACTTCTTTTTGGGTACTTTTTACTGCGGATGGTTTAGTGCACCTATTGGGTAAGCATCATCATGCACGTATTACCGACCCGCAAGATGAAACCAAAATTGCCCGTTGGCTTATGGAGGAGACAGTCACTCATACTGGGGAACATATCTATTATCACTATCGGGCAGAAGACGATCTTGGCTGTGATAAGAATGAGCTTGCTCAGCATTCAGGTGTTACGGCCCAGCGTTATCTGGCAAAAGTCAGCTATGGCAATACTCAGCCGGAAACCGCTTTTTTCGCTGTAAAATCAGGTATCCCTGCTGACAATGACTGGTTGTTTCATCTGGTATTTGATTACGGTGAGCGTTCATCTTCGCTGAACTCCGTACCCGAATTTAATGTTTCTGAAAAATGGCGTTGTCGTCCGGATAGTTTCTCCCGCTATGAATATGGGTTTGAAATTCGAACCCGTCGCTTGTGTCGCCAAATTCTGATGTTTCATCAGCTAAAAGCGCTGGCAGGGGAAAATGTTGCAGAAGAAACACCGGCGCTGGTTTCCCGTCTTATTCTGGATTATGACCTGAACAACAAGGTTTCCTTACTGCAAACGGCCCGCAGACTGGCACATGAAACAGACGGTACGCCGGTGATGATGTCCCCACTGGAAATGGATTATCAACGTGTTAATCATGGCGTGAATTTGAACTGGCAGTCCATGCCACAGTTAGAAAAAATGAACCCGTTGCAGCCATACCAACTGGTTGATTTATATGGAGAAGGAATTTCCGGCGTACTTTATCAGGATGCTCAGAAAGCCTGGTGGTACCGTGCTCCGATACGGGATATCACTGCCGAAGGAACGAATGTGGTTACCTATGAGGATGCGAAACCACTGCCACATATTCCAGCACAACAGGAAAGCGCGATGTTGTTGGACATAAACGGTGACGGGCGACTGGATTGGGTTATTACTGCAACAGGGTTACGGGGCTACCACACAATGTCACCGGAAGGTGAATGGACACCCTTTATTCCATTATCCGCTGTGCCAATGGAATATTTCCATCCGCAGGCAAAACTGGCTGATATTGACGGGGCAGGGCTGCCTGACTTAGCGCTTATCGGGCCAAATAGTGTACGTGTCTGGTCAAATAATCGGGCAGGGTGGGATCGCGCTCAGGATGTGATTCATTTGTCAGATATGCCACTGCCGGTTCCCGGCAGAAATGAGCGTCATCTTGTCGCATTCAGTGATATGACAGGCTCCGGGCAATCACATCTGGTGGAAGTGACGGCAAATAGCGTGCGCTACTGGCCGAACCTGGGGCATGGAAAATTTGGTGAACCGCTGATTATGACAGGCTTCCAGATTAGAGGGGAAACTTTTAACCCCGACAGACTGTATATGGTAGACATAGATGGCTCAGGCACCACCGATTTTATTTATGCCCGCAATACTTACCTTGAACTCTATACCAATGAAAGCGGCAATCGTTTTGCTGAACCTCAGCGTATCGATCTGCCGGATGGGGTACGTTTTGATAATACTTGTCGGTTACAAATAACGGATACACAAGGATTAGGTACCGCCAGCATTATTCTGACGGTCCCCCATATGGATGTGCAGCACTGGCGATTGGATATGACCACATTCAAGCCTTGGCTGCTGAATGCCGTCAATAACAATATGGGAACAGAAACCACGCTATATTATCGCAGCTCTGCCCAGTTCTGGCTGGATGAGAAATTACAGGTTTCTGAATCTGGGATTACGGCTGTCAGCTACTTACCGTTCCCTGTGCATGTGTTGTGGCGCACGGAAGTTCTGGATGAAATTTCTGGTAACCGATTGACTAGCCATTATAATTACTCACATGGTGCCTGGGATGGTCTGGAACGGGAGTTTCGTGGTTTTGGGCGTGTGACGCAAACTGACATTGATTCACGGGCGAGTGCGACACAGGGGGCACATGCTGAACCACCGGCACCTTCGCGTACTGTTAATTGGTACGGCACTGGTGTACGAGAAGTCGATATTCTTCTGTCCACTGAATATTGGCAGGGGGATCAACAGGCATTTCCCCATTTTACCCCACGCTTTACCCGTTATGACAAAAAATCCGGTGATGATATCGCCATCATGCCGAACGAACAGGAAGAATACTGGTTGTTTCGGGCGTTAAAAGGACAACGCTTACGGAGTGAGTTGTATGGGGATGATGATTCTATACTGGCCAGTACACCTTATTCAGTGGATGAATCCCGCATCCAAGTACGTTTGTTATCGGTTATGGTATCGGACATTCCTGCGGTACTGGTTTCGGTGGCCGAATCCCGCCAATACCGATATGAGCGGGTTGCTACCGATCCACAGTGCAGCCAAAAGATCGTCCTTAAATCTGATGCGTTAGGATTTCCGCAGGACAATATCGAGATTGCCTATCCGAGACGTCCACCGCCTGAGTTATCGCCTTATCCGGATACCCTGCCCGAAACACTTTTCACCAGCAGTTACGACGAACAGCAGATGTGCCTTCGTCTGACACGCCAGCGTTCTTCCTATTATCATCTGAATCATGATGATAATACGTGGATCACAGGGCTTATGGATACCTCACGCAGTGACGCACGTATTTATCATGCAGATAAAGTACCGGACGGTGGATTTTCCCTTGAATGGTTTTCTGCCACAGGGGCAGGAGCATTGTTGTTGCCTGATGCAGCAGCCGATTATCTGGGACATCAACGTGTGGCATATACCGGTCCAGAAGAACGGCCCGCCATTCCTCCGCTGGTGGCATACACTGAAACCGCAGAGTTTGATGAACGATCGCTGGCGGCTTTTAAGACGGTCATGGATGAGCAGGAGCTGACAAAACAGCTGAATGATGCTGGCTGGAATGTTGCAAATGTGCCGTTCAGTGAAAATACAGATTTCAGTGTCTGGGTGGGACAAAGGGAATTTACAGAATACGCCAATGCAGACGGATTCTATCGACCATTGGTGCAACGCGAAACCAAGCTCACAGGTAAAACGACAGTGACGTGGGATAACCATTACTGTGTTATCACCGCGACAGAGGATGCGGCTGGCCTGCGTATGCAAGCGCATTACGATTATCGATTCATGGTTGCGGATAACACCACAGATATCAATGATAACTATCACACCGCAACGTTTGATGCACTGGGGAGGGTAACCAGCTTCCGTTTCTGGGGGACTGAAAACGGTGAAAGACAAGGATATACCCCTCAGGAAAATGAAACTGTCCCCTTTATTGTCCCCACAACGGTGGATGATGCCTTGGCATTGAAACCCGGCATACCTGTCGCAGGACTGATGGTTTATGTCCCTCTGAGCTGGATGGTTCGGGTCAATTTTTCTAATCATATCAACTTTTCTAATTATGAAGAGCTAAAATCGGCTGGGATCATCACTGAAGATGGTTATCTCTTGTCGCTTGCTTTTCGCCGCTGGCAACAAAATAATCCTTCCTCTGCTATACCAATGCAAGCCAATTCACAGAACCCACCCCATATCCTGAGCGTAATCACCGACCGCTATGATGCCGATCCGGAACAACAATTACGTCAAACGTTTACGTTTAGTGATGGCTTTGGGCGAACATTACAAACAGCAGTACGCCATGAAAGTGGTGAAACCTGGGTACGTGATGAGTACGGGGCCATTGTGGCTGAAAGTAATGGTGAACCTAAAACGGCGATGACAGATTTCCGTTGGGCAGTTTCCGGACGTACAGAATATGACGGAAAAGGGCAGGCTCTGCGTAAGTATCAACCGTATTTCCTGAATAGTTGGCAGTACGTCAGTGATGACAGTGCCCGGCAGGATATGTATGCCGATACCCATTGCTATGATCCTTTGGGGCGTGAATATCAGGTTATCACGGCCAAAGGCGGGTTACGTCGATCCTTATTCACCCCCTGGTTTGTGGTGAATGAAGATGAAAATGACACTACCGGTGAAATGACAGCATAAAGTTCAGTGGTGTCTGTTCGCTGAACATGCATCACTTCATTTAGGAATGAATTATGAAGAATTTCGTTCACAGTAATACGCCATCCGTCAACGTATTGGACAACCGTGGTCAGACAGTACGCGAAATAGCTTGGTATCGGCACCCCGATACACCTCAGGTAACAGATGAACGCATCACCGGTTATCAATATGATGCCCAAGGTGCGCTGACCCAGAGTATTGATCCGCGATTTTATGAACGCCAGCAGACAGCGAGTGACAAGAACGCCATTACACCAAATCTTATTCGCTTGTCATCACTCAGTAAGAAAGTACTGAGTACGCAAAGTGTGGATGCTGGAACCAGTGTCGCCATGCATGATGTTGCCGGGCGCCCCGTTTTAGCTGTCAGCGCCAATGGCGTTAGCCGAACGTTTCAGTATGAAAGTGATAACCTTCCGGGACGCTTATTAAGTATTACCGAGCAGGTAAAAGGAGAGAACACCTGTATCACGGAGCGATTGATCTGGTCAGGAAATACTCCGGCAGAAAAAGGCAACAATCTGGCCGGGCAGTGTGTGGTCCACTATGATCCCACCGGAATGAATCAGACCAACAGCATATCATTAACCGGCATGCCCTTGTCCATCACACAGCAATTACTGAAAGATGACAGAGAAGCAAATTGGCAAGGTATGGATGAATCTGGCTGGAAAAACGTGCTGGCGCCGGAAAGCTTCACTTCTGTCAGCACAACAGATGCCACCGGCACGGTATTAACGAGTACAGATGCTGCCGGAAACAAGCAACGTATCGCCTATGATGTGGCCGGTCTACTTCAAGGCAGTTGGTTGGCGCTGAAGGGGAAACAAGAACAGGTTATCGTGAAATCCCTGACCTATTCGGCTGCCAGCCAGAAGCTACGGGAAGAACATGGTAACGGGATAGTGACCACATATACACATGAACCCGAGACGCAACGAATTATTGGCATAAAAACAGAACGTCCTGCCGGTCATGCCGCTGGGGAGAAAATTTTACAGAACCTGCGTTATGAGTATGATCCTGTCGGAAATGTGCTGAAATCAACTAACGATGCTGAAATTACCCGATTTTGGCGCAACCAGAAAATTGTACCGGAAAATACTTACACCTACGACAGCCTGTACCAGCTGGTTTCCGTCACTGGGCGTGAAATGGCAAATATTGGCCGACAAAAAAACCAGTTACCCATCCCCGCTCTGATTGATAACAATACTTATACTAATTACTCTCGCACTTACGACTACGATCGTGGGGGGAATCTGACCAGAATTCGCCATAATTCACCGATCACCGATAATAACTACACAACGAACATGACAGTCTCAGATCACAGCAACCGAGCTGTACTGGAAGAGCTGGCGAAAGATCCAACTAAGGTGGATATGTTGTTCACCCCCGGCGGACATCAGACCCAGCTTGTTTCCGGTCAGGATCTTTTCTGGACACCTCGTGACGAATTGCAACAAGTGATATTGGTCAGTAGGGAAAATACGACGCCTGATCAGGAATTCTACCGTTATGACGCAGACAGCCAGCGTGTCATTAAGACTCATATTCAGAAAACAGGTAACAGTGAGCAAATACAGCGAACATTATATTTGCCAGAGCTGGAATGGCGCACGACATATAGCGGCAATACATTAAAAGAGTTTTTGCAGGTCATCACTGTTGGTGAAGCGGGTCAGGCACAAGTCCGGGTGCTGCATTGGGAAACAGGCAAACCGGCGGATATCAGCAATGATCAGCTGCGCTACAGTTATGGCAACCTGATTGGCAGTAGCGGGCTGGAATTGGACAGTGACGGGCAGATCATTAGTCAGGAAGAATATTACCCCTATGGGGGAACCGCCGTGTGGGCAGCCCGAAGTCAGTCAGAAGCTGATTACAAAACTGTGCGTTATTCTGGCAAAGAACGGGATGCAACAGGGTTGTATTACTACGGCTATCGTTATTATCAATCGTGGACAGGGCGATGGTTGAGTGTAGATCCTGCTGGTGAGGTCGATGGTCTCAATTTGTTCAGAATGTGCAGGAATAACCCCATCGTTTTTTCTGATTCTGATGGCCGTTTCCCCGGTCAGGGAGTCCTTGCCTGGATAGGGAAAAAAGCTTATCGACGGGCAGTCAACATCACGACAGAACACCTTCTTGAACAAGGCGCTTCCTTTGATACTTTTTTGAAATTAAACCGAGGATTGCGAACTTTTGTTTTGGGTGTGGGGATGGCAAGTTTGGGGATTAAGGCTGCAACGATTGCGGGAGCGACGCCTTGGGGGATCGTCGGGGCTGCAATTGGTGGTTTTGTCTCCGGGGCGGTGATGGGGTTTTTCGCGAACAACATCTCAGAAAAAATTGGGGAAGTTTTAAGTTATCTGACGCGTAAACGTTCTGTTCCCGTTCAGGTAGGCGCTTTTGTTGTCACATCGCTTGTTACGTCTGCACTATTTAACAGCTCTTCGACAGGTACAGCCATTTCCGCAGGAACAGCGGTAGCCGTTGGAGGATTAATGGCTTTAGCCGGAGAACATAACACGGGCATGGCTATCAGTATTGCCACACCTGCCGGACAAGGTACGCTGGATACGCTCAGGCCCGGTAATGTCAGCGCGCCAGAGCGGTTAGGAGCACTATCAGGCGCAATTATTGGCGGAATATTACTTGGCCGCCATCAGGGAAGTTCTGAGCTTGGGGAACGGGCAGCGATTGGCGCTATGTATGGTGCTCGATGGGGAAGGCTCATTGGTAATCTATGGGATGGCCCTTATCGGTTTATAGGCAGGTTACTGCTCAGAAGAGGCATTAGCTCTGCCATTTCCCACGCTATCAGTTCCAGAGGCTGGTTTGGCCGAATGATAGGAGAAAGTGTAGGGAGAAATATTTCTGAAGTATTATTGCCTTATAGCCGTACACCCGGTGAATGGATTGGTGCAGCCATTGGCGGGACAGCCGCGGCCGCTCATCATGCCGTTGGGGAGGACGTTGCCAATGCCGCTAGCCGGGTTACCTGGAGCGGTTTTAAACGGGCTTTTAATAACTTCTTCTTTAACGCCTCAGCGCGTCATAATGAATCCGAAGCATAACAATTCCGAAGCATAACAATAATGTTCATTTCCACTTTGTCATCCATGACAAAGTGGGTTTTTCCAATGTGTGGGTAGAGACCCCGTACAGGGTCTCTGTTCAGTTAATTTTTAGATCAAGAACGAATGGTGGTAAGCGTCCGGTGATCTCACCTTGCTTTGTCAGATAAAAACGAAGTGGGATTTAGCTAAACGGGTTCTCAGGCCAGGGAAGAAGTTCATTCAACCGGTTGTTCGGCCAGGTGGGTATCGGCGGTGACTTTCTCGCCACTGACCTGCGCCCCTTTGAGCGTGGTGTCCTGACCGGATTTCAGGCTGACCTGATTGCCCGCATCAATCAGTGTTTCGCTATGGGTGACGCCGTCGCCGGTTTCATGCCCCTTGCCCTTATTGACACTGGCAGAGAATTTGATGCCGTAACCGCCCTGACCGGCGGTCAATCCCACACCGACACTACCGCCTTTGCTGCTGTTTTCACCGCGCGTCGTCTGGGTATTTTCAGCGGATTGCAGGACGATATCCCGTTTCGCGGCCAGGGTCACATCACGCCCTGCTTTCAGACTGCTGCCTGCAATCTGAATATTGCCGCTGTCTGCCTGAGCGTTGTCGCCTTTTGCGGTAATACGGATATCCCGCCCGGCATTAAGCTGACTGCCCTGTGACTGTGTCTGCTCTGTGCGGGTTTCGGATTTCGCCGACTGGCTGCCATAGGAAAGCTGGATACCGATAGTGTCGGTCGGTTTTTGCGCCTCACCGCCCGCCTGATTAATCGCATCTGCTTTGGCGGATCCCGCCTGACTGAGCTGCCAGGCCTGATAACCCTGCGCCCCGGACAGCACCGACTGGGTGCCTTTCAGCGCTTTCAGCCGCCCGTCCCCTTCGGTTCTGGCCTGCTGGGCCGTACTGACTGCAGTATTGAGCGCACTGCCCACCGTGCCGGACAGCGCCAGTGTCAGGCCGGACTGTTTCGACTCAAATGTCTCTTCCCGGCGGCGTTTGTCCTGCCCCGGGTCAATCTGCACGCTGTCGCCGGTAATCAACTGATGCGCAAATTCCGTACTGGAGACCACGCCTTCAGCCTCGATCTGCTGAGCCAGTAAGGAAGACATGTCATTTTTCATGCGTGACGGCACATCTTCACCCAATACACGATCTATCGCCTGACGCACTAACAGACCATTGGCAGGAATATCACCGTATTTTTCCTTACAGGCAGCCGGATTTGACGCACAGACTACAATCAGTTCTTGTTGCTGTTTGAGGCTCAGATCTTCCATTTCTTTCACAAGCTGTTTGCAGTCGCCGCGCGCCTCGCACCCTTTTGCCCTCGCTGCAAAATCATCGACTTGGTCAGCGTGCAGGTAGTTTGCCTCAACTGGGTTTTTCGCAGTAAAAAGATTCCAGAGCTTGAGTTAGGATTTTTCTGACTAATACATTTTAAATAACCAAAGTACAAACCCAGCTAAAGCACCTGCTCCCCCAATTTGCAAATGAACTCCTATATTGTCTTTGATGGAACAAAAAATATCGGCTTTGTCTATAAACCATAAACTAAAGGCCTGTGAGATAACACTCAGCAAGAAGACAGCCAAGAAAAAAGAAAATGACAGATAACACATAATCACTATTGATTTCATTTTATTTTTTTTCATTTTGCTGTTTTCCTTCTTGCATTGCTCCGCCAACAGTAGAGTTGAACCAACCTGATACTGCTGAATCACCAACGTTGCCAGCCACTGATGGGACTGAACTTTGTTTCATAGGCTTTGTGATAGTCCAAATTCCTATCTGCCGTGGCTTTCTTCGTCGCCTTCATCGCTTCATGCGTATTGTAGATATCCATCACCTGGGTGCCGATTTCAGCGATAGCCTGTGCCTGCGCCAGCCTCTGCTGCTCTTTCTCCTTGTCGAAAATCGGACTCAGGCCATTCGCTGCATTATCAGTATCCCAGCTTAAGTCAGCCACATCCTGTGTCTGCTTACCCGCTAGCAGCTGCTTGCTGACCGAGTTCTAACATTTTTTGGTCTGTAAATACTTTCGGGTCGTATACTGTTTTCTTAAATGGGCCGTTTTTACCATCACCTTGCTTGGCTGGGATCTTTGAAGTCAAAGCCATCTAGAACGGTATGCTAACCAAATAATTGCGCCGCCAGCTCCACCGAGAGTACTTCCCATTTTAAAACCTTTTATCCAATCGAGCTGATAAATATTTTTATCAGTCAAAATCCATTCCAGTGCTATAAGACCAAATGAGCATGTTAACCCATACGCAAGTATCAACAAGATCAAAGTAATTAAAGGACGTTTCATTATCTTTCATCCTTATTATTTACTTTGTCGTTAGTCATGCTATTGCTGATATTATTACCACGTATTGTTTGACCATTTGTGATATTACTGTTTACTTCAGCCCCACTAGCTTCTAAGAAAATAGAACCCAAAAATCCTCCTGATATACCAGGAAGCGGACCAAAATTAGCTTCCCCAGATATAAAATTGGAATACACAGGTTTTTCTGCATATTTAAATGCGTCTCGGCTTGCAGGCATCCCAAAATAATTTTTAATTGCATTGGCTTCTAACTTACTTGTAATTGCAGAGCCAAATCCGTAACCCAATGTTGTACCAAACGCGGCCCCAACGACTGCCGCCTCTGAGTTCTGACCTGCTACTTGACTACTGAAATAGGCACTACCCGCGTTTAACTGGACATTCGTATGCAATGATCGGCCAGTTCCCGTCCAACCGGTGAAACCCGCGAGGAATAAGCTCGTATAATCAAATTTATCTCCGGTATTACCGTTGTAAACCTGAACACCAGCATTCGCGCCCATACTCAGTCCAGTACCTACTACTTTCGCTCCTGCGGATGCATTTGAATTTATTAAAGAACGTCCTCCCGCTATCAAGCCAACTACATTCTCGGGTTCAGCAATGAAAGCACCTGCCCTATCCCAATTGTCCGTATGCTTGTTACCATATTCCGCATTCTGACTATTGACATAAAGCACCGCGTTTTTAACTTCCTCATTATTCAGCGAACCATACAACCATTTAGGTCTTGATGCCGCCGAGATACCACCATCTATTTTGAGCTTGTCTTCACCCGCTGCACAGACGAGTGAGTTTTCTTCGCAAGTTTTCCGGTATCGCTCTGAGTTTTCCTTGTGTATCGCTGCATACTTATCAATGACAGGCTGACAATCGCTGCCAGCAGCTTTACAGGCCGTCATTTCTTTATCAAACGCACGGGCCTCATCAAAGCTCAAAAAGTTATTCTCAATCGCATTCTTCGCCGCCGACGCCCCGCTTACCCCGCCTGCCGTGGAATCCGTTGCCAGTCCTGCCGCTATCCCTCCTGCCAGTGTAGACAAGTTACTGACTTTTTCCTTCTCATCTGGCGACAATTCACTCAGATTTTTGGCTGGGTAAAGCGCACTGGCTATCGCCGACGCTGCCAGTTCACCACTGACCGCCCCCGTTGCACCCGCCATAGCAGAGCCACCTTTCATCTCAGCAATCACGCCGCCCAAAATCGCATGCGCCACCAGATTGGTCGCTTTTTCTTCTGCCGTCAGTTGCTCATACGGCTTACCGCTGTAGGTCAGCTCCTTGACCGCATTGGCCAGATAAGGCGCCGCGCTGCCAGCGATGGCGGCTTTAATATCCCCGCCGGCCAGTCCTTGCAGGGCAGTCACGACAGCCGTCACGGCCTGACGCTGACCGCCGCCAACTTCCGCACCCTGTGCTTTGAGTGCCGCGTCGTAAGCAATTTTATGCGCCCGGTCTGCAATGGATTCCGCTGTGATTTCCCCGTTCTCCTGCCTCAGCTGCGCTTCGGCTTGCTGTTTCAGGGCCTGCTGCGTTTGCGGGTCTTTCAGTTTTTCCGTAGCGGTTTTTGTCGCTTTAATCGCTTCGTGTGTACTGTAAATATCCAGTACCTGCGTGCCGATTTGGGCAATGGCCTGCGCCTGCGCCAGCCGTCGCTGCTCTTTTTCCTTGTCGAAAATCGGACTCAGGCCATTGGCGGCATTATCGGTATCCCGGCTTAAGTCAGCCACATCCTGTGTCTGCTTATCAGCATCCCGCACCACAATCGTGCCATCACTCACCGCCGCATGGGTGGTCGATGACTGGCTGTCACGCTGATTGCTGCCCGCCAGCAGGCTCGAGGCCATAACGTCATCTACGTAACTTGTATTCTATAAACCAAGCACCTATTCCAACTACTAATCCTGCCCATACGCTTGCTTTAGTAATTTTCTTCACATATTCAATCGAAAAAAGAAAATCACCACCAATAAATAACCAAATAATGCTATCAACTATACAGTAAATAAGCAGTCCCATGAGAGAGAACACTACTATAGATAAAATGGTCACAACAAAAAAATATTCAAATTGATTAATTTTTTGATTCATTACCTTTCTCCTTTTCCTTAACATAGTTAATTCCTTTTTGAATCTCAGTATTGGTAGTTTCTGTTGTGAAGGCTGAACCTATATTTCCAGCAATGCCAGGAATAGCACTCGGTTTCATATCTTTCGAAAGCCCATAGTCACCTTTTATTGCTCCTCCCTGCAATTTAGGATTATATTTCGGATCCCAGCCTCCCGATTTCCATAATCCATACTGATTCACTCCTGAACTAATAATTTTACCTGCGCCATACCCTATGCCAGCTCCTGTTCCTGCACTGAACATATTCAGACCAATAGTGGACAAGTCATCCCCTTTCACCGCACTGGCAGCACCACCCATACCCGCATTCCAGCCAACAGTGCCCCAAAATCCTGTATAGGCAGTAAAGGCTCCCGTCCCAAAGGCAAATCCCACATCAATCGGATTAACTTCTCCTGTAAACCAGTATTGGACTCCTGCATTTGCACCAGCCCCTATCGTACCCGTTGTCAGCATCATTTTACCTACGCCATCACCAAATACAGGTGCCACTTTACCCACCACTGGTGCCACAGCTCTGCCTGCCCAAGGTGCCGCAATTATCGTTGTGGCAACCACTGCGCGCTGAGCATTATTGCCTTTCTGTAACACTTCGTAGTTATCAATGACCGGACTAAGTTTACTGAGGCTATCTGCTGTCATCTGTTGACAAAACGAGTAACAATCCGGGGATTGTTGAAGTTTGATTAGCGCTTCTCGTTCTTGTGCCAAATACTCTTTGGTGATTCGGGTTTCTACCGCTTTCTGTTGTTGGTCGCTGTCTGCTTTATTACGACCTTCAATTAAACGGTCTTTCTCTTTATCCGTCGAAGCCGTTTCGTATTTTTCCTGCCACGACGTAATTTGTTTGGCGGTTAAATAGTTATTCTCCACAACTAACGAATATCAAATAACCAAAGCACAAAGCCGACTAGAAATCCAGATGTACTGACTTTTAAGTACATACTAACGTTGCTACTAATGAAGGTGAAAATTTCTTTTCCACCTCCAATCCAATAACCAAGTGTTGCAGCTAGTATGCACATGAAAAATATGAAGAGAAAAAAAGAGCAAGATAAATACAATAAAGCTAATATCGACTTATTTTTTTTCATCTTGTTGCACCTTATCTTTTATAGCTTTCCCCATGCTATCGTTAAATACACCTGATGTTACTGAATCACCTATATTACCCGCTATAGAAGGAATTGAACTCTGTTTCACTGGTTTAGTAATTGTCCATACACCTGTTGGAACCCATTCATATTCTTTTGACACAGGATTAAAAATTTTATTGAATGGAACCTTGATAGTATTACCGATAGCATATCCTGCACTGGCTCCGCCTTTACTTATTATTGCATTCAAGAAAGGATCATCTCCTTTGATTTCTGCTGTGTAATAGCCGCCTACTGCATTCCAAGTAACGGTTGGGTTATAACCTTTCCCTGCTGTAATAGCGCCGACAACACCTGCTCCAATTACATCAGATAACTTCACTTCTCCTGTTGTGCCATATTGAATAGTTGCATTTACACCACTGGTGACTCCTGCCGCAATGAGTTGTTCCTTTCCTTTTGCCCCCTGAATCATCGCCTTTGCACCAAAGACCATCACAGGCCATGAAGTTGGATCTAAGGCGACAGCGGCAACTCTGTTTGAAGTAGTAATATTATCCTTCAAAAACTGTAAATCCTTACCATTCAAATACTGCACTATCTTGATGGCATCGGGATCTTTTAGTTTCTCTGACAATCGAATTTGTAACGATCCCTCATCAAACGCCACATTCGTATTTGCTTGAATAATTTCTTCATAAGTCACGCAGGTAATACCGCCTCCTTTGCATTTTTCCTCTAATTCGGCACTATTCTTATTGCTGATGTCCAAATACTTCTGAATGACAGCACCGCAGTCCCCTCCTTTGGCCTTACACTCGGCCAACTCTTTATCAAAACGGCGGCTTTCGTCTTCGTACAAATAGTTATTCTCAATCGCATTTTTTGCCGTAATCGACGGAAAATTCAAAGGAAATCCATTTCTAAGCCACTAAAAAATAAGCTATATCTATCCATTGAATTTATTAAAGAGAGAATTTTTCGATACAATCATGGAAATTTCATTAGTCAGGGAGTCTATATATTCTTCCCCATATTGTCCTCTATCTGCCATCATTCTAAACTCTCCCATGATGTAATCATGTAGATTACACATACCGTTCATAGACTTGTTTTCAAGAATATTGATAGATTTTTTTAAATCTGGGCAAAATGTTTCTTCATATCCCAATTGTTTCAAGTAAATAATAACGCTTTTTAATAAAGTTATTAATCTATCAATATCATGTATATCCTTACTTTCTAACATCTTATCACCTCTTATTTGTTACTTGATCAGGAAAAGCAACTTTAAACTCTTCATAAGTATAAACTTTACCAGTTTTACCATCTCGTATGGATTTTACCCAATCCATAGGATAATCTCGTGGTAATAAGATCTGATCCCCTCCCCCTCTATACTTAGGAGTATCACTAGAAGGCGGCTGTTTCCCTACAATACCTATATTAAGTTTAGTGTCTTGGGGAATTTCTATTTCTGCTTCAAATCTAGATGTGCTCCACTTTTTGTAAACAGCGGTATCATTTCTCCCCACATTTCGTTCAGTTGTTGCATACCCACCATCTAATTTAGCTTGCTTATCCGTGCCTCCAAATTTTCTGAATACAGTTATTGGCTCTTGTGTGATAACAGTCTCGTATTTTCTATCCCTGAAAGTCTTCACCACTCCATCAGGTAAAAATTCCCTATTCGTTACAACAACACTTTTATCTATCTTTGTGCCTATTGGCGATTTTGAATCAACTGTGACGTGTGGGGCATTTTTCCCTTCAGAGAAAGACCTTGTGATCCGACTACCCTTATCCACCAACACCGTCACAGTTTTCCCTGTTTTTGGTGATGTCAATACCGTGGTTACAGAGCCACCCAATCCAATTGCTGCATAGGTAATTTCCGAATATTCTGGTGGGACACCCAATGCTTCAAGTCCTTGTGCTCCCATTGTTTTGATAGGTTTGCCTGATTCCAGAATATTCGAACCGATATACAGGTTATCAATTCCTTGTGTGGCCATAACTGCACCAACTGCACAGCCAATACCTGTACCACAAGACACTGCACCACCAATAATCTCAACTGCCCCGCCTGCTGCCTGTATCAAACCACCTGCACGAGTTGATAGCTGGTATTTACCATCCTTATACACAAGGTTATCTGTCAGTGCATCGGCTTTCCCATACTGGAACATCGGAAACGCATAATGAGCGACTGTGCCGTCCGGTTGTGGAACATCAATCGTCAGTGTTTCTTTCGCTATCGTCAGTGACTAGCTGGCACCCATCGCCCCGCCCCGCTGGATCATATCGGTCCGGGCCTGCAAATCAATCTGGTTGCCTTGCAACAGCCCGCCCTGGTTGCGGATATTCTCTGCCAGGATATTGATATCCGGATCGTTGAGAATAACTGATGGTTAAAAAAGCGATCTCGGCTCAAAGCCGGGACTGTATTATCTTCGTCGTTTAAAAGGATGATAATAAGCAATCCAAGTACCTATCCCAAGTATTGGCCCTGCAATAATCGCTGCTCTAAAGGCTTTTTTTACATATTCAAATGAAAAAAAGAATTCCCCACTCATAAAAAGCCATATCACACATTTACCAACAAAAAAACCGAATATAAATATTAGAAATAAAGAGAACGTCCACATAATACTTGCAACTATAAATAATATTATTTGTTTATTTTTTTGATGCATTACCTTCCTCCTTAGCTTTTTCTTTTTTTATTTCCTCTTGGATCAGTATGTTTGATAATTCAGTTGTACCAGATGCTCCCGCATTACCTCCGATACTAGGAATAATGCTTGGTTGCATATCCTTTGAAAGACTTAACTGGCCTTTTATCGCACCACCCTGCAATTTAGGATTGAATTTTGGATTCCAACCCCCAGTCCACCATAATCCTGCCTTATTAAGGGAATAGCCTAACATCTTGCCAGTTCCATACCCCAATCCAGCCCCTATCCCAGCACTCGCTGCACTCATAAGGGGATCATCGCCTTTCAGGGCACTTAAAGAGCTTCCCATACCGGCATTCCAGCCTATGGTTCCCCACAATCCTGTTTCCGCCGTAACTGCTCCTGTCCAGAATGCAAAAGCCACATCTTTTGGATCAACGGTTTTTGTGAATCCGTACTGAATGCCTGCATTCGTAGTTGCGCCTATCACGCCAGTTGTGAGCATTTCTGCGGGTAACACACCTGGAGCCGCTCCGGCAATGGTCATTGAGACCAAGGATATAGTCAGATTCGCATCAGCAACGATTTTCTCAATATCTGCTTTACAGGCCATATCACAGTCCGGTGTGTCACCGAACCAGAATCCCAGATTAGAGCCGGCCATTGCGCCCAGCGCATTATTCTCAATCGCATTCTTCGCTGTCTGCGCCCCGGCCACACCCCCTGCGGTAGAATTAGTAGCCAGCCCGGCCGCAATTCCGCCTGCCAAGGTCGACAAATTACTGACGGTTTCCTTCTCCGCCGGTGAGAGATCTTTCGGGTTCTTATCTCCGTACAGTGCACTCATAATAGCCGAAGCGGCCAGTTCGCCGCTCACCGCGCCCGTTGCCCCGGCAGTGGCAGAGCCCCCTTTTATTTCTGCGATAACCCCGCCTAAGATTGCATGCGCCATCAGGTTGGTGGCTTTTTCTGCCGGCGTCAGATCATCATAATGCGCTTTACCCTTATAGGTCAGTGCCTTCACACTATTGGCCAGATACGGCGCTGCCCCGCTAGCAATGGCCGATGGGATGTCGCCGCCCGCTAAACCCTGCAACGCCCCGATGACCGCCGTCACCGCCTGACGCTGGCTGCTGCCGATATCCGCACCCTGCTCTCTGATGGCGCCGTCATAGGCGAGCTGATATGCCCGGTCAGCAACAGATTTCGCATCAATGGCCTGACCTTCGGCCGCCAGCTGAGTTCTGGCTTGTTCTTTCAGCCGCTGCTGCGTTTGCGGATCTTTCAGGTCTGCCGTGGCTTTCTTCGTCGCCTTCATCGCTTCATGCGTATTGTAGATATCCATCACCTGGGTGCCGATTTCAGCGATAGCCTGTGCCTGCGCCAGCCTCTGCTGCTCTTTCTCCTTGTCGAAAATCGGACTCAGGCCATTGGCGGCATTATCGGTATCCCGGCTTAAGTCAGCCACATCCTGTGTCTGCTTATCGGCATTCCGCACCACAATCGTGCCATCACTCACCGCCGCATGGGTGGCCGATGACTGGCTGTCACGCTGATTGCTGCCCGCCAGCAGGTTCGAGGCCATATTGCTGCCCAGCTGGCTGCCCACCGCGCCGCCGGTACTGATACCCACACTCTGGTGTTCAGTCTTATATTCCGCCTTATTTTCAATATCACTAAAGCCCAGCGTGCCCGTCTCCAGGCGGTTTTTGTCTTTATCCGCTGTGCTGGCAATTACGGCGCCGTCAAGCTGGGTGTGCTCGCCCACCTTGACATCAAAGCCCCCTTTACCGGCAAAAATGCCCGTTTGCTCGTTCACCGAATCAAATGTGCTGTGCAGCTTGTCGCGGCTGGCATTGACACTGGCCGAACCGCTCATGGAGCCATAGGTGAAGCTGGCCCCGGCGCTGACATTCTGCTGCTGGCTGTCGTAGTTATCCTTATCCTGTTCACTGGCGAGATGCAGGTCACGGCCGACATCGGCTGTCACTTTCTCCCCGCTGACCTGTGCCCCTTTCAGTGTCGTATCCTGACCGGATTTCAGGCTGACCTGATGACCGGCATCAACCAGTGTTTCGCTATGGGTGACGCCGTCGCCGGTTTCATGCCCCTTGCCCTTATTGACACTGGCAGAGAATTTGATGCCGTAACCGCCCTGACCGGCGGTCAATCCCACACCGACACTACCGCCTTTGCTGCTGTTTTCACCGCGCGTCGTCTGGGTATTTTCAGCGGACGTGAGCGAAATATCCCGTTTTGCCTCCAGTGCGACATCACGGCCCGCTTTCAGACTGCTGCCTGCAATCTGAATATTGCCGCTGTCTGCCTGAGCGTTGTCGCCTTTTGCGGTAATACGGATATCCCGCCCGGCATTAAGCTGACTGCCCTGTGACTGTGTCTGCTCTGTGCGGGTTTCGGATTTCGCCGACTGGCTGCCATAGGAAAGCTGGATACCGATAGTGTCTGTCGGTTTTTCCGCGTTGCCGCCCGCCTGATTAATCGCATCTGCTTTGGCGGCTTCCGCCTGACTGAGCTGCCAGGCCTGATAACCCTGTACCCCCGACAGCGTGGCCTGCGTGCCTTTCAGCGCCTGCAGGCGGCTGTCTTTGGTGTCTTTGGCTTCATTGGCTGTCTGTACTGCCGTATTAACGGCACTGCCGACCGCACCGGACAACGCCAGTGTCAGGCCCGATTGTTTCTGCTCGGTTTTGCTCAGTTCGGTATGGCTGTTTTCCGCGGCCGTGACAGCCACGTCTTGGGCTTCAATATCAATATTTTTACCGGCAATGATATCGCTGCCATGCAGCGTAGCCTGTTCGCCGGCATGCAGCGTAACATGGCCGTCACTGCTGCCCACGGTGCTGCCTTTTTGCAACAGGGCATCGCTGTCGTTGGACTGTTTGAATGCCGAACTGCCTATCGTAAAGCCCACGCCTCCCGTGCCCATCAGGCCGGATTTTTTCTCCTCCTGCTGGGAGAACCGGTGATGGGTCTCTTCGGCCGTGGTGATGGTCAGATTATTACCGGCATTTACCGTCACATCCTGGGTGCCCACCACATTGCTGCCCTGAACGGTGGTATCCTGGCCGGACTGGATGTTTACCGTATCGCCACTCAGGGTACTGCTGACTGCCTGGGTGCGGTCATATTGCTCCCGGGTTGTGGTGGTCGTCGAGGAAACCCAGCTGTTGCCGCCTTTCACTTTCAGGTACTCGTCATGGGTTTGCTGCTGTTCACCCGCCACAACCGCCACATCCCGCCCGGCAGCCACTTGCAGTGTCTTACCGGCCGTGATACCGGTGGCGCGAAGGTTAACATCGCGCCCGGCGTGCAGGCTGACCTGTCCGGCACTGTGAAGGTCCGTACCGGTTTCCCCTGATCCTGTGTGGGTCAGATAATTATCCCGACTCCATTCAAGGTGTTCACCCTGCGCAGTTTTGGCCGTCCCGAACTGAATATCCCGCCCCGCTTCTAACTGGATCTCACTGTGTTGGCCCGGTGACATCAGTTGCGCAGCCGACGTATCAATATCCTTGCCGGCCCGCAGGTGCAGTTTGCCATCCGCGCCCTGCACATACACCCGGGCAACGTTATCTACATAAGTGGCATTGAACCGGTTATTGCCGACCTGATTTTCACCACGGCGGGTGGTACTGGCAATATCAATATTATGCCCTGCCCCTATCGTCAGTGACTGACTGGCACCCATCGCCCCGCCCCGCTGGATCATATCGGTCCGGGCCTGCAAATCAATCTGGTTGCCTTGCAGCAGCCCGCCCTGGTTGCGGATATTCTCTGCCAGAATGTGGATATCCTGGCCGATAATCCGGCCCTGGTTGAGCAGGTCGCCACGCAGTTGCACATTGACCTGGCTGCCACTGAGCAGGGCACCGGCGCCATCCAGTGCACCGGCCTGCGTGCGCACATACACCTGGGGAACCAGTACGGTTTGCCGGCGGCCGTCCGGTAAGGTCACAGTCGCATTGACCAGCCAGACCATGTCTTCGGTGAGGTGGGCCATCTGTTCCGCACTCAGGGCAATCCCCGGCGCCAGATTAAAGGCGTGCTGGGCACGCACGCCGGCATTCATCAGCGCCTTAAATTGCTCCTCGTCATTCTGGTGTCCCGGCAGATAACGTTTACCGGTCAGGTTAATCACCTGCTCACGGATCAGGCGCTGTTCATAGAAACCATCACCTAACCGCTTGTGCAGGTTATTGTGATCCCAGCGCAGCTGCTGTTGCATATAGTCCGTCCCCAGCCATTTTTTTAGCTGGGTAAACTGCGGATCGGTTTCAATCAGCGGCAGGTTGTCGATCACCGCTACCGACTGTGTGGGTGGCGTATTTTCGGGTGGCAGATTCAGTTTAAATAAGCTGTTATCCGGTAACTGATAATTCGGCACTTCCGTGCGGACGATAATGGGTTTTTCGCCCACATGGGTGATCCTTTCCGCCACACCGGTGGGTTTCTTACCCACATTCGTGATCTTTTCCGCCACGCCAATGGGTTTCTCGCCCACATTGGTGATTTTTTCCGCCACGCCAATGGATTTCTCGCCCACGTTTGTGATTTTTTCATCCCGCCCGGTGTTTTTTTCACCGGCGCCGGTCAGTTTCTCACCCACAGTGGATCGTTCACCCACCGTGAAGGTTTTACCCGGTTCAGTCAGTTTTTCCCCCGAGATAACCGGTGTCTCTGCTGAGCCACCCGTGATTATCGGCCTTTGTCCCGTCACCGCCGCGGGCGGGATGAGTACTTCCAGCCGCTGTCCCGGCCGTAATGCGACTTCACGCAGCGGGGTTGCCGCTTCCGTCAGGCCGGCGTTGATTTGCCCGCCACGAACTGGCGTCATCTGTGCCGCGGTGCCCTGATAATCAGCCGGCCGCTGGCCATCCAGCATCACCGTGCCCTGTGATGACCGGATCGTCCCGGGGGTCAGGGTGATGGCCTGGATTTGCGCATTAGGTTCATAGCGCGATGACCCCCAACCTTGCCGGTCACGCCCTTTTTTCTTAATCCGCCAAAAATTCTCCACCTGGCCTTTATCGGTGATATAACGCTCGCCCTGCATATCCAGGTTATGGATCTCCCCGCCCGTGACCGTCAGCAATCCCCCTGCCACCACCTGGCTCTTATCGTTTGTCAGTGTCGTGGTATCGATGACCAGGTTTTTCCCGGCCAGTATCTTCGCCGGATCGGTTATTTTCACCCGGGTTTCTTCTGTTGTGCGGGTGTATCGGTAAATCTGAAAGTTATCCCGGCATCCCAGGTCATCCACGCAGACGTGATCCACTTCATCATTATCAATCGTGATATGATGATTTTTCGCATCATAACGTTGCCCCCAGACCTGATATTCCTCCATTGGCGTCTGCGAAATACGCTCAATTTCGGTCTCAAAATGGTCATTGACGTTATTGATGGTGTCAGCCGCCAGCCGCATCTCCCCCATCGCTTCCATATAGGCGCTGTGGTTATTGATAACTTTCCCTTTTCCACTGGCCTGATACTGGTCATCCAGCTGACCGCCGAAGGCAAAATCACCGTCACTGTAAATCAGGCTGTGGGCTTGGTTATTTAACTCTCCTACACCCAGATCAAGGCGTTGGCGGGCCGCAATCACCGCTGATTGACCTTGGGCCATGATCTCGTTGGCATTGCCCGATTTTGCCTTTGTCCCGGCATCCACCCCGTTATTCAGCGTCCCTGCTTCAATCGCGATATGATCACCATAAATCCGCCCGGTGCCCTGGTTGGTCAGCTCAGCGGCACGCAGGTAGGTTTGGGCACCATCCAACAACCCGGTGTTGACGAGTTTATTTTTGACGATCCATTGATGGCGATCCGCCAGGATTTTCCCGGTTGCCTCGTTGGTCAAGCTATCCGCCTCCCCCGCTAAGGTGCCGGCACTGATCAGGCCATTATTGATGACATTGCCCTGACTGCTCAGCCGTAAGCGCCCATTGGCAATGATTTCACCGGTATGAATAAAATCTTTCAGCAGGGTCAGTTGGATATCACCCAGTGAGCGCAGTTTTCCGTCACCGGTGGCAGAGTCTGCCTCCATCGTCAATGCGTTACCGGCTTTGATCTCACCGTCCGTATTGGTCACCGCTAGCTGGCTGCCCTGCACAGTCAGTTTCTGGTTGGCCTGTAACTGTCCCTGCGTATTATTGAGCGCCGAAGCCAGTTTTAGCGTGGCATCTTCGGTGCCGAATAGTTGCCCTTTGGTATTGTACAGTTTGTCTGCCGTGATAAGGACATTTTTACCCTCAATGCCTTTATCCTGCTGCTGCGTGTCCTGATTGTGGATTTCCTGCGCACTCAGTTCGGCATCACCGCCACTGCGGATTAAACCGGCTTGATTATCCATGTGGTGATTGACGTGCGCGGTCAAATCGCCCAGCGCCAATATCTGTCCCTGAGTATTGAGCAGCTCACCCGTATCAATACGCAGCCCGGCCTCGCTCAGGATCTTACCCTGTTGACGGTTATCCAGTTGGTTGGTGGTGAGAATGGCCGATTTGCCATGCAAGGTACCGCGCTGGTTTTTCAGATCCCCGCTCTTCACCTTAAGCTCAGCCTGACTGTCAATCACACCCTCGGTGTTATCGAGTGCCTGCCCCTGCGTATCGACAGATAAATCCTGACGGGCGGCGATCCGCCCGGACTGGTTATCCAACCTTTGGCCTGTCAGGGCAAGCCGGGCCTGCGCTGCCAATAACCCCTGCCGGTTATTGATATTGTCCGCCGTGATATCCAGGCTGCCTGATGAGGCCACTCCCCCGCTTTCGTTATCCAGCGCCCCGGTATTCAGCACCATAGCCTGTTTACTGGTGATCCCGTGATGATCACCACTGTTGCGGTTAATTAAGGATTTTGCGTTAAGTGTCAGTTTGCCGCCACTTTGTAGCAAACCCTGATCATTATTCAGTGCATCCACACGCAGTTGAGTGTCTTTCCCGCCCAGGAGCTGACCGTGCTGGTTAAGGATAGTGTTTCCGCTCACATTCAGTGGGTCATGGCTTTCAATATGGCCTGACTGGTTATTCAGGTCCGCGACAGTCAGGCGCAAAGCCCCCTGGCTGAACACACCGCCGTTCTGACCACTGTTCCGGTTATCCAGTTGCTGACCGTGGGTGTCGATGGTCAGGTTTTGGCCGCTTCGTATCGACCCGTAGCGGTTCAGCAATTCACCGGTCCGTAACGTCATATGCCGTTCTGCAGCGATAAGACCCGCGGTATTATTCAGTTGCTGCTGGTACGTATCGATATCCGCCGTGCCCGCCCGGATTTGGCCGCTTTCGTTATCAATCTTCTGAGCTGTCAGTTGCAGGTTGTGCTGACCGGCAATTTTCCCCCCGGTATTGGTGAGCTGCCCGGTGGTCAGGGTGATATCCCCGTTCGACGCCGCAATATTCCCCTGACGGTTATTAATCTCGTCAGCCACCACGGTCATACCGGCTGAGGCCACTAACTGGCCTTGCTGGTTATTCAGCCGATTTTTTACGGTGACCTGAAGCTGGCCGTCTTCGGCCGCAATGATTTGGCCCGACGGGTGATTCAGTTCGCCTTGATCCAGCCCCTGTTTTTGCGGGTTCTCTTGATGATTATTCTGCTGTTCTTCCGTCAGGGTGTGGTTATTCAGTGACTCTGCATTGACCTTCACCGTGCCATTGGCAGAAATCGTTCCGCTGCCATTATCCAGTTCATGCTGAACATCCAGCGTCATTGCACCGGTGCCCCGTTGGGTCATCTTCCCTAAACGGTGATCCAGTGACTGAATATGGGCCGTGATATGTTGTGCCGACGTCTCGCTGTTCACCAGATGGTAATCCCCCCCATCCAGTTTCAATGCACCGTCAGAAATCAGGAAGCCTGCTTTGCCCTGAAAGTGGGTCGTGTCAATGGTCATCACGCCGGTTCCGGCATGGATCAGTCTGCCGCTATCATGCGTAATACGCTGCGCCTTCAACCTCAAATCCTGTCCGCGGGATTCAATTATCCCGGCCGTATTGTCAATCCCGGCCTGATGTTCCAGGATGAGCGACTGTTGCCCGGTCTGGGTAATTTTACCCTGATGATTGTGCAGTTTCTGGCTGCGGAGGGTCAGCGTTTCAGCCCGTAACCGGCCACGCGTGTTATCAATCCGTTCCGGAGCCGATAACGTGAGGTGCTGACGGGCACTGACGTGGGCATCCTGTAAATGTAACTGCGTGTCAGACGTCAGTGTCAGATCGCCGGCATTTGTTTGACTGCCCGCCAGTGAGAGATCTTTTGCGTTCACCGATAACTGATCATGGGCCAGATTCTGGCCGTGAAGCCGGGCGGTCTCTGTGACTTTTAGGGTCAAATTACCGGGCTGGGTCAGTCTGAGCGTGTTATCCATACCCGCCGCCAGGGTACTGCCTTGGTGGCTATACAATGACATGCTTTGGCTTTCAAGGTGGCGCCCGGCCAGTATGCGCCCCTGGTTGTCGAGGTGCTCGCGGGTGGTAATTGTCATGTCCTGCCCGGCGGTGATGTCTCCCTCATTCATCAGGTTACCCTGATCAGGCAGGGTCACATCACCGGACGCCCTTATCACACCGCGGTTGGTCAATTGCCCACGGCTGTGAAGCACCAGATTGCCCGAAGGCGCGGATTTACCATTGTGACCAATACCTGCCGCCAATACCGCATGTTTGGCGTTGTCCAGTGATGCACTGGTGATATCAAGATGATAGCCGGCCTGTATGTTACCCTGATTGGCAAGGTGATCACGGATGCTGACTGACAGATCCCGGCCGGCGGTCATGTTCCCCTGATTATCCAGTTGACTCTGCTCCTGGATGGTCATCGTGTCCGAAGCCGTAATGAGTCCCAGGTTGGTCAGCTCACCCGGGCTATAGAGCGTCAGATCACCCGGCTGGGACAGATTGCCTGCTTTATCGACACCCGCGGCCAGCACCCCTTTTTCCTGATTGGATAAGGACGCGCTGTGGATATTCAAATGACGGCCTGCCAACATTTTGCCCGGGTTAGCCAGATGTCCGGGCGTTTTAAGCCGGATATCGCGCCCGGTACTCATCTCCCCCGTATTGTCCAGATCCGCCTGATTGTCGATGGCGATATCATCCGACGCCACCATCACCCCCTGATTAACGACCTTACCGCGACTGTCGAGGGTCAGATTACCCGGCTGAGTCGGTTTGCCATGAGGGTCTGTGCCTGCCGCCAATTCCCCTTTTTTCTGGTTTTCTAACGCGGCACTGTGGATATCGAGGTGATGGCCGGCTAACACCCTGCCCTGATTGATCAGATTGCCCGGGGTTTTGAGCGTGATATCACGACCAGAACTTATCTCTCCCTGATTTTTCAACTCAGCCTGATTCTGGATATCAATATCATCCGATGCCATCATCACGCCCTGATGGGTCAGTTGACCGCGACTGTCGATGAGGAGATTGCCCGGCCGGGTCAGTTTGCCGCGATCATCCGTGCCGGCCGCCAGCACCCCGTTCTGATGACTGACTAATGCGGCACTGTGGATATTAAGATGACGTCCGGCCAATACTTTTCCGGCATTATCGAGATCATCACGGGCTTTCAGCGTGATATCGCCCCCCGAAGTGATATCGCCTGAGTGAGTAAAAGCGCCTTCATTCTCAATATGGATAGACTCGGACGCGGTGATAATGCCGTGGTTGTCCAGTTTGCCCTGGCTCTGGATCTTCAGGTTACCCGGCTGCGTTTTATCTATACCCGCCGCCAGTTTACTTTCTTGCTGGTTTTCTAAATCTGCACTGTGGATATCAAGGCGATGACCCGCCAGCACCTTGCCCTGATTGGTCAGATTGCCCGGGGTGTTGAGCTTGATATCACGGCCAGCACTTATCTCTCCCTGATTTTTCAACTCAGCCTGATCCTGGATATCAATATCATCCGATGCCGTCATCACGCCCTGATTGACCAGTTGACCGCGACTGTTGATGAGGAGATTGCCCGGCCGGGTCAGATTGCCGCGATCATCCGTACCCGCCGCCAGCAGCCCGTTCTGATGGCTGACTAACGCGGCACTGTGGATATTAAGATGGCGGCCTGCGCGTATTTTCCCGGCATTATCGAGATCATCACGGGCTTTTAGCGTGATATCGCCCCCCGAAGTGATATCCCCTGAGTGAGTAAAAGTGCCTTCATTCTCAATATGGATAGACTCGGAGGCGGTGATAATACCCTGATTGTCCAGTTTGCCCTGACTCTGGATCTTCAGGTTGCCCGGCTGCGTTTTATCTATACCCGCCGCCAGTTTACTTTCTTGCTGGTTTTCTAAATCTGCACTGTGGATATCAAGGCGATGACCCGCCAGCACCTTGCCCTGATTGGTCAGCTTGCCCGGGGTGTTGAGCTTGATATCACGGCCAGCACTTATCTCTCCCTGATTTTTCAACTCAGCCTGATCCTGGATATCAATATCATCCGATGCCGTCATCACGCCCTGATTGACCAGTTGACCGCGACTGTCGATGATGAGATTGCCCGGCCGGGTCAGGTTGCCGCGATCATCCGTACCCGCCGCCAGCAGCCCGTTCTGATGGCTGACTAACGCGGCACTGTGGATATTAAGATGGCGGCCTGCGCGCATTTTCCCGTAATTATCGAGATCATCACGGGCTTTTAGCGTGATATCGCCCCCCGAAGTGATATCCCCTGAGTGAGTAAAAGCACCTTCATTCTCAATATGGATAGACTCGGAAGCGGTGATAATACCCTGATTGTCCAGTTTGCCCTCGCTCTGGATCTTCAGGTTGCCTGGCTGGGTTTTATCCCTTCCCACAGCCAGTTTACCCGCTGTCTGGTTGTCTAAATCTGCACTGTGGATATTGAGGTAGTGGCCGGCCAATACCTTGCCCTGATTGGTCAGCTTGCCCGGGGTGTTGATCCGGATATCCTGGTCAGCACTTATCTCCCCCTGGTTCTCCAGCGCAGCCTGATTATCGAGGGTGATATCCGCCGACGCCGTCATCACCCCCTGATTGACCAGTTGGCCTCGGCTATCAATGATGAGATTGCCCGGCCGGGTCAGGTTGCCCTGATCATCCGTACCAGCCGCCAGCAGCCCGTTCAGATGGCTGACTAACGCGGCACTGTGGATATTAAGATGACGGCCTGCGCGCATTTTTCCGGCATTATCGAGATCATCTCGGGCTTTTAGCGTGATATCGCCCCCCGAAGTGATATCCCCTGAGTGAGTAAAAGCACCTTCATTCTCAATATGGATATTATCAGAGGCGGTGATAATGCCCTGGTTGTCCAGTTTGCCCTCGCTCTGGATCTTCAGGTTGCCTGGCTGGGTTTTATCCCTTCCCGCGGCCAGTTTACCCGCTGTCTGGTTGTCTAAATCTGCACTGTGGATATCGAGGTAATGGCCGGCCAATACCTTGCCCTGATTGGTCAGCTTGCCCGGGGTGTTGATCCGGATATTCTGGTCAGCACTTATCTCCCCCTGGTTCTCCAGCGCAGCCTGATTATCGAGGGTGATATTTACCGATGCCGTCATCACCCCCTGATTGACCAGTTGGCCTCGGCTATCAATGATGAGATTGCCCGGCCGGGTCAGGTTGCCCTGATCATCCGTACCAGCCGCCAGCAGCCCGTTCTGATGACTGACTAACGCGGCACTGTGGATATTAAGATGACGGCCTGCGCGCATTTTTCCGGCATTATCGAGATCATCACGGGCTTTTAGCGTGATATCACCCCCCGAAGTGATATCGCCTGAGTGAGTAAAAGCGCCTTCATTCTCAATATGGATAGACTCGGAAGCGGTGATAATGCCCTGGTTGCCCAGTTTGCCCTGGCTCTGGATCTTCAGGTTGCCCGGCTGCGTTTTATCCATCCCCGCCGCCAGCACCCCTTTCTGGCCGCTTTCTAACGCCGCACTCTGAATAGCGAGGTCATGGCCGGCCAGCACTTTGCCCTGATTGGTCAGCTTTCCGGGTGTTGTGATCCTGATAGTACGGTCAGCGTTTATCTCGCCCTGATTATCCAGCGTCGCCGGTTCTTCGATAACAATATCCTCCGTGGCGGTCATCATCCCCTGATTAACCAGCTGGCCATGGCTGTTGATAGTCAGTTTGCCCGGTTGCGTTTTATCCGTTCCCGCAGAAAGTAACCCATTCTGACCGCTCGTTAAGGACGCACTTTGGATAGTGAGATGATGACCGGCCAACACTTTGCCCTGGTTGGCCAGCTCGCCCGGGGTTTTTATCGTCATACCTTTCCCGGCGCTGATATCACCGGAGTTAGTTAGCGCCTCTTTATTCTGAATGTCGATATTGTCTGACGCGGTCACAATACCGTGATTATCCAGTTTCCCCTTGATATCGAGTGTCAGGTTACCCGGCTGCGTTAATTTGCTGTCTTTATCAGCGCCGGCGGCCAGGACACTGTGTTGCCGGCGATCTGTGGGCAGTTGAACATTTTTATGGCTTGCCAACGACGCACTGTGGATATCAAGGTGACGACCTGCCAACATCCGTCCCTGATTATCCAGGTGATCGCGGGTGTTGACGGAAATATTCTGACCCGCCGTGATATCGCCCTGATTGATGAAATTCCCTTGATTCTCAACCTTAACCTCCGCAGAGGCGTCTATCATCCCGCTGTTAGTAAGATGACCGCCACTGTTGAGCTTCAGGCGGCCTGATTGATTGCCGCCCGCCACTAACCGCCCCTGGTTCGTCAAATCGCCCTGGTTGTCGACAGTCAGGTTATCCGACGCTGCTATCGTGCCTTGATTGGTGAGGAAGCCACGACTTTGAATGGTCAGGTTGCCGGATTGAGTCCGATGACCGTTTTTATCGACACCGGCAATCAACTGGCCTTTTTCACCACTGTTGAAGGCAGCACTTTCAAGCGCCAGATGACGCCCTGCCAACATCCGCCCCTGATTTTCAATCTCATTGCGGGTGTTAAGCGTGATATCCTGAGCCGCCGTGATATCCCCCTGATTCGCCAGTGCCCCCTGAGCGGCGATAGCGACATCCAAAGACGCCGTTATCGCCCCGCTATTCGTCAATTTGCCCTTGCTATCCAGCGTCAAATTGCCGGCCTGCGCCCCTAACTGTCCGGCATTGCGTACCCCGACGCCCTGTTCGGTGCCTACCAGCTTAATTTTATTGGCATACATACCGCCCACGGCCGCCACATCCAGACTGAACGCCGGTCTATTCTTCTGGCTCTCTGACAAGATTTCGGTCACATTGCCCTGGGCATCCACCCGGTTGTGCCCGGTTGTCACGGTTAAATGGTTGGCGTGGAGTTTGGCGTTAATATTGACGGCGCGGCCAATCAGGCGGGTATAATCACTGCCGGTATCATTCAGCCCCTGACCTTCCACGCTGATGATACCCTTATGCGCCTCATCCACTTCAAACCCTTTCAGGCGCCCACCTTCCAGCAGGGTTTTCCCCGCCGCCAACGTGGTCTGGCTGGCATTGATAAAACCACAACCTTGACAGGTAATACCGGCCGGGTTAGCGATAATCACGTCCGCTCGTTGACCGGCCACTTCAATAAAGCCGTTCAGTTGGCTGGGGTTGCGGCTGTTCACTTCATTGAGGATGATCTTCGCTTCGCCTTGGGTTAACCACGGATTCGCGGTAATGAGGCCACCCAGTTCAGTTTGGGTATTGATGCCACTGTTATTGAGGATGGCACCCCGTTGTTCTACATCAAACTGACTGTACTGGTTACGGGAAACCCCATCACCATTCGGCGTCTGGATATTGATTTGGGGTGTGCCGTTGGCTGTGGCAATAACCGAGGGCTGCTGCGTACCGGGTGCATTATTATCCGCCACAATGTCAGCCTGTGCACTCAGGCTGACCAGCCCCAGCGCCAGTGAGACTCCGAACACCAGAGGTGTTAAGGCAACACGGGCTGACGATAATGAAGGCACCGATATGCGGTTCCGTGCCTGTCCGGCCGTATGGCTGCTGACTAACTCCGACACCACCATCAGCATCTGACGGGTTTTATTAAAAATCACGCGGTAGCAATGTTTATTCATCGCGCAGTCCCTCTTTCAGGTAAGTCTACGGTCAGGGGATGGTTGTCCCACCATGCGGCGGCCTGTTCACGGCTGACGCCTGCCCCTCGAAAACGGATCACCTGCGCCCCGCGCTCTGAGCCTTTGTGATAAAGCGCCCGGACACACTGATAAGGAAAAATGTCATGTTTGATTAAATCAGCCATCACACGGCTATGGCCAAACGGGGCTACCCAGTCCACAATCCAGATCCGAGCACCCCGGTTCGATGCCAGGCTGCGGTTATCCCCGTCATCTGTCGTCAGGTAATACCGTTCGGTTTCTTCATCAAACCGTGACCAGCTCAGGTAAAACACGGGCTGGCCCTGCTGACTGACCAGCACATACTGTTGGGCTTTAATAAAAGGCAGGAGCAATGTGGCAAGCGAATTTAACGGCGCATCCCGGTGCAGAGAGGAGTGTATCCACAGCCAGGTTGTGGCGCCCAGCATCTCTGTGTCATTTTCGTGCCCGCCAAGGATCAGGGGGGCACGCACGTCATAATCACCAATTAGCATCACAGCCCCCTCAGTACTGCCAGTTCAGACTGAAATTGACGTGGGCGTGGTCGGTTTTAAACCCATCCGGTTTGGAAAACGGCGTACCGACCGACACGTCATAGGCAAGATTCACCGGACGGATATGGCCTTTCAAACCGAAAACACCCCCTGCCAGTGTGCGCCCGATAATCATTTCTGACCCATGTCCGCCGACCCGGCCGTAATCCGTCCCTAGGTAAAGCTGTTGATCCGGCAGTGGAGTCTGCCATGACAGGGTATTACGCAATGCCCAGCCCTCATCAGCACTGAGTGTACGTTCACCATCAAAACCACGCACCGTCCAGCGGCTGCCGATACTGAATTGATCCTGTGGTGTCAGCGGGGTGTTACTCCATTGCTTCTGGTATTCCATCTTGTGCTGAAAGGATTGACTACCCAGCTTAAATGGAATATTCAGTGCCACCGACAACTGGATAATTTCTGATTTTGCCGTGGCGTAGTTTAAGGAAGATTTATTATTGCGCTCTTCATACGCCGGCAGCGCTCCAAACCAGCGGGTGCCTTTTTGATAACGGATACCCGCATCCAGTATCGCCGCGCCGATATAATGGCGGTGATCCAGCCCCAGGTTCCAGCTGCTGGTGCGGCGTTTCTGGTTATCAATTTCGGTCTGTTTCATGAAATTGCGGGTTTCGCGCACATTCACGCCATAAGTTAATATGGTTTTTGAACGGGCATTACGATGCAGGACACGGCTTAATTGCGCGTTCAGGCTGCGGCTTTTTCCGCGATATTTGGCATCCCCGTTGAGTTCCGGTACGGTTTGCATGTAGTTATATTTGCTGCCGGTGACCGCAAACTGCCAGTAACCGAACGGCACCGAATAATGTGCGGTATAGTTGGTGGAATCCTTGCGGTGGGAAAAAGCCAAATCACGGCTCAGAGAGAGATAAAACAGATCACTTAGCGACGTCGGGTTATCCAGCGCAAACATCAGCCCGCCCTGCGTGCGTCCGGTGGTTTTGGTACCGCTGTTATCCACCCAGGCACCCACATGCCAGAAACGCGATTGCTGGCGTTTAATCACGATATCGCTCTCGCCCGGCTGCTCACCCGGCACCAGCTCCATGGATGCCTGGATATTAGGTATACGCTGGAGGTTTTCAAGGCCTTGCTCGATATCCCGTAAATCCAGCACATTGCCGTTATGGGCAGGCATAGCGGTATACAGCGTGGCGTATTTATCTGACTCATCGGTATAGCGCACCTGCCGGATTTTGCCAGCGACAACATTGAGTTTCAGTTCACCCTGGCTCAGATCCTGCTCTGGTGCCAAAATACGTGTTGTCACCCAGCCGTGTGATATCAGCCGATTCTGCATATTGCTCATCAAAACACCAATCCCCTGCGCACCTAGGCAGTGCCCCTTAGCCTGTTCGGCCAGCCGTTGCAGCGGCACCCAGTGCGGCAAGTCTTCCCGGCCGGATAAGGTGACTTTATGGATTACAAAACAGGGGAATTCTTTGGGAAATTTCGGGGCAGACACAGAGGTTGTCTCATCTGCGGCTGAAAGCCGCACCGTCGGTGCCTTTGCCTCCAGGCGTTGCTCTAACGCTTGTTGCTGCTGTTTTTGATGAATAAAGGGTTGATCATCTGCCTGCACAGGCTGAATAGCGAATACAGCCCATCCGGCCAACCCTGCGAACAGATTGCTGCGAGTTACCGTTGCCATAATTGAACCAGTCGGATACTTAATTATTATTGAATGATGTTGAAAGAAGTATGAGAGAGGGTAATTATGGTTAAGGATGTTTTATTTTCAACCCGTTTGATTAATTTTTAATTAAAAGACCAATATTCAGACTGATTAACTGTAATTATGCAACAAAACGTTAATTAATTAACATTAATGAAACACACCATGTATAGCATTAAGCATATTCATCTGCATTTTGCATATCCAAAAAATAAAAGCCCGACAAATATGATTAGAAAAAATAACAAATGGTGCGTTTTTCAGAGTATTCTGACGGGGTAGCAATTCCCCTTATGACAAAAAACTTGTCTCACTATTTTCCCTTCGACAACATCTTCTGCATCACCATCTGCCCGAACATGCCCGCTGACTGCCTGACCTGTCCCACTCCCTGACTCATCATGCCCACCATATCACCCATCCGCACACCCGCCCAAGCCAATACCCCCAGCCAGACCATCGGCAACACGATAAACAAGGTTCCCATCACCAGCCTCATAATCAAATCGTCCGAGGTATTCTGAACCCCCGCCAGATTCAACAGGCTGTGGGTGTCTGAGCCATACAAGGCGTCCAGTAAATAGCTGTCTAACCAACGGGCCGTTTCCCACCAGAAGGTCAGGAAATTCAACGCAAACAGGGCGAACGTCAGTGTGAGTACCGTCTTAAATTCATAGGCGGCAAACAGCAAAACCAATGGTATCAGGATATACAATGCCATCAGGATCACTGCCTGTATCATCGGCAAAACCTGACGCACCGCATCAAACGCCGGCATGCTGAGGAATCCCCCCAGCAGGGTCCCCGCAGAAGAACCCACTCGATTTGATCTGTCCCAGACCGTAAAATCGGTATTACCGCCATATCCCGCATACACATAGCCGTCCTGAGACATTGTCAAGTTAACCGGACTGACTAAACGGCGGATCACCGCTTCTTGATATTCACGGGTTTCTTTGCCCAGCATTTTGAGGGCTGCCGACAGACGCAACCACAATCCCGGATCAGCCTCGGCCAATACCCTGGCCTTCAGCCCGGTTTTAGGGGTTGACCACCAGGCCTGACAGGTGGGATAACCGCCGGATAAGAAGGTGCGACTGCCCAGCCAGTCAATATCATACAGTGTGGCCGGATCGGTGGTTTGCCCCTGATCCCGTTGTTTCCACTGATACAATGCCAGGGCATAACCGTCATGGGTGAAATCCTGCAATTCCGCCGCTTGTGTCAAGCCTTTTGACAATCGGTGTACCACGGCCCCTTCCACTTCCGGCAGTTCGATACCGTTGGCCGTCAGGTTGTCTTTGCCAATCAGAATCTTGAAAGGATAAGAGTCAGTCACTGTGCCATTGACCGGCACCCGGCCTAATAACGCGGTCATCGCCTGACTGCCTGCCAGCGTGGCATTTTCCGGCAGGGTATAGACCGGTTTTTCGTTTTCTTCCTTAAGCGAGGAATGCTGTGGCTTATTTTGCTCAGTTGCTGGTTGTTCACTTAAAAAAGCGGTCGGGAATTTAGTGGCCGGTTTGCCGTAAACCCCGTTTGGGGGATCAACCGGTTTTTCATCGGCCGGCGTCACCCAAATGAGTTCGTCCTGCCCCATGACAGGGTTAGCAGCATACTGTCTCCCTGTCAGCCCCAAGCCAAGTGGTATTGGGCTGTCCTGAGAAAACAAAGGCGCTGAATTTAACCGCTCGGTGAGCAAATCAATCTGTAACAGTAATCCCTGCTGCTCATCCTGTAACTCGCGCCGGCGCTGTTCATCTTCCTGACGGATGGCGGCAACCGCCGCATCTATCTGGCTGGCAACATCAAGGCACTGGTGCTTTAACTGGTTATTTTCTTTCAAAATATCGGCATTCTGCTGGCCTAAGCGTTTCTGCTCTGCGCGCACTTTATTGAGGGCGCCTATCAGGGTACGCAGGGTATCTTCCGGCGTATCGCCCCCGACACCCAGCGCCTGTAATTCCTCCGGTGACAGCGTGGCCAGTACATTATTCGCCGTCGTGCCGGGCACGGCACTTTCCGTTGAACGGCAACTTTTGATGCCAATACCCCCGCCGATAAGCAATACTGTCGGCACCAGTATTTTCACCAACGCATTAGACTTAACTTCCATGGCGGCCTCCCGGTTTCACCGATGCCGGCTCAGGGATAAAGGTATTATCCGGCTGCCCTTTTGTGACAAGGTACAATACTGTCGTATCCTCCGGCGTCCCCGTTTCAGCCAGCCAACGATGCTGAAAAGTGGCCGCGACAAACTGCCCCTGTAATTCTCGCGGATCGGGCGTGATTTTTCGTTGGGTGGGATTGCGCAGTTTCAGTGCTACCACAGTGTGATGGTGCAGCCTCCAGCCAGCCAGCGGGATAATTTCAATCGGCTTTGACGGATAGAGGGTGGTGATGGATGAGGCCAAATGCAGGTTCACGGGCTAAATTCCCATGACCGGCTCGACGGTATCCCACCTGTCAGGCCTGGTGATCAACCCCTAAAACCGGGCTGGAGGCCAGGGTATTGGCCCAGGCTGATCCGGGAGTCTGGCTGCGTTTGTCGGCAGCCCTCAAAATGCTGGGCAAGGAAACCCGCGAATATCAAGAAGCGGTGATCCGCCGTTTAGTCAGTCCGGTTAACTTGACAATGTCTCAGGACGGCTATGTGTATGCGGGATATGGCGGTAATACCGATTTTATGGTCTGGGACAGATCAAATCGAGTGGGTTCTTCTGCGGGGACCCTGCTGGGGGGATTCCTCAGCATGCCGGCGTTTGATGCGGTGCGTCAGGTTTTGCCGATGATACAGGCAGTGATCCTGATGGCGTTGTATATCCTGATACCATTGGTTTTGCTGTTTGCCGCCTATGAATTTAAGACGGTACTCACACTGACGTTCGCCCTGTTTGCGTTGAATTTCCTGACCTTCTGGTGGGAAACGGCCCGCTGGCTGGACAGCTATTTACTGGACGCCCTGTATGGCTCAGACACCCACAGCCTGTTGAATCTGGCGGGGGTTCAGAATACCTCGGACGATTTGATTATGGGGCTGGTGATAGGCACGCTGTTTATTGTGCTGCCGATGATCTGGCAGGGAGCACTGGCCTGGGCAGGGGTGCAGATGGGCGATATGGCGGGCATGATGAGTCAGGGGGGTGGGACAGGTCAGGCAGTCAGCGGGCCTGTTCGGGCAAATGGTGATGCAGAAGATGTTGTCGAAGGGAAAGTAACAGCATAAGGGAGCAGATACTATAGCAGAATCAACATAACCTGACATATTCAATATGCTCCGTAAACAACTCATCAACTGAACATCTTTTTTGCCTCCTTACCGCTTTTGCTCCGCCCCATTTGTGTTCTATCGGGTTCAAATCCGGACTATAAGCGGGAAGCCATTCCAGTTGACATCTGCTGT
>NZ_NKHR01000022.1:0-58791 GCF_014467285.1 Xenorhabdus sp. PB62.4 | reverse complement strand
AAGTCAACGAATGCTTATCTTTGTATGCCAGGACTCTTTTTCGAAAATCTAAACTGTAACCCATTTCACTTTATGCCTTATCATTTTGGAGTTGGATATTATGACATATTAGTATGATTCTGCTATAGCGACCCCTTCAGGGAAGTTGTTAAACGAGAAGGAGCAATCTCCGTTATTCCCTGCCGAAAAAACAGTCTAAAATCGGAGAAGAAGATTGATAACTGTTTATACCGTTACCGTCATTGAGTGGAAAATGCATTTGCCAGAATTAAACATTTTCGTGCAATAGCAGCAAGATACTATAAATTAGCCCGAAATTACGCCAGTATGTTGGCACTGGCGTTTATCATTATCTGGCGGCCAATGTGGGTAGAATAAATGATGAACACAAAACGTCCACAACCCCTAGTGTGCAGATAATTTTAATGCATACAATTTGTTACCAACAAATAATCACCTCATCGGAAAAATTTCACACGACATATCGAACGTGAGGGTTTAATCTTGCATAACCGAATCAAACGACCAAGCTGTAAGATGCTCTGTTATTCAAATTTGGCGGAAAAGCATGACAAGATTATTGGAACTTTCATTGATCTTGAATATCATGTTTGATGCTAGACAATAAGTTGAATGCATAACCATTATTTCTCGATAAATAAGAGATAATGTTATTTTTTATCAATGTGATGTGCAAGGTAAAAAATTTAAAATTAAAATAATTTAGATATTTCATTAATATCTATTGATATAACCTTTAAGAAAATAAAGCTCTCTAATGAATGAAATTTTCTTATGTTTTTTTAAAAACACAATGTTAAATATTGACTTAAGTGACTTTAACAATATATACCTAATGTGATTTCTTTTTTTGTATCTATTTATAATAAAAGTTGCTTTGCCAAAAGAATATGATAGTTTATAAAGGTAATTGATTTCTAAACGATTACATGTCATATAGTGTATAAATGGTGTATTATCATTGTGCAGTTTATAATTATTAGATTTTATGAACTCACACAAATAATTATCTTCACCTGACTCTAAATTAGTTCCTGTACGGCCAAGTAACATTTTTGATTCAGATGTATTGTAAAAATCTATAATTATTTTCTTTCTTATAGCAAGACTCGCACCATATAAGGATTGAGTATTTTGTTCGGAGCATGCATACGCATCCATATTTTCAAAAAACCAATCAGGAATAGGAGTGTCTGATATTGGGATTCCTCTTCCTCCTATTGCTCCAATAGTAGGGTCTTGGAATAGATTACATAAATTATGTAAATAATTAGGTTGTAACCAGTTATCATCATCACAATACAATATAATATCATATTTAGCGTTTAAGGCACCAGAATATCTTGCGTTGGCTAATCCTGCATTTTCTTCAAAAATAATATTGATTGAAGATGTACAGTTTAGTGTGTTCCAAATTTCTTTTACTATTCTATTTGTATTGTCACTTGAATTATTGTCTATTAATAATACTTCAATATCATGTTCATATTGGTTAATACAATTGGACAAGTGGCGCAAAGTATCAGGAAGTTTTTTTTCACTATTATAACAGCAAATAACGATAGAAATATTCATATTATTTAATAAGTAATGCAGATAATTTAGAAGAAAGAGTGGTTTTTGATGAATATAATATAGATTCTCGCCAACCATTGTTTTTAATAATTGCAGATATTTTTCTTTTAGTTTTTTTATTGAAAAAAGATTTAATTAATTCGCTAAAAGAAATTTTTACTATTTTTTTCTTAAATGAGTTTTCTCCATAAGTATCATTATGTATCGAAACAAGATACAAGCTTGCTAATTCAGAGGAAGGTTTCGTTATTATTTCTTTATAATAGTTAATAGCGAGGCTGTCAATGTCATCTATTGGAAGTTTCAATTTTAAAGTATCATCAAGAATTTTAACAAATTCATTTTTGATTTTCTCTTGAAAATTAATTACTATATCCAAAAATTTCTCTTCAGGTGCGTTAATTTTTGTTGTTATTAAAGTGTCTTTATATCCAATGACACTTCCGCCTTTTCCATTGAAGATAGTTTCCCAAAGATTGATACCTTTATCAGCCCATTTATTATAAGTTATATTTTGATCGAATATTGTGCCAAATTTGTTATTACTATTTTGAGTATTATAACATTTTGATAAACCAAGATAACATCCACCTATAATATTGCTATCTTTTATTGATGATAGGTTATCTTGAATACTTCCTCTCCATCCAATATCTACAATTAGTTTTGGTTCGTTGTTTGTGAAACCTATGTGATTTAAATATCCCAACGTATTTTTCTTTTTATTTTTAATAAAAGAAATTAATGAGGAGTATTCTTGACTTTTCTTATCATTTAACAACTTTTGTAATGTAGCATATTTTTCAGAAAGTCCTTCAAAACTATCGCAGGCATCAAAAAAACTTAGAAAAGTGTCTATATCATACCCATATTGAGTCAATGCGTCCTCGAATCCTAGAAGATCATTATTTTCATTTAGTCTGAGATTAAGAGTTGCAATTCTACTAACAGGTGTGATCTTCGTTTTTAAATTAAATTCTGTTATCGACGACAGAGATTTCAAATATATATCAAATATTTTTTTAAAGAATATTCCTTCACGAGTAAAAAAACATATTTCGGAACATTTTAATTCAACAGATTTTTCTAATATTTTCTTACAGAAAGATAATAATATTATTGCTATTTTCTTTTCATCTGATAATTTATTTTTAATACTAATAGTGTGTTTTTGTTTTGTTTTGACAAAGCGTGTTGATATTTTTTTTATTTGAGCCATTTTTATATCTGAATTTATGTTATCTCCAGTATGTATCCAAGAATCAAATTCATATGCTAGATTAGAATATACAATATCATATAGTTCACCTGTATATTTACTTTTATTATAATCTATAGATACAAATCCTTTATTCATATTTATATTGTGATGTTTTAGTATCTTATCGAGTAGATCTTTTTTTAAGTAAAAATCAGATATATATATTTTATATCCTTCATCTTTATGTACTAAATCTAATATTTCTTTATTAGGATAGGTAGCGTTTTTTTCTATATTTACATATATTTCGTTCCATTTCTCTTCTAGTAATTTGTTTTTTTCTATATCTGAATGTTTTTCTTTAATTACATCTAAGATAAGTTTAAATATACTATATTCTTTTTTTTCTTGATAATGTTTTTTTTCTTTTTTTCTTATTTCGTTATAGATGTAATCGTGATTATGAAAATCAAAATAAAGGCAAAAAAAATACAATGAAGTTTTTAATGTCATTTCGGGTGGACAATGTCTTTTTATTAAAGTATCCCATACATCATAACTATAAATTCTTTTCATTAACCCTTTTTCCTGTATATTTTTTTGAAAATGTATAAAGGTAAAATACGAACAATAAAATGTGAGAAAGTGTAAAAAATATCTGAAGGATTAAATCGTTTTAATATAAATAAATAATAAAATCTAATCTTGAATTCTGTTATGGCTTTTTTAAATCCGTGCCTCCTTAATATTGTATTATCATCAATTCTAAATTTTATTAAATTTTCATTCAAATTACCAAATTTTATTTTTTTTTCTGTTAGAAGAAACCATAGTGCTATATCTTCTGTAGCAGGATTATTTATTGGATATCTTATTCCTTGTTTAAAGATTTCTGTTTTAAATAACACTGTAGGATGTACAAAAGGACATTTTTTAAATATATTTTTATAAATCTCATCATTTGAAAAATATATTGAGCAAGTTTTTCTGGCATTTTTACTTCCAAACTCAACGCATTTTCCACCTAATACTTGTATATTTGGATTATTTTTCATGTAATTAGCTTGTTTTTCGAATCTAGTATTGATTGAAATATCATCAGCATCCATTCGTGCAATATAATGATATTTTTCATTTTCTAGAACTTTGTCAATAAGTTGATTTAACGAAAATGCTAATCCTTTGTTTTTCTCTCTCTTTATATAAGTTATTCTATTTAAGTTTTCATTAATATATTTATCTATAAATGGATCAATATAACCATCTGCGCATATAAACAAGTGCCAATATGTATAAGTTTGTCCTTTAATGCTTTCAATAGCGTTAATGACGTATTTTGGTTTATCATTTTTATATATAGACATTATAACAGCAATGTTTTTCATATTGTTCCATTTTTATTTATACTAAATATTTTTCTATATGATAAATAACATAATACTAATACTAGAGATTCCGATATTATTGCGCTGATAATTGCTCCATAAATATTAAATAAATATATCAATACTGGGGAATAAATAACCGAAAAAAAAGCGCTAAATAAAAATATTTTTGAAAGTGTAGGAACGTTACTGCTGCAAGTTAGAAATACCATCCCAAAGAGGTTACTTAGGATAATAATTGTTATTAAAATAGACATTAACACTAATATATAGAATAACCCATTAATATCACTAAATAAATAATAGGAAATAAAATAACTAAAAATTGATAATGAAATGGACTCCATTATCCCAAGTGTAAAAATAATAGAAATAGTCTTTATTCGCTTCTTTTTATTATATAAATTGCTTTTATTCATATAATTTACTTGAAGCATTTGAATGAAAATATAATTTCCTGCAACAATTGACCTAATTAGTTTATCACTAAGTGCGTAAGCAGGGAGTAAGATAGGATTAAAAATACCAAGTAATAGCTGATAAAAACTTGTATATAATGTTATTGATATATTGGAAATGAAAAATGAGAACTTGTTTTTTATTAATTTAATAATATCTTTTATATTTATAGAGAATATTTTAATATTAAATTTTACTTTTGAATAAATAAATATAATTAGATTTGGTATTATATTGAATAAAATGTAGAGTAAAATAGCATGTTTTGAGTTAATAGAAAAAATTAAAGGAATAAATGCCATCTTTGTAATCAGAGAAGTAATATAAAAATCTTTTAGTTTATTATGAACTTGGTAAATAAATTGAAACGAAAAAACATTCCCAATCAGTATTAGATAAAGAGATTTTAATTCATTGTTTATTTCTGTGTTAAAAACATAAATTATAATTATTAGAAAAATAAAAAGCCTGAAAAATAATATATTAGATATTTCTTTGGAAAAAAGATCACTTTGATTTATATAATCATGCAACTCCTTTATAATAGAAACTTGAAAGCCATATTCTATTATGTATTGTAAATAAACAATTATTGCCAAGTGGAAAAAAAAATAACCTAATTCATCGGGTAATAATTTACTGCTTATTTCTTTAAAAAACAGAATTGGAATTAAGAAATTTATAACATAACAAAATACTATTATTATTTTCTCTTTATTTTCTATTAGTGTTTTTTTCATAAATATTTATATATGATTTTATCATATGATCTTGATTGAATTTATTTGTTGCTAAGCTATAAGCTTTTTCTTTCTTTTCTGTATTCTTTAAACTTATTTGAACTGCTCTATGTAAAGAAGATATGTTATGTAACTCAAAGAATGTTACTTCATCATCACTAAATAATTCTTTGAATATAGGTATATCAGAACAAACTATTGAGACTTTTTTTGCTATCGCTTCAATTATAGATAACCCAAATCCTTCATTTAAAGAGGGTTGAATATATACATCAAATAATGAGGAGTAGTTACTTCCATGTTCTAAATATCCTGTGAAGATGATTTTATCATAAGCTCTTAGTTTTTTTGCATATTTAATTAGATCGTTTTCTTGGCTGCCACTACCAATTATAACTGCTCGATAACAATCATATTCTGATACTAATTTTATTAGTTGATATAGTCCTTTGATTTTTTCTAAGTGTGATATTGAACCTATAATTATTTTGTTTGAAAATTTATCTTTAATTTCTGATTTCAATTTATCATATTTATTGGGAAGTACATCAAATTTGTCAAATTCGATTCCATTATAGATAGTACAACAGTTGAGATTTTTTTGGGAATAAAAATTATTGGCTATATTGTTAATTGTTATACATATAGAAAAGTATTTTAAAATAAACAACCATATTTTCGCTATTATTCTTCCTTTTATTCCATATCTTAGAAATAAATCTTTTTCAATAAAACTATGAATTGTTGTAATTCTTATTCTTTCTTTAGAATATATAAAATTAATTATATCAGGTCTCAATCCATGAGAATGGACAATATCATATTTTCTTAAAACTTTCTTATTTTTTAAATGAATTGCATTATCAATATCATAACAGTTTTCTGTTTTTTCTGAATCTAAATAATATAAATCTATTTTTGTTTTTTTGTTGTTTTGTATTTTCGATTTTTCATAAACAGACACTGCTATGTTGACGGGAGCTGTTTTTTTCAATGATGGTACTACTATTGCTATTTTCATATTTTTTTTCTTATCAAAAAATATATTAAAGTGAACATAATTATGACAAATGCAAAGATATTTATTGTTATAGGTGAAAATAATGACTCAATTAGTAAACTAGCAAAAAAAATACTTATTATCTTATAACACTCCGAATTTTTGCTTTTTCTTATTAGTAATGATAATACCAAACCAGATAATAACGTAATTATGCAGCAACCAATAAATCCAATATCAATATAAAAAAGTCCTAATGTAGTATAATATGCATTATATGGCATATATATATTTTCGGAATTACTGAGGTTATAAAATATATTCATTTGAGCTCTTAATTCATTTATACTTTCCATGATATGAGGATCAACTATCTTAAATATCACATTATAAATCCCCAATGAAGCATACCCAAATCCATCATAGAATATATTTTTTTCAGTAATTATATTTTTGTCAAAAAGTATTAGTGGAGCAATGTGATAATTAATAATGGTGTTATTTATTATTTTTACTATTTCTTTACTAGCATCTCTATAAATACTAACGATAACTGAAAATAACAATACTATTAAGGTCAGGAACAATATTTTCTTTAATTTGATATTTCTTATGGCTGCAGAGCAAATGAATGCTATTAAGAAATAATATATTCCAGTTCTTGATAGGTATATTAAATCATAAGACACAATACACATGAACATCAATAATTGAATTTTTATTTTTGATGTTCCAACAAAGAATGGTATTAAAGAAAATACTATTAATGTCATTATATAGTATAAATAAAATAAAAATGCACCTCCAAAGTATTTTAAATTGTTTCTTGAACCGTCAAAAAATGCTTTTCTATAGCTATCTATTTCAATTTTGTTTATTAAATGCAAGTTTATAATTATTATTATAGAATAAATCAAGAAAATTGTTAAAAATATAAATAACAAATTTAAGTTTGATTTTTTTTGAATCATCATCATATTATTATTATTTTTCTTAAATGGTATTGTTAAAGCTAATACGCTTCCTAATAAATAAAATAATAGGAAAAAACTGAATTGCAATGTTGCTTGCAATGAAAGGGGGTTAAGTCCAGTTATCCCGGTAGCTGACAGTATTAAAAAAGTGCAGAACCAAATAAAAACTAATAAACATAACTTCATATTTAATTACCGATAAAATCTATGATTATTTTTTGCGAAAAAAATTCATGATTTCAATTTATTGATGATGACAAATGTTCAGATAATACCTAATAATTCGGTCATGCATTTCTATGGATTTTGAAAAAGACAGCGTCTTGCGAAAATGCTGACGGAAATTCAGATTATGTCTCTTTATGCGTTATGTATAACGTTCGCTGACCACATGCAGTTTTTCCCTTCCCTGTCTGCGTTTTTTCATAGCCTTTCCAGCCATCGGTCATATAAATCACAATATTGAAAAGGGCCTGCAAAGCTATCAGACGTATCAATGTCTTTTTTGTTCCTGAGCCAAAAACGTGGGCGATCACTTTTCATCTGATTCTGTTGTAAGAATAAAAGCGCCAATGGAATTTTTTCTTTGATTTCACGTACAACTACGGCTTATCCCTTTCACCACAGACAATCACTTTGGTACTAGGAAAAATAGCTTCCGTTATGGATTTCGGACTGAGTTTTTCAGATGGCGAAGGACAATAAATATTCAGGCCAATCCCCGTAACACGTGCTATTGCCCGGCATCCCATTCCATTCATGGATATCCACGATTGTTTATGTGTGTCGGGACGACATGCAGTATAAATGAATTCAAGTGACCAGGAATGACGGCGGGATTGGCAAAGATAACGTTGATGACCAGAGCGGGAACACCCATTAAGGTGGATCTCTTTAACTGCATAACAGGATAGGCAGGTCACATCAATTCTTACCATCTGAATGTCCCCAGAATAGACATACTGTGCATGATTTAATAAGTTGATGCCACGATCGAAAAAAGCTACCGCACTAGGTTACGGCTCCCAGAGTGCCGATTATGTGTAACAAATTTAACTTATCCAATTAAAATAAAAGGATTTTTTATCTTAACAAAAACTATCATATCAACGATTTGTGTTAAGCAGCGACGAGGTTAGTCCCTTGATGCTTTTAGGTCAAGTAGAATAACGTTTTTCTTTAATTGTTACATACTGTAACTAACTAAATTTCAAGGTTAAAGTGATTCATCTGCCATGCAACGGTAACCAAATTACCAATCGCAATCCACCTAAAGGACTATCTTCCGCTTTCACCCAACCCCGATGTTGACTCACTGCCGTTTCAACAATCGCCAACCCCAACCCAGTACCACCCGATTCCCTGTCTCTTGCCTCATCCGTCCGATAAAAAGGCCGGAATATATGTTCACGGTCTTCAGGGCTGACTCCTGGCCCATCATCATCAACAGTAATCGTTACCCCTTGGCTATCTGCCTTAAATGCAACGGCAATATGGCTGCTGGAGTAGCGAAGGGCGTTGCGGACGATGTTCTCCAGTGCACTGCCAAGTGCTGCTGGATTGCAATAAACTATCCAATTACCGGGAGGAGAAACAATATCCAGTGTTTTGTTCATCTGTTCGACTTCGAATTTGGCATTTTCCAGGATGTCATGCCATATATCGTAGGCTTTGATATTTTCGCGTAGTAATTCGTTTTTATGTTGATTGCGAGAAAGTACTAGCAGGTCATTAATCATTCCATCCAAACGCTGAGTCTCTGTTTCGATGCGCTCCAGTTCTTTGCTTTCACCGTGACGTCGACGTAGTAAGGCCGTCGCTAATTGTAAGCGTGTAAGTGGCGTTCGCAGTTCGTGGGAGATATCAGAAATCAGCCGTTGTTGGGCGGTCACCATTCTTTCCAGTGCACTAATCATCTGGTTGAAGCTACTGCCTGCTGCCAAAAACTCTTGTGGGCCGGATTCTAGTTCTGGGTGTTGCCGTAAGTTTCCTTTCGCAACTTCATCTGCTGCATTTTTTAATTTACGGGCGGGTTTTGCCAAACTCCATGCCAGCCATAGTAGTAATGGGGCACTGATTAACATGGTTGCCGCAGGAAGTAAGAATGGTCGGTCAAACATTAAGTTAATAAAGTCTGATTGCGGACTGCCCGCAGGTCTAACGAGGTAAAGCTGGTAATGATCCCCTCCATCCCGGATGGAGAAAGGGCCAAGGATTTCGGAGCGACCATATTTTTTCTTTTTAGGATGATCTGCGTTATCGGATTGTCCGATAAAGTTACGGACAACTTGTACCTGACGAGCTGGCGTATCGATGTCAATGATGCGTCCTTCACTGGTGACAAGGAGTAGGCGTTGACCTGGCGGCGTTAATTGGACGAGCGCGCGATCTAACCGTAGCCACCAGAATAGATCATTGGTCGGGTAGCGTATTAGTTCTTCTTCTATCTGCTTTGCCAGATTCTTTCCTTGCTGATACTCACTGTCCAGAAGTGGGGTCAATTGCCGTGAATCCAGTTTGGGGGCCATTAAGGCCACCATCAGGACAAGTGCAAGAGTGAACCAGAAAATGGCGAATATGCGAGCTGTCAGGCTATTTATCATTTTGCTGAGACCATTAAATATCCACGACCACGTAATGTCTTGAACCACGGAAGATCGTCAGTTCGGTTTGGTAATTTACGGCGTAGATTAGAAATGTGCATATCAATGGCGCGATCAAAAGGTGTTAAGCGTTTTCCTAATACTTCCTGGCTTAAATGTTCACGGGAAACAACTTGTCCCAAATGTTGCGCTAGTAAATATAGCAGAGTGAACTCTGTGCCGGTGAGATCTAAAATGGCACCGTCAAAGCTGGCTTCTTGACGCCCTGGGTTGAGTTGTAGTTTATCGATCTCAAGTATTGGTGTTCCAACATCGGCTTGTTGCTCGCTCCAGTTGGAACGACGTAAGATTGCACGTATGCGGGCAACCAGCTCACGGTCATTAAAAGGTTTAGGGAGATAGTCATCAGCTCCCAGTTCTAATCCCAAAACGCGGTCTAAATCGCTCCCACGTGCCGTTAACATGATAACGGGGGTCTGGTGGTATTGCCGTAGTTCTTTAAGCGTCTCAATGCCGTTTTTACGTGGCATCATAATGTCCAGCAATAACAAATCAATTGAAGAATCGATATATTGTAAAGCCTGCTCGCCATCGTAGGCGATAACAACATTGAATCCTTCCATCTCGAGCAATTCTTTTAATAGCGATGTCAGCTCGCGGTCATCATCAACTAATAAGATTTTATGCATTAATTCTTCCTCCAAGAGCAAAATACGATAACAAACTTTGCTATTCCATGACTTTACGTTCTTTTACATGCTCTGACGCTAGTTTGCAGCCGCAGGGTTATAGTTACCCTCACTGAATCGAATGGTTCTGTTCGAGAAAGCGGGGAATTTTAATGCGTAACATAGCAATATTGGCTTTAGCGTCAATGGCTGTTCTTGGAACAACAGTGGCTTTAGCTGAAACTGCTGATACGGATGATGCTCCTGAGACTGCAAGTTCCCTGCCGCATTGTATACCATATGATCATCAGAGAGATTTTAGTCATTACCGCCATGATGAACATAATTACAACTATAGTTATGTCTTTGGTGGAATAACATTAACTGAGCAACAACGTCAGCAGATGTGGGATTTGGTGAAGATGCAGCATCTGCATGAGCAATCGTTGGTCGATATGCTACTTGAGCGCCGGAAGATGTTTGGGCTCCTGATAGCCAAAGATTTTGATGAAGCTGCGGTTCAGTCGCAGCTTGAAACAATAGCAAAAAAGAATGTTGAATTGGGTGTGGAAATTGCGCGTATTCGCAACCAGATGTACCAATTGTTAACGCCAGAGCAAAGAGCGCTATTACAGAAACGTTATGAAAGGCGTATAGCTCTAGGAATGGACTAATTTTTTGCTAGTACTTTGATGCACAAGTAGCATCAATAACGGTTTTCCTTGCCATAGACACCATCCCTGTCTTTCAGCCCCCTTGAGGGGCTTTTTTTTTATCTGCCTCTTAATCCTAATTTTCTTTAAAATCAGATGGATAAAATTCACTCAAGCAACTGTAGATGAATTGAAAATTCCCAAGTGTGGACACTTTGGTTATCTACAGTTGCCTCTGACTACTAGATTTCTATACCTTCACTTAGATGGTGTGACATGTCACGATAGAGGGGAACATTCCCGTCTTTGACAGGCGGGAATGTAATAATGAATTAATTTTAGCATCAGCGTTATTTTTTAGGGCCAAAATTGGCGAATGCTATCAACAACGGGGCGCACATTTCTGGCATTGTGATTGATATTATGTTCGAACCAGATGCTGTCATTATATAAGAAAAATCCCATATTATAGCTGGTTTCATAGACAACACGGAGTAGGTAACCGCGCCGGTTAGTTATAATCCATAAAAGAGGGTATTTATAGAGTGAATTTCCAGTCACAGAGATAGAATAATATAATTTAAACATACTCTTCTTCCTCCAATGCCTTCCCTGATTTCTTTCATATTCAATAAATTGATTAATAGGTTCAAAATAAGACATAGAAATCTCCTTAAATAGGATGACTAAGATTCGTATCAGTGTGTCAGTAAAAGGCAGCGATCTTCCTCTTGCATAAAATCAATCACTTTCCGCACCAATCCGCAAGCTCAAACAAGGATTTCATTCACTGCCAAGCGCCAGTACGGGTGTGCTTCAAACGATCCCTTGCAGGTGCATAAAAAGCACTGCATTTAGTGTGGCTAATAATGATAGTCGTTTGTTTTTATGGTGATAGCCGGTTTAGGTTCTTGACGGACGTTGTTATGATATTTAGCCCATTGTCAGTATTGATAATAAAGTCATGTTTTGAAATCCTGATGACTATCAGAATAATCAGGGAAACACGTTGCGTGCAGAGGGAATGAGAGTTATGACAATAGAAAAAAGGGTTGGCATTATTTTATTTTCATTATTCATGTTAGCGGTGATAATTTTTATGGTTTTTACTGTGGGCAGTGAACTAATAGCGGCGTTTAAGATGGAAGACCGGGTGAAATCCTCTTACGCCATGTTCGGGCTTGTTTTTTTATCGCCATTTATGCTGTCTGTTTTTCTTTTGATGATCTATCTGGGGTTGACTCACAATCCAGAAAAGTTAGAAGAAATCAGAAAAAAGAAAAAATCGATAACACTCAATGAGCGGATTATGTTTTTTTTTCTCGCTATTGCCTTGCTTGGGTTTGCCGTGAGTATTCCCCTGTCTTGGTATCTCCATTTCAAATTGCTGGATGCCGGGTATGTTGTCTGCGAGAGTAAGTCTGGGAAAGGGCCAACCCAGTATGCAAAAGAGAAGAAACTCTGTCACTAAGTCTATCAAGCTGAGACTGAGTGACAGTTTTATTAGGATGCCATGATATGAGGTGGAATTAGTTGTCCCCATACAGCGAATAACGCTCAAACCGGATCACCCCTTCCCCGAGCCAAGGCCAATGCTGAACGCGCAGCAGTTTTGAACATATCACCGAAACCAAAGAACGCTATAACCAGTGCCAGAATATCAATTGTGGTGCGACGTTCGTCAGCCATGAAACCTTTGTCCGCTGGGTGGCTAAGCCAGCGTTAGTTGAGTTTGCTCCACCGCACCCTGAAAAGGGGCAGCAGACGGTCATGTGCTTTGATAACCCTTAAAATGACTAGCCCCTTGATTATTGAGGGGCTTTCTGCATTACCTTTCTATTTATTCAAGTCGTTGCCCCGAAATTTACTCAATCAGCAAGATTGTTCTTTTTTAAAACAACATTGTTGTTTTAGTCTACCGTGCTAATATGACAACACAAATGACAACATATTTTGAAATGATAGCGAACTAAGGGGGAATGAATGGAGACGATTCATTTTCGTATTGATGAAGAAACCAAACGCTTAGCCATGCAAGCAGCCAAACGTCATCAAACAGATTTAACAAAGTTAATGAGACAAAAAGCCGAAGAATTAGCGAATGAAGAACGTGAGTATCAAAAGAATACCCATGCCCACTGGTTAGAAACGGAAATTGAAAAAGCCATTGACCGATGTGAAAACGGGTCGGTTCATTTTATTGATGATGCTGAAAGTCAGCGTCGGATGGCTCTACTGCGTAATAAGCTGAGCAGGGGATAAAGTGATCACTATTTTATGGGAAGAAAGCGCGCAAACTGACCGGGAGCAAATTTATCTCTATTTCTTTGAACAGGCAGGGCTGTTATTGGCTGATGAAATTGACGCAAAGTTCGTGGAAATGGCTGAACTTCTGAAAGTGACCCCGTCTGCAGGCATGAAGGCTCGTAACAGCCCGGATGAGCGTTATAGAAAACTCGTTATCCCGCATTTTCCCTTCATCATGCTCTACCGTTACGATGAGGATAGGGAAACTATAAAGATCCTCAGAATATTGCACACCGCCAGAAGAATCGCGGGGCTTTTTTTGTGGAATTTTTAACCCATAAAAGCTTCTCTTACCCATTAATTCCCTCCCAACCTGTTGTTATCTTGACCAATCTTGATTATCTTACCCTCTGTCACGCCGTTACTTAAAAAGTCTTGTCGCTGTCATTCCACATCAAGGGGATAAGGATACCCAACATGGTTAACCCTCATAAAATCAGTCTATTGGCGAAAGGCATGGGTACTACGTTATCCGGTTTATGTCGCCTTTTAACTGGTGTACAGGCTCGATGGATTGGTTGTGAGCCATCAATTGCAAGTCGTATTTATTATGCGAATCATTCCAGCCATCTTGATGGATTGGTTATTTGGTCAGGGCTTCCTCCTAAGTTGCGTCACCAGGTTCACCCTGTCGCTGCCCGCGATTATTGGGGTAAAACCAAGCTGCGTCGTTATCTCATTCATCAGGTATTTCGGGCAGTTTTAGTTGAGCGCAATGGAGAAAATAATTCGAAAGCAAGGGTTCTTGCGCCATTGGAGATGGTTCTGGCGCAACAGGAATCTTTGATTATTTTTCCGGAAGGAACTCGGGGGGATGGGGAGCAAATCAATCCGTTCAAAAGTGGGTTGTATCATTTGGTGCGTAAGTATCCCGATGCTGAAATCGTGCCGGTTTATCTTGAAAATTTGAACCGTGCTTTGCCTAAAGGTAAGAAATTACCAATACCCATTATTTGCTCCGTCACATTTGGTAAGCCATTGGATAAATTAGGTGAGAATGAAAGCAAAGAAGAGTTTCTGCAACGTGCCCGGTCTGCATTAGAGGAGTTAATGCTATGACGAATATGGATCATGACTTGATGTTGCTGCTTGGTGGGGTCTTTGGGATATTGGTTATCGCCAGTGTGATTGGGGGTATTTTGGCCCTTTGGTATTCGGGAGAAAGGAGCAGCGCCACCATTGATAACCTGAATGCCCGAATCCGTGGCTGGTGGATGATGTGTATCATCTGTGTAGCCGCTATTGTTGTTGGGCCTGTGGGATCGGTGATTTTGTTTACGGTGATGTCATTTTTTGCCTTGCGCGAATTTATCACGTTAACGCCCACTCGCCGCAGTGATCATGAAGCCTTGTTCTGGTGTTTCTTTGTTTTTATGCCTGTGCAGTATGCCTTGGTGGGTGTGCAATGGTATGGATTATTCTCGGTGTTTATTCCTGTATATGTCTTTTTGTTTCTCCCTGCACGTACGGCTTTGGCCGGGGATACAACGCATTTTCTGGAGAGAACCGCCAAGATCCAGTGGGGGATGTTGGTGACGGTATTTGCCATCAGCCATGCGCCCGCTTTGTTGATGTTGGATATACCGGGATATGAAGGGCAAAATATCAAGTTATTGCTGTTCCTGATGATTGTGGTGCAAATGTCTGATGTTTTACAGTATGTATTCGGTAAATTATTTGGCAAGCGCCCGATTGTGCCGAAACTCAGCCCCAATAAAACGGTTGAGGGGTTTGTTGGTGGAATTTTAGCTTCTGTGCTGTTGGGAATGTCGTTATTTTGGGTAACGCCATTTTCTTTATGGGAAGCGGGCTTGATGTCGTTGGCTATCACTTTGATGGGGTTTATCGGCGGGTTGTGTATGTCGGCGATTAAACGAGACAGTGGAGTGAAGGATTTTGGTGGGATCATTGAAGGGCATGGTGGAATGCTGGATAGAATTGACTCGCTTTGTTTCGCTGCCCCTATATTTTTCCACCTTACGCGCTATTTTTATACCTGAGACTAACTCAATAACCAAAGGGTGGTAGTCAGTGAGTATAAATTATGGGTGGTGGGTCAGTACCGCTGCGTTGGCGGCAACGGTACTGGCGAGTGTGTTGTTGGTTGTGAAAATTTTTGCATGGTGGTTTACTGGCTCGGTGAGCTTATTGGCGGCGCTGGTGGATTCTCTGGTCGATTTGGCGGCCTCTTTGACCAATTTTTTTGTCGTGCGTTATTCACTTCAACCTGCTGATAAAGAGCATACTTTTGGACATGGTAAGGCCGAATCACTGGCAGCTTTAGCACAAAGTATGTTTATTTCCGGTTCGGCCATTTTCCTGTTTTTGACGGGCTTTCAGCATCTGTTTTCCCCTAAGCCCCTGGAGAACGCCGAAGTTGGTGTTTGGGTAATCATTGTTGCTTTGATTTCCACGCTATGTCTGGTGACGTTTCAGAAGTGGGTGATTAATAAAACCCAAAGTCAGGCGATTCGTGCGGATATGCTGCATTATAAGTCTGATCTATTGATGAATGGCGCAATTTTGGTAGCTCTGCTTTTGAGCCTGTATGGTTTTAAACGTGCAGATGCGCTATTTGCTTTGGGGATTGGAGTTTATATCCTCTATAGCGCGTTACGAATGGGGTATGATGCCGTACAATCTTTGCTTGATCGTGCCTTACCGGATACAGAGCGGCAGGAGATTATTGCGGTTATCCAGAGTTATCCGGGAATTGCTGGTGGCCATGATCTGCGAACCCGTCAATCAGGGCCGACGCGTTTTATCCAGTTCCATCTGGAGATAAATGAAAATCTGCCGTTGGTACAGGCTCATGCTTTGGCCGAAGGAATTGAAAATAAATTGCGGAGTCGATTTCCGGGTGCCGATATTATTATTCACCAAGATCCTTGCTCTGTTGTGTCCAAAGAGCACAAAAATCGTTGGGATTGGTGATGAATTTATTCATAATCAAAAGATCGTCAAAAAATAGACATAATCTTAATGCAGGTTGAGTGTTTTTCCGTATGATAGGTTCTGTTGAATCAATTCAGCCAATGCAGTGACAATCGGGTTTCTAAAAGTTGCCATCAATATTTCCCATTAGGGAAGCAGTCAGCAGATTGGCAAATACTTATACCTACAAATAACATACCTACAAATAATATATCTACAAGTCAGAGGTCATCATGATCAACAAGATTAAAAGAATCGGAGTCTTAACGAGTGGCGGTGATGCGCCTGGCATGAACGCCGCTATTCGTGGTGTTGTTCGTGCCGCTTTAACCGAAGGGTTGGAAGTTTACGGCATTTATGATGGCTATCTGGGGTTGTATGAAAACCGCATGAAGAAGCTCGACCGTTTTAGCGTTTCCGACATGATTAACCGCGGCGGCACGTTTTTAGGTTCAGCCCGTTTCCCTGAATTCAGGGATGATAAAGTCCGGGAAACTGCCATTGAAAATATGCGCAAAAATGAGATTGATGCGCTGGTGGTGATTGGCGGTGACGGTTCTTATTTAGGGGCGAAGAAGTTAACTGAAGCGGGTTTCCCTTGCATTGGTCTGCCAGGAACGATTGACAATGATGTCGCGGGTACGGATTACACCATCGGTTATTTCACTGCGCTGGAAACGGTGGTAGAGGCGATTGACCGTCTGCGTGATACCTCAACTTCCCATAAGCGTATTTCTATTGTTGAAGTGATGGGACGTTATTGCGGTGACTTGACTTTATCGGCGGCAATTGCGGGTGGATGTGAGTTTATTGTTCTGCCTGAGAGTGAAACGCCATTCAGTCGTGAAGAGTTGTTGTCTGAAATTCAGGCTGGTATTCAAAAAGGCAAGCGCCATGCGATTGTTGCCATCACTGAGCATGTTTGTGATGTTGATGAGTTGGCGAAATATATTGAAGCAGAAACCCGCCATGAAACCCGTGCAACGGTGTTAGGCCATATTCAGCGTGGCGGTGCGCCAGTGGCTTATGACCGTATCCTTGCTTCCCGCATGGGGGCTTATTCTGTCCAACTCCTGTTGGAAGGACACGGTGGTCGGTGTGTGGGTATCCAGAACGAGAAACTTGTTCATCACGATATCATTGATGCAGTACAAAATATGCAGCGTGTCTTTAAAAAAGATTGGTTGGAAACGGCGAAGAAGCTCTACTAATCCTGCCTTCTGATCCTGTTTTTTCTGCAAAATCCTTCTTCATAGGCAGTCACTTTATGTGGCTGTCTCATTTCTCATATTCTTCTTACGTATAAGCAGAAATTTTAAATTATTTCTGAGTCATAACGCTTTCTGTCAGTTTTTATGGTGAAAAATCATCGTAGTTTCTGGGAATAGATTCTGGGAATGGTTTCTGGGAATGGTTTATGGGAGCATGGCACCGTGATTATGAATGCAATGATTAAAAAGACAAAAGTAGTGAAATCAGGCGCGAGATGGGCAGTGGCGAGTGTTTATGCCGTGTTGTCAGCCGTTCTGATGTTATTGCTGGCAAACAGTGCATGGGCGAAAGAGGTACAACTCTTAAATGTATCCTATGATCCGACTCGTGAGTTATACCAACAGTACGATAAAGCATTCAGTGAGTACTGGCATCAAAAAACGGGAGATGATGTGAAGATCCGCCAATCACACGGTGGCTCAGGCAAGCAGGCAACTTCTGTGATTAATGGCCTTCAGGCGGATGTCGTCACTCTGGCACTGGCATATGATGTGGATGCAATTGCAGAGCGTGGCCGGATTGATCAACATTGGATTAAACGTCTGCCGGATAATTCGGCACCTTATACCTCAACGATTGTTTTTCTGGTGAGAAAAGGCAATCCCAAGCAGATAAAAGATTGGCCGGATTTAATCCGTCCTGATGTTTCTGTGGTAACACCGAATCCGAAAACTTCCGGTGGTGCGCGTTGGAATTATCTGGCTGCCTGGGGATATGGGCTGGCAAGTCACCATCAGGATCAGGTTAAAGCTAAAGAATTCGTGAAAGCACTTTATAAAAATGTCGAAGTACTGGATTCCGGTGCGCGAGGTGCAACCAATACCTTTGTGGAGCGCGGGATTGGTGATGTATTGATTGCATGGGAAAATGAAGCGCTGCTGGCGATTAATGCGTTGGGTAAAGGTCAATTTGAAATCGTCACACCGAGCATTTCTATTCTGGCAGAACCCACAGTCGCTGTCGTTGATAAGGTGGTTGATAAACGGGGGACACGCGAACTGGCCACGGAATATCTTAAATATCTTTATTCTCCGATAGGGCAGGAAATTGCAGCCAAAAATTATTATCGTCCGCGCGATAAGGCTATTGCAGAAAAATACCGCGCTGTTTTCCCCGATCTGAAACTCTTTACGATTGATGAGGTTTTTGCTGGCTGGGATAAAGCACAGAAAGAACATTTCGCCACGGGCGGGACTTTTGATGAAATTATCCGCCGTTAATCATTGAGGCGATTGGTTGTGGCAGGAGGATTGTGGCACAGGAAGTGAGAAAAAACCGCCGCGGGTATATTCCGTGGCGGTTAAGTCATTTTTTGTTTGCAATCTATTGGGTATAAAAGATTACAAATTACGCTTTTTTCGCTTCGGCGGCGGCTTTTACAATCACAGCAAAAGCATCCGCTTTCAGTGATGCGCCACCGACCAATGCACCGTCGATATCTGGCTGAGTAAACAGTTCTGCTGCGTTGCTGGCGTTAACGGAGCCGCCGTATTGAATAATGACCTGTTCAGCGATAGCGGCATCTTGTTTCGCGATATGATCACGGATAAATTTATGAACTGCCTGTGCTTGTGCAGGCGTTGCTGATTTACCTGTGCCGATTGCCCAAACAGGTTCGTAGGCAATCACTGCATCTTTGAACGCTTCAGCGCCCAGCGTGTTCAGGACCGCATCGATTTGTCGTGCACAGACCGCTTCGGTTTGGCCCGCTTCGTTTTCCTGTTCGGTTTCACCAATACACAGAACTGGGATCAGACCTTGCTCTTTCAGGATGGCAAATTTCTTGGCAATGAATTCGTCACTCTCTTTGTGATAAGTACGACGTTCAGAGTGGCCGATAATGATGTATTTCGCGCCGGCGTCTTTCAGCATTTCTGCGGAAGTTTCGCCAGTGAATGCGCCAGAAAGGTTAACGCCAACATCTTGTGCACCCAGCGCAATGCGGCTGCCAGCCAGTGCATTGTTTGCCAGAGAAACATAAACTGTTGGTGGTGCAATAGCGACGCCACAGCCGTCAACGTTGCTCAGTTCTTTACGCAGGCCTGCAATCAGGTCGTTAACCATGTGGGTACTGCCATTTAATTTCCAGTTACCCATAACTAATGGATGTCGCATGTTTTTCCCTCCAACCAGAAAATAATCAAATTGCGAACTGAATGAATATTCTTTCTTTGAATGACATCAATCGGATGTCATTCCCTGTAAGCGGAATCCCGACAGTATAAAGATCATCAGCGCGAATAGCTCTGCGCTGTGTCACTAATTTTCATTTGCTGCGGCGTCAGATAGCGATAGCTTAATCGGTTCAATTGCGAAGGTCATTATATTTTCGCTGCTGTTCACGATGAGATAGCGTGTTGCTCCCATTTTCTGGCTGAAAGCAGGGTGTTTTTCCGCCGCTTGTAATAGTTTTTCTAATTGAGTTTTAGCCTGATCAGGGGAAAGAGTCGGCTCGAATTGGCCGATCAGCGCGGTGATATACTGTTTTGCCAGAATGAAATTCTGCTCATCTTCTTGCCCATCTTGCGATGGTAATAGCGTAATTTGCAGGCTCTTAATCTTTTCGCTACCCCGCTCCAGTACTGCCGAAGAGTATATTTTTTCATTGATTTTACTGGCCGCGCGAATGAAAGGCAGAGAAATATCTTTGCTTGCAATTACCTTATATTCGTATAGGGGGATTTCAGGGTGTTTTTTGTTGTATTTTTCCCGGAAGATAGGGATTGTATCTTCAAAAGTCGGCGAACTTGGCAGCAGATACGTCAACTGTGGGTTCATTTCTGGTGTGATAGCAGGCTCACCTGCAACGGCAGATAATGGCAAACTGATGCCAAAAGCGATTAATATTGTCACCAGAAGTTTATTCATGCCTGTTTTCATTTTGCTACTCACTGAGTTAAATACTGAAAAAACAGCATTCACAATTTGGAAAAGAATACATGACATTACAACAATGGGGATTCTCATTCAAAGGTCGAATTGGACGCCGGGAATTCTGGATTGGCATTGGCATTTGTTTTGCCTTGATCTTTATACTTCTGACACTGCATGGAATGAATGTCCTCCCCATAAATTATGCAGCAGTTGGTGTCGCCTTGCTATTGTATCCAACCGTTGCGATTTTTTCTAAGCGCCTGCATGACCGAAATAAACGTGGCGGTTGGGTATTACTGTTCGCATTGGCTTGGGTATTATTGTCCCTTGACTGGAGCGCAATGGCCCCAATATGGCAATGGGGTATTGGTCGTTTTGTCCCAACACTGATTTTCGTTATGGTGATGCTTGATTGTGGTGTATTCCGTGGTACGGAAGGGGCTAATCGCTTTGGGGAAACGGCAGAAATGGTTGATTACATTTCTGCCAAGTAATTCCTGCCAAGTAATTTCTGTCAAATAGCCTGATCTAAAACGTGTATAAGTTGATGAGTGATGTTGTGAATATCAATAGGTTGCTTACCAATATTGCTCACTGGTGATATGGCCTGGTTTACGGCGCAAGTGTTTTACCATGTTGCGTTGCTCTTTCAGCAGTTGTTGGGTATCCCTGACCATTTGGGGGTTCCCACACAACATAACATGACTGTTTTCCGCCTGTATGGATAGGCCAACAGCCGATTCCAGTTCTCCATTCTCAATTAATGCGGGAATTCTCCCCATCAGTGAGTTGGGGTACTTTTCTCGACTAACGATGGTCTGTATTCTCAGCTTGCCTTGAAACTTCTTCTCTAATTGCTGCATCATTGGTAAATAGCTCAAATCTTGCCCCCATCTCACTGCATGAACCAGAACGATATTTTCAAATCTTTCCAGATTAACCCCTTGCTGGAGTATGGAAAGATAAGGCCCAATGGCGGTGCCGGTTGAAAGCATCCAAAGTGTTTGGCAATCAGGGAGTTCATCAAGAACAAAAAAGCCTGCCGCTTGTTCTGTAACGAGCAGTTCATCTCCGGTTTTTAATGTTGCCAGCCGAGGACTAAGTTTACCTTCCGGCACGGTCACTAAATAAAACTCCAGATTATTGTCATCGGGGGAGTTGACGTAAGAGTATGCGCGTTGAATGCGCTCACCTTCAATTTCCAGTGCAAGTTTTGCAAATTGTCCGGCGGTAAATTTTTCTATCGGCGCATGTACCTTGATGCTAAAGAGTGAGTCTGTCCAATTGGTTATGTCGGTAACTTTTCCTGTAACCCAGTTTGCCATTACGATTAACCTCTCTACACAATATGCTGCAAATTAATTGATGTGAATAAATACTGCGTGAATTGGCGATTTTTTGTAACGATTCTACGTGATTACCTGAAATAGCATTATCGATTACGTGTTACAGTTCAATTAACTGTGTTTTTGCCGATATTATGGATTGATATGTACATTTTTATTGACATGTATGGGTAATTTAACTGTGATTTTTTAGTCATGCAAAATTGTATACTGCAATGAAAAAATATAGATTTGTCAAACAAGTCACTTTCAATGAAGTCAGTATCTTATAACGAATGACTGTTTGATAATGAATAATTGTATGTAAATGCGATGAGAAAAATAGAACACTTTAATTTATTGTTGATGCTGATTGCCTTGGCTGCTGTTGGGCAAATGACACAGACGATCTATGTACCAGTTATTGCGGATATAGCGAGTGATTTTAGTAAACCCGCAGGTGAGGTTCAGCGGGTTATGGCAGCATATTTATTTTCTTATGGGCTTTCGCAGCTCTTTTATGGGCCGTTATCCGATAAGGTGGGACGTCGTCCAGTCATTTTGGCGGGAATGTCCATTTTTCTGGTGGCGACGACATGTGCACTGTTTGCCCCTAATTTGCTGATACTGGTTATTGCCAGTGCGTTTCAGGGATTGGGCACCGGAGTTGCCGGCGTGATGGTGCGTACTATGCCGCGGGATTTATACACGGGTACGACGCTGCGCTATGCCAATAGCTTACTGAATATGGCGGTATTGGTCAGCCCTTTGGCTGCTCCCATGATTGGCGGTCTGGTGGCGCATTATTTTGGGTGGCGTGCCTGCTATTGGTTTCTATTAGCATTGGGCGCGATAGTGGCTTTCTCCCTGTTCCGGCATCTGCCAGAAACTCGCCCCACGCAGACTGAACATCGCACGATGTTGGTTGTTTTCTACCAGTTACTCTCCCATAGTTCTTTTGTGGCTTACTTGTTGATGTTGGTAGGTGGTCTGGCTGGGGTTGCTGTTTTTGAAGCGAGTAGCGGTGTGTTGATGGGCGCTGTTTTGGGGTTGGATAGCTTAACGGTCAGTATCCTGTTTATTTTGCCAATTCCTGCGGCATTCTTTGGTGCATGGTATGCGGGACGCGAAGGTAAAACATTTTATCGGCTGATGTGGCATTCTGTGATTTGTTGCTTGTTGGCCGGCGTCTTGATGTGGCTTCCCGGTTGGTTCGGCATCATGAATATCTGGACGTTGCTGATACCTGCTGCACTCTTCTTTTTTGGTGCAGGGATGTTGTTTCCTTTGGCAACCACAGGGGCGATGGAACCCTTTCCTTATCTGGCAGGAGCGGCAGGTGCTCTGGTGGGGGGATTTCAGAACGTGGGTTCAGGAGTAGCGACATGGCTGTCGGCAATGTTACCGCAAAATAGCCAATTTAGTGTCGGTCTTTTGATGTTTTCCATGGCCCTGTTGATTCTATTTTGCTGGTTGCCGATTTCCCAACGGATCCAACGTCAGGAGCCGACGGCCTTATAAAGTCTCGAGGTGGCAAAATCGAAGAAAACCGGAGCATAAGATAAAAATGCTCTGGCATTGCCGTATTGTGATATTGCATTTTACGATGCCAGAGCTTTTATTTATCCGGTGGTTCGTGATTAAGCGCGATCTTCCCACTCTTGAGCACGGGCAACGGCTTTCTTCCAGCCATTGTATTTATGATTGCGCTCAGTCGTTTCGATACCTGGGCGGAATTCTTTTTCGATGCCTGACTTACTCTTCACTTCGTCCAGATCTCGCCAGAATCCGACGGCCAAACCAGCAAGGAAAGCAGCTCCCAACGCGGTGCTTTCACGTACTTCCGGGCGTTCTACGCGCGTGCCGAGAATGTCGGATTGAAACTGCATCAGGAAGTTATTGGCAACAGCACCGCCATCTACACGTAAAGCTTGCAGGCGTGTCCCTGAGTCAGCTTGCATCGCATCCAATACATCACGGGTTTGGTAAGCGATGGATTCCAACGTAGCGCGAATAATATGATTGCTATTTGCACCACGGGTCAGGCCGAAAATAGCACCACGAGCATAAGGATCCCAGTATGGTGCGCCCAGGCCAGTAAACGCCGGAACGACATAAACGCCATTGCTGTCTTTGACTTTAGTTGCGAAATATTCTGAATCTGTCGCATCGGCAATGAGTTTCAACTCATCACGTAACCATTGAATGGAAGCTCCACCAACGAATACGGCGCCTTCCAGTGCATAGTTGACTTCTCCGCGTGGACCACAGGCGATGGTCGTCAGCAGGCCGTGGCTGGAGCGAACGGCATCTTTGCCTGTGTTCATCAGCAGGAAGCAGCCAGTGCCGTAAGTATTTTTTGCCATGCCGGGGTGGACACATAATTGTCCGTACAGGGCGGCCTGCTGGTCACCTGCGATACCCGCGATAGGAATACGAGTGCCGCCTTTACCACCGATATTGGTTTGACCATAGATCTCTGAGGAAGCTGCGACTTTTGGCAGCATAATGCGAGGTATTCCCAATTCATCAAGAATTTTTTGATCCCAATCCAAGTTATGGATATTGAACAACATGGTACGGGAAGCGTTGGTATAGTCGGTCACATGTACACGTCCCTGAGTCATTTTCCAGACTAACCACGTATCGACTGTACCGAATAAAAGCTCTCCGTTTTCGGCGCGCTGACGAACGCCTTCGATGTTATCCAAAATCCATTTTATTTTTGTGCCGGAGAAATAGGGATCAACGACTAAACCTGTATTGTGGCGGATATACTCTTCCAAACCCTCTTTTTGTTTCAGTTTGGTACAGATGTCTGCTGTCCGGCGGCATTGCCATACAATCGCATTATAAACAGGCTTACCCGTCTCTTTTTCCCAGACAATGGTTGTTTCCCGTTGGTTAGTAATACCAATGCTGGCAATTTGATCGGAACTGATATCTGCTTTTGCCAGTACTTCAACCAGTGTAGAACTCTGGCTTGCCCAGATTTCCATTGGGTCGTGCTCTACCCAACCTGGTTTGGGATAAATTTGAGGGAATTCGCGTTGTGAGATGCAGACAATATTGGCATCGTGATCAAGCACAACGGCTCGTGAACTGGTTGTACCCTGATCCAGAGCGACGATATATTTTTTTTCAGTGATATTTTCTGTTGTCATAACTATAACCTGGTTTCAATGACTCATTTTTTATTGTTTTATTGGATTGCCATCACTTAAGTATGGCAAGTTTAAATCTCGCGCGGTAAATGGCGAGCAATCAATTTGCGGTAGCCAAAAGCGCCTAGAATCGCGCCAACGACAGGAGCTACCAAAGGAACAAGGCAATAAGGAATATCTCGGCCGCCTGTCAGGGCAATATCTCCCCAACCTGCTAAATAAGCGACCAATTTGGGGCCGAAGTCACGGGCCGGGTTCAGGGCAAATCCGGTCAGGGGACCGAATGAACCACCGATAACCGCAATGAGAATACCAATCAGCAGAGGGGCTAAAGGCCCGCGCGGGATGCCGTTGCCATCATCTGTCAGAGCCAGAATCAGGCACAGCAGAACGGCGGCGATAATAACTTCGACGATAAATGCCTGTAGTACGGAGATCTGTGCAGCAGGGTAAGTAGAGAAAACTCCCGCTGTGAAGAGACTTTCCTGTGAACCACGAACCGTGTTGTGAGTTTGTTCATAATCCAGGAAAAGATTGTAATACATCATATAGATGATGAGAGCTGCAACAAAGCCCCCAAGCATCTGGGCAATGATGTAAGGCAGCACTTTTTTTCTGTCAAAGTTAGCGAATAGACATAGTGCAATGGTGACTGCGGGATTGAGGTGTGCACCTGAGATCCCTGCGGTCAGATAAACTGCCAAGGCAACACCAAAACCCCAGATAATACTGATTTCCCATAAACCCAGTTGTGCCCCTGCAATCCGGGCGGCAGCAACACAGCCTAAGCCAAAGAAAACGAGTAATGCAGTACCCAAAAATTCTGAAATGCATTGACCTGATAATGTTGGATTAGTGGTTTGGCTCATTTCTATATCCTATAAAAAAAGTACAGGGGAAGATTAATGATTAGTCATTTCTTATATATTAAGAGAAAGGTGCCTGTGAATTTATCGTTAATGCGCGTAAACGAGAAATAGCGAAATTGAAATATGCGTGTTGCGTCAACAAAATGAGCGAATTCGCATTTGATTATGGCTTTCTTTCACTTGGAAATGTGATCTTGTATACATTTTGCTTTAGTCGCTATATTTCTCGTTATAACGCACATTGAAAGGATGAAACTAGACAGGCGTTAATAGGCTAAATACAATCAAGAGATTGCTTACAAGAGGGCCCGAGAATGTCATTTGAAGTTTTTGAAAAGCTAGAATCTAAAGTTCAGCAGGCGATTGATACCATCACTTTGCTGCAAATGGAAATTGAAGAATTAAAAGAACAGAATGCGGCGTTATCTCAGAATGTTCAGAATGTGACAGACAGCCGTGATTCACTGGCACGTGAAAATGAGCAGCTCAAACAAGAACAATCAGCATGGCAAGAGCGCTTACGTACCCTGTTGGGTAAGATGGAAGATGTACAATAAGGTATCTAAAGGCTTAGCTGAAAAAGGGCGATGATTGCGCCCTTTTTTTATATCCGATAAAGATAATGGGTATTACGCTTCATCGTCGTCACTGTCTTCGTCAAGATCCAGTGGGACATCTGATAACACAATGCCGGTGTTGTCTGCGTAAAGGTAGTCACCAGAGAAGAAAGTTACGCCACCGAAGTTCACTCTGATATCACTTTCACCCACGCCTTCGCTATTGGAACCGGCAGGAATGGCGGCCATTGCCTGAATACCAATATCAAGTTCAGCAAGGTGATCAACCTGACGTACCGCGCCATAGACGACAATGCCTTCCCACTCATTATTGGCAGCAAGTTGAGCCAGTTCGGCGTCAACGAGTGCCTTGCGTACCGATCCACCACCATCGACGAGCAGAATACGGCCAAGCCCATTTTCTTCAAGTAAATCATAAAGCAGGCCATTGTCTTCAAAGCATTTCACCGTGATGATCTGACCACCAAATGAAGTACGCCCACCAAAGTTGGAAAATAGTGGTTCTACCACGTTTATATCTTCTTGATAGATATCACAAAGTTCGGAAGTATCATATTTCATGGGATTTACGTCTGGTTTATGCAAGGAACGGACAGTATATCCTTTTAAAGCCAATGTTGGCAAAATCATCAATCTTAAAACTTAGGTATAAAATTGATGTCTACTCGCTTAATTAAGTACTAACCCGATGGAAAACAGCACATTGGTCAGTAATGCCGCTTTGACCATTTGTACCAGCTTAGGGCGCATACCTTCGGGTGTCGGATCACGCAGTACTTGCAACATGTGTTTCAATAATAGAGGAAAGGCAAGTAAAAATAGCCAGCTAGTCCAAGTGTTTAAATACTGGAGCGTAAAGGTGATAAGGCAAGACATGGCACCTATTATCAGGGCAGCATGGTAGTAACGTGCTTTTTTTCCACCCAATCTGACAGCCAGTGTATTTTTGCCGTTTTGCCGATCATTTTCGATATCGCGCAAATTATTAATGTTCAAAACTGCTACGGAAAGTAAGCCACAGGCGGTTGCAGGCAGGATCGTATTCAGGGAAAAGGTATTGGCTTGCAGGTAATAGGTACCAAGAACACTCAACCAGCCAAAGAAAATCAGGACAGAAATATCACCTAGCCCAAGATAGCCGTAAGGTCTGGCTCCCACGGTATACGTGATAGCCGCGATAATCGCCAATAATCCCAGAGCCAAGAAACCGATAACATCGCTCAGGCTATTACAGGCCATGACGATGAGAGAAATGCCTGACAGGCAAGAGAGCAGCACCGTGATCTTCAATGCGTTTTTCATCTGCTTTGCTGTAATCAGGCCTTTTTGCATACCACGCATTGGGCCGATACGTTTTTCTGCATCACTGCCTTTGGCAACATCGCCATAATCATTGGCGAGATTGGAAAGAATTTGCAGTATGGCCGCAGTTAATAAAGCCAGCAACGCCACAGGCCATTTGAAATGTCCCGTCCATGATGCAAGGGCTGAACCAGTTACGACGGCAGCTACGGCCAGAGGTAATGTTTTGGGGCGTAAGCTTTCCAGCCATGCCTGTATCTGACTGATAGACGTTGTTGAGCTCATATTGTCACTATTTATCATTATGTGATTAGTGGATGATAAATTTTATATCATCGAAAATAGAGAAATGGGAGGCTAAAAGCCTCCCATTTTACGATTTCTTCCACTGTTTTCGCGTTTTTCTTCACATTGAATTGCTTGCGTGAATAAGTCCGGCGAACCAGATTAAATCAGGTCAATATTACCGATTATAAAATAAACCGGCTCAGGTCTTCATCCGCAACCAGCTCATCTAAATGTTCTTTGACATAATCGGCATTGATTTCAACCGATTGTCCTTGACTCTCGCTGGCATCGAAAGAGATATCTTCCATCATACGCTCAAGCACGGTATGAAGACGACGGGCACCGATGTTTTCGGTGGTTTCATTCACTTGCCATGCTGCTTCCGCGATTTTGCGGATACCATCAGTAGTGAATTCAATACCCATACCTTCGGTAGCCATCAGAGCCTTATATTGCTCAGTCAGTGAGGCATTAGGTTCAGTCAGAATACGTTCAAAGTCTTCAGTTGTCAGTGCTTGCAATTCAACGCGGATTGGCAAACGGCCCTGAAGTTCAGGGATCAGGTCTGAAGGGCTGGAAACCTGGAAAGCGCCGGAGGCGATGAACAGAATGTGATCGGTTTTGACCATACCGTGTTTGGTGGAAACGGTACAGCCTTCTACCAGTGGCAGCAGATCGCGCTGAACACCTTCACGTGAAACATCCGGGCCGGAAGTCTGGCCGCGTTTACAGATTTTATCGATCTCATCGATAAAGACGATACCGTGCTGTTCAACCGCATCAATCGCTTGCTGTTTCAATTCTTCAGGATTAACCAGTTTTGCGGCTTCTTCTTCTACCAGCAACTTGAACGCGTCTTTTATTTTCATCTTGCGGCTTTTCTGGCGCTGGCCTGCCAGATTCTGGAACATGGATTGCAACTGATTAGTCATCTCTTCCATGCCCGGAGGTGCCATGATTTCAACGCCAACTGGAGCGGCTGAAACTTCGATTTCAATTTCTTTGTCATCTAACTGGCCTTCACGCAGTTTTTTACGGAATGCCTGACGGGTTGAAGAAGGTTCGGATTGAGCTTCTGTCTGTCCCCAGTTATTTTTGGCCGGTGGCAACAGGACATCCAGAATACGCTCTTCTGCCAGCTCTTCGGCGCGATAGCGGTTTTTCTCAATAGATTGCAGACGGACCATTTTCACTGCGGCATCAGTCAGATCACGGATAATGGAATCAACTTCTTTGCCAACATAACCCACTTCGGTGAATTTGGTTGCTTCAACCTTGATAAAGGGAGCGTTAGCCAGTTTTGCCAGACGACGGGCGATTTCGGTTTTACCGACACCGGTTGGGCCTATCATCAGAATATTTTTTGGGGTGACTTCTTGGCGCAGTGATTCATCCAACTGCATACGACGCCAGCGGTTGCGCAGAGCAATGGCAACAGCGCGTTTTGCTTTGTCTTGACCGATGATGTGATTGTCGAGTTCGCTGACAATTTCGCGAGGAGTCATTTCAGACATACTATCTATCCTTACGCTTTCGAAGGCAGTTCTTCGAAGTTGTGATTATGGTTGGTGTAGATGCAGATATCGCCAGCGATGGACAGGGCGCGTTCGGTAATTTCTCTGGCACCGAGTTCAGTGGTTTCCAGCATTGCGCGGGCGGCAGCCTGTGCGTATGAGCCTCCGGAACCAATGGCAATAAGATCATTCTCTGGCTGAATCACATCACCGTTACCTGTAATAATCAGAGAAGCATTTTCATCTGCGACTGCAAGCAGGGCTTCCAGCTTGCGTAGCATGCGATCCGTTCGCCAGTCTTTGGCCAGTTCAACAGCCGCTTTGGTCAGATGCCCTTGATGCATTTCGAGTTTACGTTCAAACAGTTCGAACAGTGTGAAGGCATCGGCAGTACCGCCGGCAAAACCCGCGATGACTTTGTCATTGTAAAGGCGGCGTACTTTGCGGACATTGCCTTTCATCACGGTATGACCCATGGTTGCTTGTCCATCACCACCGATGACGACTTTGCCATTACGGCGAACACTTACGATTGTAGTCACGAGTTAGCCCCTGGTTACAAAATAGAAGATGGTACACACGGGGTGTTGGCTGGTTATTCTGCAATTGCTTGTGGTATTGCTGATAAAAGCGCCGTGTGTATGTTATTAACGGTTAAGATGGGGGAATTTTCTGACTTTTCAACCCCCAACCGGGCGAGGAATACAGTCAGATACACCTGCACCAGCAACCTTTTCACGCATTTTTTCAGCACTGGCCTTATTTTTATAAGGGCCGAGTACAACACGGTTCCAATTGTCTTTCGTGGTAATCTGGCTTTCAATGCCTGCGAATGCAAGGCTGGCACGGACAGATTCAGCCTGCTCCATCGTGCGGAAGGAGCCGCATTGTAGCATCAATCTGGTGTCATTTGTTGCGGATTTTGGTTTAGTGTCACCGGAATTTTGGGAGGAAGCTGATGACTTGCTTTCCTGAGCAACCGTTGCTTTTTGCTCTGGTGAATACTGCTGAGATTGCTGCCGCATATATTCTTCTGAAGGTGGATTGATCACAACGCGCGTACGTGGAACAGGCTCACTATTATAAGGAACTTCTTTCAACGAAATAGGAGGCTGGCGCATATCCGCCTGCATCTGTTCAAGCAACTGCTTCTGTTCTGGTGTCAATTGAGGGGCATGGTTTAGCGGTTGGTTCAATATCGCAGTGGGATCTTGTATTGAAGATTCATTAACAGGCCGGTTTTCCAGCTCTTTGATGTAGCTCCAGCGCTCTTCTGGTTTAGGGGGCAGGCCATGACCTTTGGTTTGGTGAGAAGGCTGGATGGCATTTTGTACACTTTCTTTTTTGTTGTGTACGATGAAATAAAGGCCACCAATAAATATGACCACCAAGGCCACAGCAACGGCTAATGTAGTTTTGGGTAATCCTTGAGACTGATTTTTCTTCTTACCAGTACTTTTCCGACGGGGATTGCTCTGCCCGCGACTCACATAATCTCGTTGTGCCACTGTTTAATTCGCTGATTTATTAAAAATTAAGGAATAGATAACCAATGTTACTTAACCTACTGTTATTTGGCTAGCTTTTAGGCGAACAGGTACTCGAGCGAATGATCAATTCTGCATCCAGTAACCTTGAGCCTTTGGAAACCCATCGGCCTTGAAGCTGTTCCAGCAACAAAAGCATAGAATGGCGCCCAATCTCATAACGAGGTTGTTTCACTGTGGTTAGAGCCGGTTCACTGTATTGAGCCAGATTCAAATTATCGAAACCAATAACAGAGAGTTCTTCTGGTAATTTTAACCCCATTTTCTTGGCTTGCCACATTGCGCCCATGGCCATGACATCGCTATGGCAGAAAATCGCACTCGGAGGCTCCGGTAGCGTCAGTAGGGTTTCCGCCAATTCAGCGCCACTTTCATGGGTGAAATCACCACGGACAATATATTCTTCCAGAATTTCTCCTCCTGTGCGCCGAAGGGCTTGAATATACCCTTGTAATCGATAGTGGCACAGTGGCATGTTTTCCGGCCCTGTAATACAGGCGATGCGTTTGTGCCCCAGTTTTTGCAGATGATGGGTGGCATTGAATGCGGCTGTCAGGTTATCAATATGGACAGTCGGAAGTTCCAGCTCCGGTGCGAATTCATTGGCCATGACCATTGGCGGCAGGTTTTTTTGCTCTTCTTTGGAAACATCGAAAGGAATATTGGAACCCAACAACACCATGCCATCAATGCGTTTGGTGATCAACAGATTGATAAACGCATGCTCCTGTTGCTGCTGATGTTTACAGTCACCAATCAGAACCAGATAGCCATGTTCGGCAGCAGTTTCTTCAATGCCGCGAATGACTTCGGTGAAGAAAGGATCGCTGATATTAGGCACAATAACTAAAATCGCTCTGGATTCATTGCGTCGTAGATTTTTGGCAAGATTGTGAGGATAGTAACCCACTTCCAGTACGGCATTTTCTACTTTTTGACGCGTACGAGCAGAAACCTTGTCAGGATTCATAAGTGTTCTTGATACAGTTGCAGTAGAAACACCAGCCACTTTGGCAACATCTTTCATGGTTGCCAATGTGCAATTCTTTTTTTCCATAGTTCATTTCTCGCTTTCTACAGGCAGCAAAACGATTGCTCCCAGTCTGCTAAAAAACGTCGGTTATGCCTAAGAAAGAAGCTCTGGCGGATCGTTTTCTACAGTCATATTAATAAGTTCATTTTAAACTGATTAATAAGCCAATCCGTTACTTTGTTTGCATAAAAAGTGTGATATGAATCATTTCTTAGAGATACTTCGCAAATTAAGGAAATAATTACCTCTATTTCTGTTATTGGTTAATGATTTTCTGTTATCAACCTTCGGTCGGATCAACGTCAATGTTCCATTTCACCTTGCGCGCCAGTGGCAGCGCAGTGATTTGCGGGTAGATCCCTGCCATCATTTTCTGTAGGAAGATACGTGAAGGATGTTGCACCATTAATTGCCAGCGATAACGACCGCCGCGTTTGGCTTGTAATGCCGGTATAGGACCCATGATCCATAGTTGGTTATCATACAGTGGATGATGTTCAAGCAATTGGCGCATTTGTTGCAAAAATGCGGGCGCTTGTTGATTGTCATGATCTTCTGAGCGGAGCAAAATGTGGCTGGCAAAAGGTGGCAGATGCACTTGTTGTCGTTCTTCCATCGCTTGTTGTGCAAAGGCATCATAGCCCTTTTCCAGTAGTACCTGTAATAGTGGGTGTTCAGGATGGTGGGTTTGCAGGACAACTTCACCTCGCTTGCCCGCTCGTCCTGCCCGACCGGAGACTTGAGTATACAGTTGGGCAAAACGTTCTGCTGCCCGAAAATCGGCAGAGAACAAGGCTCCATCAACATCAAGTAAGGAAACCAAAGTCACGTCGGGGAAATGATGGCCTTTCGCCAGCATTTGAGTACCAATCAAAATGCGGGCCCCACCTTGATGTACTTCAGCCAGTTGCTGTTCCAATGCCCCTTTGCGGCTGGTGGTATCACGATCAATGCGGGTGACAGGAATATTGGGAAACAGTTGGGTGATGCCATCTTCAAGCTGTTCCGTGCCCAGACCGACAGGGATTAGGTTAGTGGAACCACATTGTGGGCACTGGCGTGGGATCGGTCGTTGGCTGTCACAGTGATGGCAACGTAGGTGGCGATGGTTTTGGTGCAGCGTGTAATAATGATCACAGCGCTGGCATTCCGCTATCCAGCCGCATTCGTGGCAAAGCAGGGCGGGAGAATAGCCACGACGGTTCAAAAACAGAATAACCTGATTGTCCGCCTTGAGGTGCTCTTTGATGCGGTTGATGAGCGGTTGTGATAACCCGACAGTCAACGGTAATCCTTTCAGATCCAGCAAATGCTGAGTCGCTGGTTGTGCGTGGCCTGCTCGTTTGGTTAATGTGAGTTGGCGGTATTTTCCCTGCTGAACGTTATATAGTGTTTCCAGTGCTGGCGTGGCAGTTCCCATAATGATCGGAATTCCCTCTTTTTTGGCACGAAACACCGCCAAATCACGGGCATGATAGCGCCAGCCTTCTTGTTGTTTGTAGGAACTGTCATGCTCTTCATCAATAATGATGACTCCCAGATGGGCAAAGGGAGTAAACAAGGCTGAGCGTGTACCGATGACAATAGCATTTTCTCCCCGCTTCGCCCGCAGCCAAACGGCTAATCGTTCGCTGTCATTCAATGCTGAGTGAAGGATATCAACAGGTGCGTCGAAACGTTCCCGGAATCGGCGAATAGTTTGTGGCGTCAGCCCAATTTCAGGCACCAAAATCAGTGCTTGTTTACCTTGTTCAAGAATGTTTTCCAATACGCTGAGATAGACTTCGGTTTTGCCTGAACCCGTGATACCCGCAAGCAGCCACGGGGAGAACGTGTTATCTTCTGCGCGAATGGCGCCTATCGCGGTGGCCTGTTCTGTATTCAGCTTTAGCCGTTCGCCGATGATGTTAAAATCTTCATGCCAATTTTCAGCTTCCGGCTGTATTGGACAAAGCTCAATCAGTGACTTCTTTTTCAGTGATTGCAATGCACTTTCACTTAATTCCAATTCAGCGACTTGGTGGCGGTAAACAGGTTTTTGACGCAAAGTGGCTAAGGCCTGCTGCTGTTTGGTAGAACGCTTGAGTTGTTCGAGTGGGAGCTTGCGTCCAGTTTCAGTGACATGCCATTGCCAGAGTGGAGAAAACTCTGCTGGTTTTCCTTGTCGTAGCAAAATGGGCAGAGCATGGAACAAAACCTCCCCTAGCGGATAGTGATAATAGCTGGCTGACCACAAGAGCAATTGCCAAAGGTCGTCGGGAAAAAGTGGCTGGATATCAAGAATGCCGGAAATAGACTTGAGCTGTTCGGGAGAAAATTCGCTATTGTCTGTAATACCTGTGACTATGCCTATTGCATTACGTTTGCCAAACGGCACGTTCACGCGAACACCGATAGTTGGCAAAGGTAGTCCTTCGGGTAATAGATAATCAAAAGCGCGGGTTAAGGGGACAGGCAACACAACCTGAACAACTGTCATAAGGCGTTTTCCGGATAATTAATGACCAGACGAAAGAAAGTATAGCGACAAGGGTATCATAGCAAATCAGCAGATTTCATTGCGTGATGAACAGATTTTCTGTATGATCCGCCGCCTTTGGTATAGAAATTACCGATACTGATTTTTATCAACACGACATTTTTATCAACATGACGTGTGGTGTCTGGCGGCAACAGGGCTGGATAGCGACACGGCCTGAACAGAGGTTTTCCATGAAACAAGGTATCCATCCTAAGTACGAAGAAATTACTGCATCTTGCTCTTGCGGTAACGTTATCAAAATCAACTCTACCGTAGGTCACAACCTGAACCTGGACGTTTGTGGTGCATGCCACCCATTCTACACTGGTAAGCAGCGTGACGTTGCGACCGGTGGTCGTGTTGATCGCTTTAACAAACGTTTCAGCGTTCCAGGTACTAAGAAGTAATGACTTTTCCCTGTCGGTACTCAATACAGGCAGGATAGTTGAAACAAAAACGCCCGATGCAGAACATCGGGCGTTTTTGTTATCAATATTCCCATGTTTCAGGATCAATACCGAGCTCACGCATCATGATTTTCGCTGCTTCAGGGATTTCATCATGACGTTCTTTACGCAAATCATCATCATCAGGCAGAGGCTGTCCAGTGAACGCATGGAGAAAAGCTTCACACAGCAATTCGCTATTTGTTGCATGACGCAGATTGTTCACCTGACGACGGGTACGCTCATCAGTCAGGATTTTCAACACCTTTAACGGGATTGAAACCGTAATTTTTTTGACCTGTTCACTTTTTTTGCCATGTTCAGCATAAGGGCTGACATACTCACCATTCCACTCAGCCATGAGATACCTTAAATAATTTTTAAATCAAGTAGTTGAAATCAGAAGTTGGAGGGTATTTCTGATCTGTTTTCATGTCGGTAATTCGGTAGTCTAGCATAATTCGCTTATCGACTATATCGCTCCAGTCTCACTGACTTATAAAGTATAACCAGAAGAAATATAAAGCATAAGGATAATCGCCTAATTGTAGTATCAGACTGTCGTATTAAACCGCAAATGATTTTGGATGTCTAGATGTGTTGACGTCTATGCTTCCGATCGTTATCCTTGCATGACGCCAATAATAACAATGATGGGTAAAGGTTATGGGATGTAAGCAAGCGACAGTTGCGGTTCACAGTGGCTCAAATATTGATGAACAATATGGCTGTGTGGTTCCACCTATCTATCTTTCCAGCACATATAACTTTACTGGTTTCAACGAACCCAGAGCGCATGATTATTCCCGACGTGGTAATCCAGGTCGCGATGTTGTCCAACAGGTTTTGGCAGAGCTGGAAAGTGGTAGTGGGGCAGTGATGACCAGCAGCGGTATGTCAGCCATTCATCTGTTGTGCACTGTCTTTCTGAAACCGGGGGATTTATTAGTAGCTCCCCATGATTGTTATGGTGGAAGTTACCGTCTGTTTGATAGCTTGAGCAAACGTGGTGCATACAATGTGCTCTTTGTTGATCAGTCAGATGATCAGGCGCTGAAACAGGCATTGGCACGAAAGCCTAAACTGGTGTTGATTGAAACGCCGAGCAATCCTCTGTTACGAATTGTCGATATTCAATATATTTGCGGGCTGGCCCATGAAGTGGGGGCATTAGCTATCGTGGATAACACCTTCCTGAGTCCTGTACTGCAAAAGCCATTGGATTTGGGAGCGGACTTAGTGGTGCATTCCTGCACGAAATATCTGAATGGGCACTCTGACCTGATTGCAGGGGCGATCATTGCCAAAGATCCGGAAATTGCCAAAGATTTGGCATGGTGGGCGAACAATATTGGTGTAACAGGGGCAGCTTTTGACAGCTATTTGTTGCTGCGCGGCATCCGTACCTTATCTGCCCGTGTGCTGCTTCAACAGAATAATGCTGCTGTTATTGCTGATTATTTACAACAGCAACCACAAGTGAAAAAGCTCTATTATCCTGCGCTGAAAAGCCATCCCGGACATGAAATTGCCGTTAAACAGCAAAAGGGTTTTGGGGCGATGCTGAGTTTCGAATTGGATGGCGATGAACTAACCATGCGCCGCTTTTTATCTGCATTAAAATTATTTACTCTGGCTGAATCTCTCGGTGGCGTGGAATCGTTGATTTCTCATACCGCAACAATGACACACGCGGGAATGTCGGCAGAAGCAAGGGCTCAGGCAGGGATTACGGATTTGCTTCTTCGTGTCTCTGTAGGAATTGAAGATAGTCAGGATTTAATTGCTGATCTGGACAATGCGTTTCAGGCAGCGACAACGAGGTAATCATTAATCATGAGTGCACTGGCAACAGCGGGGGCGGAATCTGGCCGCCAATTACATAAATTTGGCGGTAGCAGCCTGGCCGATGTGAAATGTTATCAGCGGGTTGCAGATATTATGGCGAACTATAGCCAGCCAGGTGATTTGATGGTGGTATCGGCAGCAGGGAGCACAACGAATCAGCTTATTGATTGGCTGAAATTGAGCCAGAACGACCGGATATCAGCACATCAAGTCCAGCAATCGCTACGGCGTTATCAGCAAGAGTTGATCCGTGGCTTATTGCCTGAGGCGGTGGCAGAAGAGCTGGTCACAAAGTTTATCGCTGATCTGGAGAGATTAAGTGCACTGTTAGATAAGCCCGTTACAGATATCACATACGCAGAAGTTGTCGGTCATGGTGAGATTTGGTCTGCACGTTTGATGGCGGCGTTACTTGAACATCAGGGCCTCCCTAGTGCATGGCTGGATGCACGCCAATTTCTGCGGGCAGAACGAGCTGCTCAGCCACAGGTTGATGTGAGTTTGTCCCAACCCTTGCTCAGCCAGTTATTGATCCAAAATCCTCATAAGCGTTTAGTTGTCACGGGGTTCATCTCTAGTAACCAAAATGGTGAAACCGTCCTGTTGGGGCGCAATGGCAGTGACTATTCTGCCACACAGGTTGGTGCATTGGCGGGAACCCAAAAAGTCACTATATGGAGTGACGTTGCAGGGGTGTATAGTGCCGATCCGCGTAAAGTCAAAGATGCGTGCCTGCTACCTTTGTTGCGCTTGGATGAAGCCAGTGAATTGGCCCGTTTGGCGGCACCTGTACTTCATACCCGCACATTACAGCCTGTTTCCACCAGCGATATTGATCTGCAATTGCGTTGCAGCTACCAGCCTGAGCAAGGTTCGACTCGCATTGAGCGGGTGCTGGCAACAGGGACTGGAGCGAAAATTGTTACCAGCCATGATGATGTTTGCCTGATTGAATTGCATGTATCGTCAGCCCACGATTTTAAACAAATCTACAAAGATATTGATTTACTGTTGAAACGCGCCCAAATCCGGCCGTTGGCGACAGGACTGCATGCGGACTGTAATCTTATTCAGCTTTGCTATACCTCTGAGATTGTGAACAGTGCCCTTGATGTTTTGCAGGATGCCGCTTTGCCCGGAAAACTTTCCCTGCGTGAAGGTTTGGCGCTGGTGGCATTGGTGGGGGCTGGCGTCTGTAAAAATCCGCTGCATTGCCATCGTTTCTATCAACAATTAAAAGATCAGCCTGTTGAGTTCGTCTGGCATGCGGAAGATGGCATCAGCCTTGTTGCTGTTCTGCGCCTGAACCAAACTTCGCATCTGATTCAGGGTCTGCACCAAAGTCTGTTTCGGGCAGAAAAACGCATCGGTTTGGTGCTGTTTGGCAAAGGAAACATTGGCTCACGTTGGTTAGAACTATTTGCTCGTGAACAGAAGAATATTTCAGCCCGCAGTGATTTTGAGTTTATTCTGGCGGGCGTTGTGGATAGTCGCCGAAGTTTACTGAATTATCAAGGGATTGATGCCAGCCGTGCGTTGGCGTTCTTTGATGACGAAGCGACTAAACATGAAGACGATGCTCTGTTTTTATGGATGAGAGCACATCCTTATGATGATTTAGTGGTACTGGATGTGACGGCAAGTGAAGAACTCGCCAAAGAATATATCGATTTTGCCAGCTATGGATTTCACGTTATCAGTGCTAACAAAGTTGCCGGCTCTTCCGGTAGCAACACATATCGTATGATCCGCGATGCTTTTGCAAAAACGGGCCGCCATTGGTTATACAACGCCACAGTTGGCGCAGGGTTGCCTATTAATCATTCGGTCAGGGATTTACGGGAAAGTGGAGATACCATTCTGTCCATCAGCGGGATTTTTTCCGGTACGTTATCATGGTTATTCTTGCAATTTGATGGTTCTGTCCCTTTCAGTGATTTGGTCGAACAGGCATGGCAGCAAGGATTGACGGAACCTGATCCGCGTATCGATCTTTCTGGTCAGGATGTGATGCGTAAGCTGGTCATTTTAGCCAGAGAAGCGGGTTACGAGATAGAACCTGATCACGTTCGTGTTGAATCACTGGTGCCGGAAGAGGCACGAATCGGTTCCATCGAAGAATTTTTTGAAAACAGCGCTGCTATTAATGCCCAGATGCTTCAACGGTTGGAGGCGGCACGGGAAATGGGCATGGTACTGCGATATGTCGCGCGCTTTGATGCCAGTGGTAAAGCGAAAGTGGGTGTGGAAGCGGTACGTAATGATCATCCGTTAGCTTCATTGCTGCCAGCGGATAACGTATTTGCGATAGAAAGCCGCTGGTATCGTGATAATCCGCTGGTGATCCGTGGCCCTGGTGCCGGGCGGGACGTTACCGCGGGAGCAATCCAATCAGATTTAAATCGCCTCTCACAGCTTCTCTAATTTGCGGTTTTTGGCAGGGATATGATGAACTATCCCTGCCTGTATCATCATCCCGCCAATCAAAAACATCTTATTACTCTTTATATTGAAAAAACAATTTCTTAAAAAAAACAAGTTTATTGAGAACAAACAAGGCAAGTAATCGGATTGTCTTATAAAAAAGAAATCTTGATTAAATTTCATAAAATCCGCCCAAATAGTTTGTTTTCTGATATGAATAGAGCGTTAGAGATAAACAAAAGAACAGCTCTAATCTTGACAGATACAGGGTAGATGCCGATTGAACCAGCCATCTGGTGAAATGGGTGACATACAGCAACACAAGGCCAAGAACCACATGAATCAACAATATTCCGCAATGCGAAGTAATGTCAGTATGCTCGGTAAGTTGCTGGGCGACACGATTAAAGAGGCTTTGGGAGAAGACATTCTTGATAAAGTTGAAACGATCAGGAAGCTATCCAAATCATCCCGCGCAGGTAACGAGGCTCATCGTCAACAGCTTTTATCGACACTGGAAAATTTATCCAATGATGAATTACTCCCTGTCGCTCGTGCCTTTAACCAGTTTTTAAATCTGGCTAACGTGGCCGAACAATATCACAGCATTTCACCTCATGGAGAAGCTGCGAGTAACCCGGTAGCGCTGGCAGCATTATTCAATCGTCTGAAAGACAAACAATTCAGCAATGATGATTTGAGCAAGGCAGTGAATGATTTAGCGATTGAACTCGTCTTGACGGCACACCCGACAGAAATTGCCCGCCGGACATTGATTCATAAACTCGTTGAAGTGAATGGCTGCTTGGCACAGCTTGATCATGATGATTTGGCCGATTATGAACGCAATAATATTATGCGTCGCTTACGTCAGTTGATTGCCCAATCATGGCATACCGATGAAATTCGCAAAATCCGCCCAACGCCAATTGATGAAGCAAAATGGGGGTTTGCGGTAGTTGAAAACAGTCTGTGGGAAGGTGTGCCGGCGTTCCTGCGTGAATTCAATGAACAGTTGGAAGAATCCATCGGATATAACTTGCCAGTGGAAGCTGTACCAGTTCGTTTCACTTCCTGGATGGGGGGAGATCGTGATGGTAACCCTAACGTTACCGCCGAAATTCCCCGCCATGTTCTGTTGCTTAGCCGTTGGAAGGCCGCCGATCTGTTTTTGAAAGATATACAGATTCTCGTTTCTGAACTCTCCATGTCGGAATGTACACCTGAACTTCGTCAAATGGCGGGTGGTGAGCATGTTTTAGAGCCTTACCGTGAAATTGCCAAACAATTGCGAACGCGATTGAGTAACACTCTGGCTTATTTGGAGAAATGCCTTAAAGGTGAACAAGCTTTACCCCCCACGGATTTGCTGCTGCATAACGAACAACTCTGGCAACCCTTGTATGCTTGTTACCAATCCCTGAAAGCCTGCGGAATGGAGATTATTGCGGATGGGCAGTTGCTGGACACCTTGCGCCGGATCCGCTGCTTTGGCCTGTCTTTGGTACGGATTGATATTCGTCAGGAAAGTACTCGCCATACTGAAGCCATTGCAGAGTTAACGCAATATTTGGAAATGGGGGATTATGCAAGCTGGCCTGAAGCCGAGAAACAGGCATTTCTGCTGCGTGAATTAGACTCGAAACGGCCTTTGATCCCGCGTGACTGGCTGCCAAGTGCAGAAACCCAAGAGGTTTTTGAAACTTGTAAAGTCATTGCCGAATCACCACAAGATGCGATTGCTGCCTATGTTATTTCCATGGCGAAAGTGCCTTCTGATGTGTTGGCGGTGAAATTATTGCTGAAAGAGGCAGGTTGTTCATTGTCAATGCCTGTAGCGCCGTTGTTCGAAACCCTTGATGACCTGAATCATGCAGAAAGTGTGATTCGGCAATTGCTGGGAATAACATGGTATCGCGATCTGATTAAGGGTAAGCAGATGGTGATGATCGGTTATTCAGATTCAGCGAAAGATGCCGGGGTGATGGCGGCATCTTGGGCACAATACCGGGCACAGGATGCTTTAATCAAATTGTGTGAACAAGAAGGTGTGACATTAACCTTGTTCCACGGACGCGGCGGCACGATTGGCCGTGGTGGTGCACCAGCGCATTCAGCTTTGCTCTCTCAGCCGCCGGGCAGTCTGAAAGGAGGATTGCGCGTCACCGAGCAGGGAGAAATGATCCGCTTTAAGTTCGGCTTGCCACAGGTGACGATCAGCAGTCTGGCGTTGTATGCCAGTGCGATACTGGAAGCAAACTTATTGCCACCGCCGGAACCCAAACCAGAATGGCATCAGATCATGGATACACTCTCGGATGTTTCCTGCGATATGTATCGTGATTATGTGCGTGAACAACCGGAGTTTGTGCCTTATTTCAGGGCCGCAACGCCTGAACAAGAATTAGCTAAATTACCGTTGGGTTCGCGACCTGCTAAACGTCGCCCGACAGGCGGTGTAGAAAGTCTGCGAGCTATCCCGTGGATATTCGCATGGACACAGAACCGCCTGATGTTGCCGGCATGGTTAGGTGCGGGTGCAGCACTGCAACGCATCATAGATGAAGGCAAACTATCGGTTTTAACGGATATGTGTCGCGACTGGCCATTCTTTAATACACGTATTGCCATGTTGGAGATGGTGTTTGCCAAGGCGGATTTATGGCTGGCGGAGTATTACGACCAACGTTTGGTGGAACCAAAATTGTGGCCTTTGGGAGTAAAACTGCGCAATCAGCTTGCGGAAGATATCAAAACGGTACTCACCATTGCGCAGGATGAGCAATTGATGGCGGATTTGCCGTGGATTGCAGAATCCATCGCTTTGCGTAACGTATATACCGATCCGTTGAACGTACTACAAGCGGAATTGCTACAGCGCTCTCGCCAACAGGAAAATCCTGATCCGCATCTTGAACAGGCGCTGATGGTGACAATTGCAGGTGTTGCGGCAGGAATGCGCAATACGGGATAGTTTTTTAAGAATTGTCAAATCATCAAAGCCGAATGGGGAACTGTTCGGCTTTGATTTGAAATGATTAAGAAGGCCGGACACCTAGCGTATGGCAGATGGCATAACTCAGCTCTGCCCGGTTCAGGGTATAAAAATGAAAATCTTTCACTCCTTCACGACTGAGAATTTTCACCATGTCCATTGCGATAGAGGCACCGACTAAGTTTCGACTTTCCGGATCATCCTCCAGCCCTTCAAACATTTTTGTCATCCAACTTGGGATACGAACATTAGTTATGGTGGCAAATCGTTGTAACTGACGGAAATTCGAAACAGGCAAAATGCCCGGTACAATTTCTACATCAATTCCCGTTGCGACGCAGCGGTCGCGAAAACGCAGGTAACTTTCCACATCAAAAAAGAATTGGGTAATGGCACGATTGGCTCCCGCGTCAATTTTACGCTTTAGATTAATCAGATCAGCCTGCGCGCTTTTCGCTTCTGGATGTACTTCCGGGTAAGCAGCAACAGAGATATCAAAATCGGCCTCTTTTTTTAAAAGCTCTACTAAATCAGCGCCATACATTTCTGGCTTGCCGCTGTCATTAGGTAAATCGCCACGTAATGCCACGATATGGCGAATGCCATTTCGCCAATAATCATGGGCAATGTCGCGTAGCTCTTCACGGCTGGCGTCAATGCAGGTCAGGTGTGGTGCTGCATCCAACCCCGTTTTTTCTTTGATTCCCTTGATGATGCTATGAGTACGATTACGTTCACCTGAGTTGGCCCCATAAGTGACGGAAACAAATTTAGGTTTCAGCTTGCTCAAACGGTCAATGGATTTCCACAGGGTTTGTTCCATCTCAGGAGTACTGGGTGGAAAGAATTCAAAGGAAACACGAATTTGCCCATCAAGCTCAGCTAAATTCTGATTCAGCGCTTCTCGCTGATTAGCGTGAAAAAAACTCATACCCTGTGCCCTCTTGAACAAGCGGAGTTTTTGGTTATATTCGCTTGTTTTTGGATGTTTAAATGTTTAAATGTCTATCCGTTTAGATGTCCAAATAGAATGGGCGAAGCGGGATTTTTAGTCAATTGAGAAATGGCTTATTTCCGATGAGTAATATTCAAAGTGATCAGGAAATAAATTCATGTTGGGGGATGGATTGCATTTAAAACTGCTTGAATGAAGAGTTATCATCAGACTTATTGGATGCTATTTATACTAGTGCTATGGTAAAAAAGAATCAGGTTTACTTTTTTATAAGGTGGTTTGTATTTTGACCGAATAGAGAAGTAAAAATTAAAATAAGGAAAGCGAAAGTATGAATAGTGCTGAGAGCCAACTAATTACTCAAAAAATTTTATCCATTGATTAACAAAGAGATTTTAGCGACTTTGTAGTATATGTTGATGAAAGTGGGGATCACGGCTTGGTGCAACTTGATAAAGATTATCCTGTATTTGTTTTAGCTTTTTGTATTTTCTACAAGGAACATTATCTTTCGAAATTAGTACCAAAGTTACAGAAGCTTAAATTTGACTATTTCGGTCATGACCTTGTGATTCTTCATGAGCATGAAATTCGTAAAGAAAAAGGAGACTTTACAATTTTTAAGAATAGGGAAGAAAAGAATCAGTTCCTAGATCGACTGAACTCTATCATCAGTGAAAGTAACTTTATACTGTCATCATGCGTGATTGAAAAGCACAAATTGAACGTTAACAAAGATGAGATTCAGAACCCATATCACATTGCATTACGTCATTGCCTAGAGACTTTATATGATTTTGTAGTAGAAAAAGGGCAACAGGAGCGAGAAACGCACGTTATTGTGGAAAAACGGGGTCTTAAAGAAGACAGTGATCTTGAGCTGGAGTTTCGTCGAATTTGTGATGGAGAAAATAAATATCACAGAGATTTACCCTTTAAGATCAGGATGGCAGCCAAAACAAGTAATTCCTCTGGTCTACAACTCGCTGATTTAGTTGCCAGGCCTATTGGTAGACATGTTTTGAAACCAGGACAGTTTAACCGAGCATTCGATATATTGAAGGAAAAGTTCTATTATGAAGGAGGAAGAAATGCTGTTGGGATGGGATATAAACAGTGGGGGTTAAAAATTTTTCCCTAGTCCTAAATAGCGAAAAACCCCGATGCACTCACCGAGGTTATAACGCCGACCGGGCACTCCCAATCCATTTATAGTACTAATTATGAGCATTTTTTGAGGGAAAATCAATTAGTAATTTGACGATTGGGAGAACAGTTGTTTTTAGTTCACGGCTTTTAATGGGGACTCAAACAAAAATGCTCCACAAGTTGTGAAAGCAGTTTCCTTGTTGGTTCAATAAATGCCATGTCCAAGAATTCATCGGGTTGATGCGCTTGTTCAATCGAGCCCGGCCCTAAGACCAATGTCGGGCACAACTCCTGAATAAATGGCGCTTCTGTACAGTAGTTGACGGTATCCGCTTTCGTTCCCAACAATTTTTCAATCACACCAACCAATTTATGGTCTGTTGGGCATTCATAACCCGGAATCGGGGGATGGAGTTCCGTTACGTTCAGGCGCCCGGGCCAGCGTTGTTTTACGGGTTCCAATGCCTCATTCAGCAATCCGTTTAAATCCTGCAAAGTCAATCCAGGAAGAGGGCGGATATCCATATGTAGTTCGCAGCAAGCACAAATGCGGTTTGCCGCATCCCCGCCATGAATGTGGCCGAAATTCATGGTCGGATAGGGAATAACGAAGGCCGGATTGTGATAGCGCTCTTGCAAGGTGTTGCGCAGTTCTATCAGTCGAGTAATGGATTCATGTATCAGATCAATGGCATTAACACCTCGCGCGGGATCGCTGGAATGTCCTGATTTTCCTTCAATTCGGATCGATTGGGCTATATGTCCTTTATGGGCGCGGATCGGTTGTAATGATGTTGGCTCACCAATAATTGCGAAATCAGGCCGAATGTTGGCATTGGCAGCAAAGTAACGTGCGCCGGCCATTGATGTTTCTTCATCTGCGGTAGCCAGAATATAAAGAGGATGAGAGAGTTTACTAGCATCAATATCCCGCAGAGCATCAATGATAAAGGCAAAAAAGCCTTTCATATCAGCCGTGCCAAGCCCATATAACTTTCCATCGCGTTCGGTGAGTGTGAAAGGATCTTGTGTCCAGCGCCCTGCATCAAAAGGAACGGTATCCGTATGACCACACAGTAGTAAACCTCCCGAACCACTGCCCAATGTAGCCAGTAGATTGAATTTACCCCGGGTTTCAGGGACAGCTTGAATTTCAATCGAAAAACCAATCTCTTTTAGCCATTCCGCCAGCAGATTGATAACAACTTCATTGCTTTGATCCAGCTCAGCATCAGTGGCACTGATAGAAGGCGCTGCAATGAGCTGATGATATAACTTAATAAATGGCGGTAATTTGATATTCACTGTTGACAGCCCTTACTCATAATAGTATCAATATTAATTCATTTTAACTGAATAAAAATGCAATTATATCGTTGGGTTAATACTACAAGGTGAATAAATCCCATGTTGAATGCTTTGATAGTTGGTGCCAGTGGTTATACCGGAGCTGAGTTAGCAGCATATCTGCAACGCCATCCCCATGTCCATCTCTCCGGTTTGATGGTTTCTTCCCAAAGTTCAGATGCAGGGAAATGTTTTTCGGCGCTTTACCCGCAATATAAAGGCATGCTTGATTTACCCTTACAGCCGTTGACTGATGTTTCTGAGGCGGCGCGTGGTATTGATGTGGTTTTCCTCGCGACAGCTCATGAAGTCAGCCATGACATTGCACCGATATTTCTGGAATCGGGCTGTATTGTGTTTGATTTATCAGGTGCCTACCGAGTACAAAATACACAGTTTTATAAAAAATACTATGGATTCGAACATAAAAATTCAGCATGGTTAGAACAGGCAGTGTATGGATTGGCAGAATGGCAGGCAGAAAAAATCAAGCACGCCCGGTTGATTGCAGTGCCCGGTTGTTACCCTACTGTTTCCCAGCTTTCATTGAAACCACTGCTCGAAAAAAATTTACTGGATACGGAATATTGGCCCGTGATCAATGCGGTCAGTGGTGTCAGTGGTGCAGGACGAAAGGCATCGATAACCAATAGTTTTTGTGAAGTCAGTTTGCAACCTTATGGGGTTTTTAGCCATCGCCATCAACCTGAAATTGCGACACATTTAGGTACAGAAGTGATCTTCACACCGCATTTGGGCAATTTTTCACGCGGGATTCTTGCCACAATTACCTGCAAACTGCAATCGGGTGTGACAGAAGAACAAGTCAGAGAGGCTTATTTGCAGGCTTATCACGATAAACCGCTGGTACGTTTATATAACCAAGATGTACCTGCGCTGAAATCTGTTGTTGGTTTGCCGTTCTGCGATATTGGTTTTGCTGTTCAGGGGCAACACCTGATCATCGTGGGGGCTGAGGATAATTTGCTGAAAGGTGCCGCCGCACAGGCTGTGCAGTGCATGAATATTCGTTTTGGGTATGAGGAAACTCAGGCATTGCTTTAATCCGAAGTAGATTGAATACCAAAAGAATCAAAATTCCGACAGATGTTAATACTGACAGAGGATAAATCCGATGGAGCCGTTAGTTATCAAGTTGGGTGGGGTGCTGTTAGATAGCGAAGAAGCACTGGAACGGTTATTCACCACATTGCAGTTGTACCGAAAGACCCATAAGCGCCCGCTGGTCATTGTCCATGGTGGTGGCTGTTTGGTTGATGAGCTGATGCAGAAATTGCAGTTACCGATTTTGAAACAGCAAGGTCTGCGAGTCACGCCAGCAGATCAAATCGATATCATTACTGGAACATTGGCGGGAACAGCCAACAAGAAGTTACTGGCATGGGCAATAAAATATCGATTGCCTGCCATTGGGTTATGTCTGGGAGATGGTGGCATTGTGAAAGTATCCCAACTTGATGAAACGTTTGGTCATACAGGAAAGGCTCAGCCCGGACACCCCGATTTCCTGAAAATTTTGCTGGATGTGGGCTATATGCCGATTATCAGTTCAATTGGAATGACAGAACACGGTGAATTGATGAATGTGAATGCGGATCAGGCAGCGACTGCCATTGCGCAAGTGTTAAACGCAGATTTGGTTTTGTTATCTGATGTTAGCGGTATTTTGGATGGCAAAGGTCAGAAAATCCCGGAAGCTACATCGGAAAAGATCGAACAGCTTATTGAGCAGGGCATTATTACCGATGGCATGATCGTAAAAGTGAATGCAGCTCTGGAAGCCGCAAAAACGCTTGGGCAGCCAGTGGATATTGCGAGTTGGCGACATGCGGAACAATTGATTGCGTTATTTAATGGCATCCCTGTCGGCACACGAATTTGGGGCTGATGAATTTTGGGGTTGATTGAGAACATGGCCTTTGGCTGAGATAAAAACAAAATTAAAAAGGTTATCCCTATGACGAAAAGCATTAAAAAAATTGTGTTGGCATATTCCGGTGGGTTGGATACCTCAGCCATTATTCCGTGGTTGAAAGAACATTATGATAATTGTGAGGTGATCGCGTTTGTTGCTGATGTCGGCCAAAGTCGTGAAGATCTGGAAGGTGTCGAGCAGAAAGCATTGCGTTCTGGTGCTTCTGAATGCTACGTCGTTGATCTGCGTGAAGCGTTCATCAAAGAGTATGTTTATCCTGTGCTGAAAACCGGTGCGTTGTATGAAGGCAGCTACCTGCTTGGTACGTCAATGGCTCGCCCAATCATTGCCAAAGCACAGGTTGAACTGGCATTAAAAGTGGGAGCCGATGCTGTCGCCCATGGTGCAACGGGTAAAGGTAATGATCAGGTTCGGTTTGAAAGCACTTATACCGCCTTGGCTCCGCATCTGAAAGTTGTTGCCCCGTGGCGGGAATGGGATCTGCGTTCCCGTGAGGCACTGTTGGATTATTTGAAAGTTCGCGATATCCCTACGACCGCAACGCTGGAAAAAATTTATAGCCGTGATGAAAACGCATGGCACATCTCAACTGAAGGTGGGGTATTGGAAAGCACGTGGAATGCCGCCAATAAAGATTGCTGGGTGTGGACAGCCGAGCCAGAAGATGCGCCTAATGAACCAGAATATGTCACTGTCACCGTTGAGAAAGGTGAAGTGATTGGTGTGAATGGTCAGTCTTTTTCGCCTTATCAATGCCTTAACGAATTGAACACCTTGGGGGCTAAGCACGGCATTGGGCGGATCGATATCGTGGAAAACCGTTTGGTGGGCATGAAATCCCGTGGCTGTTATGAAACACCAGGGGGAACCATCATGATGGAAGCGCTGCGTGGTATTGAGCAATTGGTTCTGGATCGCGATAGCTTCAAATGGCGTCAGCAACTGGGGCTGGAAATGTCTTATGTTGTTTATGATGGGCGTTGGTTTGCACCATTGCGCCAGTCAATCCAAGCAGCGGCGGAAATGTTGGCAGACAGTGTCAGCGGAGAGGTTGTCCTTAAACTCTATAAAGGGCAGGTGACAGCCGTGCAGAAAAAATCCGTCAATAGTCTCTATTCTGAAGAGTTCGCTACTTTTGGCGAAGATGAGGTTTACGATCATAGTCATGCTGAAGGCTTTATCCGCCTCTATTCACTTTCTTCACGTATCCGTGCGCTGAATAGCAAAAAGTAATTTCTTAATCATCGACAGTAAAAAGATAAAGAGAACAGGAAGGATATTATGGCACTTTGGGGCGGACGTTTCAGTCAGGAAGCCGATCAGCGGTTCAAGCAATTCAACGATTCACTGCGTTTTGATTACCGTTTGGCTGAGCAGGACATTGTTGGTTCAGTTGCATGGTCAAAAGCATTGGTTACGGTGGGAGTATTAACCACCGGAGAGCAGCAAAAGCTGGAGCTGGCTTTGAACGAGCTACTGGATGAAGTGCGAATCAGCCCCAAGGCCATTTTGCAAAGTGACGCGGAAGATATTCACAGTTGGGTAGAAGGGCAACTGATTGCCAAAGTAGGTGATTTGGGGAAAAAACTCCATACCGGGCGTAGCCGTAATGATCAGGTCGCAACCGACCTGAAATTATGGTGTAAAGATCAGATCGCCCATATCCTGAACGCATTGATTGAGTTGCAGCAAGCATTGGTACTCACCGCTGAAAATAATCAGGATGCCGTGATGCCCGGTTATACCCATTTACAGCGGGCGCAGCCAGTTACTTTTGCCCATTGGTGTCTTGCCTATGCGGAAATGTTGGGGCGTGACGAAAGCCGTTTGCAAGATACATTGAAGCGGTTGGATGTCAGTCCGTTGGGGTGTGGCGCGTTGGCAGGAACGGCTTACGATATCGATAGGGAACAATTGGCATCATGGTTAGGTTTTGCTTCAGCAACACGCAATAGTTTGGATAGCGTTTCCGATCGGGATCATGTCTTGGAGCTATTGTCAGATGCAAGCATTAGTATGATCCACCTTTCGCGTTTTGCAGAGGATCTGATTTTCTTTAATAGCGGCGAAGCCGGATTTGTTGAATTGTCAGATCGGGTAACTTCCGGCTCTTCTTTGATGCCACAAAAGAAAAACCCAGATGCACTGGAGCTTATTCGTGGTAAGTGTGGCCGGGTTCAGGGGGCCTTAACAGGGATGATGATGATGCTGAAAGGGCTTCCGCTTGCTTACAATAAAGATATGCAGGAAGACAAAGAAGGCTTGTTTGATGCACTGGATACCTGGTTGGATTGCTTACATATGGCGACACTGGTACTGGATGGCATTCAAGTGAGACGTTCTCGTTGTGAGGAGGCAGCAAAACAGGGATATGCCAACGCAACTGAGCTGGCTGATTATCTGGTGGCAAAAGGTGTTCCATTCCGTGAAGCACATCACATTGTTGGTGAGGCTGTAGTGGCAGCAATCACTAAGGGCAAGGCACTGGAAGAACTCTCTTTACTTGAATTACAAAAATTCAGCGATGTTATTTCAGTGGATGTTTATGACATTTTATCGCTGCAATCCTGTCTGGATAAGCGTCTGGCAAAAGGAGGTGTAGCACAAAAACAAGTGAAGCAAGCGATTGCTCAGGCAAAGCTGCGATTTAGGTAAAAAAACCAATAATCACAAGCCGTTGATAGTTTTTTGCCCTCATGGATATAATGATTTATAGATCAATACTATCATTGATATCAAAAGCAGAGGTGGGAATGAATATCCGCGATCTGGAATACCTTGTGGCACTTGCTGAATATCGGCACTTTCGCCGGGCCGCTGATGCTTGTCATGTCAGCCAACCAACATTAAGTGGGCAAATCCGCAAATTGGAAGATGAATTGGGCGTGATGCTGCTGGAACGTACTAGCCGCAAAGTATTGTTTACCCAACAGGGTATGTTGTTGGTGGAACAGGCCAAAACCGTATTGCGTGAAGTTAAGGTCTTGCAGGAGATGGCTTCTCTACAAGGTGAAAGTATGTCTGGGCCGCTGCATATCGGTCTTATTCCTACAATCGGCCCCTATCTTTTACCGCTTATCATTCCTGAATTGCATAAATTGTTCCCCAAATTAGAAATGTATTTGCATGAGGAGCAAACCCAAAACTTGCTGGCGCAGCTTGATAGCGGAAAGCTTGATTGTGCTATTTTGGCGTTGGTGAAAGAAACTGAGGCATTTATTGAAGTGCCGCTTTTTGAAGAACCTATGAAACTGGCCGTGTATGAAGAACATAAGTGGGCCGAACGAGATCAGGTCAAAATGGGTGAGCTGGCCGGTGAGAAATTACTGATGCTGGAAGATGGCCATTGTTTACGTGATCAGGCAATGGGTTTCTGTTTTCAGGCGGGAGCCAAAGAAGATACCCATTTCAGGGCAACCAGCCTGGAAACATTGCGCAATATGGTGGCGGCGGGTAGTGGTATTACATTATTGCCTGAATTATCGGTTCCACGAGAGAGAAAACGTGATGGTGTATGCTATCTGGAATGTGATCAACCGATACCTAAGCGCTCCGTTATATTGGTCTATCGTCCCGGCTCACCTCTGCGTGGTCGCTATGAGCAATTGGCAGAGGCGATTAGGGCTAAGATGGGTAATTATTTCGACGTTCTTGGAAAAATATCAAAATAATCGGTTTAACCCATTGAGCGCTGCAACACGGTAGGCTTCCGCCATAGTTGGATAGTTGAAGGTGGTATTAACGAAATATTCGATATTATTGCCTTCACCTTTTTGTTCCATAATGGCCTGGCCGATGTGAATGATCTCTGCTGCACGTTCGCCAAAACAGTGAATACCCAGGATCTGTTTTGTTTCACGGTGGAATAGGATTTTGATGCTGCCGGCATTCATTCCCGCAATTTGTGCTCTTGCCAGATGTTTGAATTGAGCGCGTCCTACCTCATAAGGGATTTTCAGGGCAGTTAATTGCTGCTCGGTCTTACCCACTGAACTGATCTCAGGAATGGTATAAATTCCTGTTGGGATATCTTCCACCAGATACAGGTCTGCGTTACCCGTTGTGATCGCTCTTGCTGCAATGCGCCCTTGATCATAGGCCGCAGAAGCCAGACTTGGATAGCCGATAACATCACCAACCGCGTAGATATTTTCATTACCGGTCTGGTAAACACGGTTAACTTTCAGTAAGCCACGACTGTCTGTTTCCAACCCGACATTTTCCAAACCGAGCGTGTCCGTATTACCTGTTCGGCCATTGGCATATAGCAAGCAATCTGCTTTAACTTTTTTGCCGGATTTCAGGTGAACAATCACACCATCATCAACACCTTCGATCTTTTCATATTCTTCATTGTGGCGGATGATAATGCCACTATTCCAGAAATGGTAAGACAGAGCATCAGACATTTCTTGATCAAGGAAAGACAGCAGATGATCACGGGTGTTGATCAAATCTACCTTAACGCCCAGCCCCCGGAATATAGAAGCATATTCACAGCCAATGACTCCCGCCCCATAGATAATCACGTGACGTGGTTCATGATCCAGTTGCAGGATGGTATCACTGTTATAAATACGAGAATGGGTGAAATCGACGTCAGGAGGGCAGTAAGGGCGGGAACCGGTGGCAATGATGATTTTATCCGCACTTAATACGTCAACACTACCATCGGCATAACGAACACTGACTCGATGCTCATCAATGAATGTTGCTTCTCCGGCAAACATTCGACACCGATTGCGTTCATAAAACCCTTGGCGCATTTTCGTTTGCTGGTTAATGACAACTTCAGCATGGCGCAGGATTTCAGAAAACGATGAACGGAGAATGCGGGAGTTATCACTGTAGAGAGGATTTTGATTAAATTCGATAATGCGACTGACTGCATGGCGGAGAGCTTTCGACGGAATGGTGCCCCAGTGAGTACACCCACCACCGACATTATTGTAACGTTCTATAACAGCAACGTTTTTACCTTGTTTCACCAACCCCATTGCTGCTCCTTCCCCGCCGGGACCAGAGCCAATTACAATGGCATCAAAATGAGTATATTGCATAGAGGAAAGACCTGTTTTTACACAAAATAACAACTCTATCTTAACATTACTTGATGTAATAACCCAATGAGCATGCGGTTTTTATCTCATTGTTTAGAAATAAAACAGAAAAACATCGAATAATATCTTTAAGAGAACAATCACAGCAAACCCCGCAGAATCTGTTATATTTGCCTCATTATAGGGTCAAGATAGATCAGGATTGTTGTGAGTAACGTAACCGGCGTTAGAGCAAAACAGAAAGAAAAAACCCGTCGCTCCCTGATTGAAGCAGCATTCAGTCAACTTAGCGCTGAACGTAGTTTTACCAGTTTGAGTTTGCGGGAAGTGGCTCGCGAAGCTGGTATTGCACCGACTTCTTTCTATCGTCATTTTCGGGATGTGGATGAATTAGGTCTGACGATGGTAGATGAAAGTGGTCTGATGTTGCGTCAGTTAATGCGTCAGGCTCGTCAGCGTATTGCAAAGGGTGGCAGCGTTATTCGTACTTCTGTTTCAACATTCATGGAATTCATAGGCAACAATCCTAACGCGTTCCGGCTATTGTTACGTGAACGCTCCGGTACATCGGCTGAATTTCGTGCGGCTGTAGCACGGGAAATCCAACATTTTATTGCCGAATTGGCAGACTATCTTGAACAAGCGAGTCATATGCCACGTCATTTTACCGAAATACAAGCCGAGGCGATGGTGACAATCGTGTTCAGTGCAGGTGCAGAAGCGCTGGATATTGATGAGGAAAAAAGGCGTCGCCTCGAAGAACGTTTAGTTTTACAACTCCGCATGATTTCCAAAGGTGCTTATTATTGGTATCGTCGTGAGCAAGAAAAAAACACTGCCCCTAAAGCGATCCCTAAAACTTCTGAATAATAATGAAAGGAGAATAATACGATGGAACAATACCGCCAAGATAAAAGCACAATGTTGCTGGCTCTTATCGTTGGAATGGCAACACACGGAACTTTCTCAGCATTCTTCAATTCACATGTGCCTTTTTCTGTTTTCCCTATTATCGCATTGGCACTTTCTCTGTATTGTCTCCATCAACGTTATCTAAATTACCCAATGGCAGAAGGGCTACCAAAACTGGCAACAGGATCTTTCTTCTTGGGCATGTTTATGTATAGCGCATTTATTCGGATGGAATATCCAGAAATTGGTTCTAATTTCCTGCCAGTCGTCGTTGCCACTGCCTTGGTATTTTGGATCTACTTAAAGATGAAAGGACGCAAACAGCAGTCAAGGGTCACGGCAGAAAGCCAAAGCTGATAGTTTTTAAAATTGATAGTTTTTTAAAATTGATAGTTTTTAGCGAGAACGGTTCAATAAAAAACGCCACAAGATTAATACGGTGGCGTTTTTGTTTTTCAGTCAGCAGTAATGATCATTTATGGGGGTTAGGTTCTTTTTTCCAGCAGTACGCCGCATTCCATATGGTGGGTATAAGGGAATTGATCAAAGAGTGCCAGTTTGCTGACCTTATGAGTCTGCGTCAGTGTTTCCAGATTTTGGCAGAGTGTTTCTGGATTGCAGGAAATATAAAGGATACGTGGATATGCCTGAACCATTTTGATGGTATCTTCATCCAGACCGCTGCGTGGCGGGTCAACAAAAATGGTTTCGCATTGATAACTCTTTAAGTCAATTCCTTGCAGTCGATTGAATTCTCGCTCTCCGTTCATTGCCTGTGTAAATTCTTCCGCTGACATACGGATAATCTGTACATTATCAATGTGGTTTGCTGCGATGTTAAATTGTGCGGCCGCAACTGAAGGTTTGGCAATTTCTGTCGCCAGTACTCGGTCAAAATTCTGCGCCAGTGCCAGAGAGAAGTTGCCATTACCACAATAAAGTTCAAGCAAATCGCCTTTAGAGCCTTTGGTGATATTAATCGCCCACTCCAACATATGAATATTGATGCTGGAATTCGGCTGTGTGAAGCTGTTTTCAACCTGACGGTAAATCATGGTGTTACCTGCAACAGGTAATTCTTCATCTATATAGTCATGATCGAGCATGATTTTGGTTTTTGCAGCGCGCCCAATAAGTTGGACATCAAATCCTTCTGCGATTAATTGGTTACGCAGAACAGTTGCCTGTTCACGCCACTCATCACCCAGTTTTTTATGATAAAGCAGGGAAACAATGATTTTGTTGCTGCGGGTGGAAAGGTAATCCACCTGAAACAGTTTATGGCGTAATACGGAATTATCTTTTACGCCAGTAATGATTGCTTGCATCATGCTATTGATAAGCTGATTGGCAACTGGAAATTGATCAATACGGATACGTTGCTTGGTCTGCTGATCAAACATGATATGGTACAGGTCATCTTCCTCATGCCAGATACGGAATTCTGCTCGCATCCTGTAATGTGATGCAGGAGAACGGAAAACTTCAGGCTCAGGTGCGCTAAAGGGGGCCATCATTCCTTTTAGACGATGGGCCTTTTCCATCAATTGGTTTTCATAATTTTCCGTTGGCAAAGCATTCTGCATTATCTGGTTCTCGTATGGTCGCGTTAAGAAAAATTTCCGAGCGGCATTGTAGGGGAAGCACAAAGGTAGGGGAAGCGTAAAGGATGTCCAGTTTTCTGGTTTATCGGCCTATTGTTTTGATGGGGAGGGATTCTGGACACCCTACGGCCTTCATCGTAGCATGACTCTTTATAGTTAGGTATATAGCCGTTAGATATCACTCTCTTATCGCAAATCTTATGACAAATATAAAACACATTCTTTTAGCTGCTGCGTCTGTTGCAGTGTTTTCTGGTTTGAGTCATGTTGCAGTTGCGGATAATCAAGATCCGATAGTAGTTACAGCCAATCGTTTTAAACAGCCGATTTCCTCAGTTTTAGCACCAATGACGGTAGTGACTCGTGAAGATATAGATAAGTGGCAATCTAGTAGCTTAGTTGATGTCTTACGCCGTTTGCCGAGTGTTGATATTGCGCAGAATGGCGGTATCGGACAGCATTCATCTTTATTTGTTCGTGGTACAAACTCAAGTCATACACTGGTGCTGGTGGATGGAATCCGTTTGAATCAGGCTGGTATCACGGGTTCGGCTGATTTTAGCCAAATCCCAATTTCAATGGTGCAGCGAATAGAATATATCCGTGGTGCTCGTTCTGCCGTATATGGCTCTGATGCTATCGGTGGGGTAATCAATATCATCACTAAGCGGGAACAACGCGGAACAACATTAAATGCGGGAATAGGATCTAATGGGTATCAGAATTACAACGGCTCGACACAGCAAAAACTCGGTGAGAATACTTTATTAACCGCAGCAGCAGGTTATACCTATACCAAAGGGTTTGATGTTGTTGCTGGTAAAGGAAATAATGAACCTGATCGAGATGGGTTTATGAGCAAAATGTTATGGGTTGGAATTGATCATAAATTCAATGACCAACTCAGTGGGTTTGTGCGCACATACGGTTACGATAATAGAACAAATTATGATGATGTTTCTACGGATACCCGAGAATTATTCAGTCGTAATTACGAAACCGGAATTCAATTTAATCAAGGTAATTATTCTTCTCAACTCACTGCCAGTTACAGTCATGCTAAAGACTATAATTTCAAACATAAGCGTTATGAGGGAAATGCGACTCTGAGTGACTCCAAACAATACAACTTTCAATGGGGAAACTTATGGCAGGTTGGTCATGGTGCAATCAGTAGTGGAGTTGATTGGAAAAGGGAATCAGTTGCCGCAGGCTCCAACTATATTCCAGAACAAAAACATGTTGATAACACAGGCTTGTATTTAACAGCACAGCAAAAAATTCATGATTTTACTTTGGAAGGGGCTGTGCGTTCAGATCGCCACGCTGAATATAATTGGAATACAACATGGCAAACGGGGGCGAGTTGGGAATTCATTGATGGTTATCGTCTTATCGCTTCCTATGGTACGGCATTCAAGGCGCCGGCTTTAAACCAGCTTTATAGCCAATGGGGTAATGAAAGTCTTAAACCAGAAAAAAGTAAACAATGGGAAGGTGGAATTGAAGGATTGACTGGCCCACTGAATTGGCGTTTGTCTGTTTATCGTAATGACATTGAACAATTGATAAATTTTACCAATAACCATTATGAAAATATTGGTAAGGCAAAAATAAAAGGTGTTGAGTGGACGGGAACAATGGATACCGGCCTATTTCAGCATCAACTTACAGTGCAGTATGTTAATCCGCGTGATGGCAATGATCAGCAATTAACTCGTAGAGCTAAACAGCAAGTTAAATACCAATTAGATTGGGAAGCTTTCAATGTCGATTGGGGAATAACCTACCAATATATTGGTCAGCGTTATGACCGAGATTATAGTGAGTATCCTGCGAAAACAGTGAAATTATCTGGCGTAAGTCTATGGGACATCAACGCCTCATATCCAATCACTGACCACCTTACAATACGTGCTAGAATAGCTAATCTGTTTGATAAAAATTATGAGACAGCCTATGGCTATCGCACTCCAGGAAGAGAATACTACCTCACTGGTAGCTACAACTTCTGATTTAAACAAGACCACCCGTCCAACGATTCTGGTTTTTGATTCCGGAGTGGGTGGTTTATCTGTCTATCAAGAGATTCGGCAATTATTGCCGGATCTCCACTATATATATGCTTTTGATAATGAAGCTTTCCCGTATGGAGAGAAAACGGCCGAAGTGATTATCGACAGGGTCGTTCAAGTTGTTGATGTCATCCAGAGAAAACACCCTTTGGCAGTTGTCGTTATTGCTTGCAATACGGCCAGTACAGTCAGCCTGCCAGCTCTGCGTGAACGTTTTTCTTTTCCTGTCGTTGGTGTCGTGCCTGCAATTAAGCCCGCCGCAAAACTGAGCTGTAACCGTGTTGTTGGATTATTGGCGACACGTGCTACGGTGAATCGCGACTATACCAAAGAATTAATTACCCGATTTGCGACAGATTGTCAGGTCTACTCAATAGGCTCATCTGAGCTGGTGGAATTGGCGGAGAGAAAGCTACACGGTAAGGATGTTCCACTAGAAGAGTTGGAGAAGATATTGAAACCGTGGCTGAAAATGAAAGAGCCTCCGGATACTGTCATTTTAGGTTGTACTCACTTTCCTTTAATCGCAGAAGAGCTTTCACAAGTTTTACCTGATGGAACAAGATTAGTTGATTCTGGAGCGGCTATTGCCCGCAGAACCGCGTGGTTGGTTAAAAATCGGGATGATTTGTTTTTAACAACGATGGATAACTTGGCTTATTGCACAAAGATGGAACCAAATAGTGAAGCTCTGTACCCTGTTTTACGTGAATATGGCTTCCAAACGCTGGAAAAACTACCAACTTAAGTGCAATTTGGCGCAATAATCGCCAGTCGGTAATTTTTTTCAAAAAAACTATTGTCAGCGCCGTAAAACTCCCTATAATGCGCCACCACTGACCGACGCTGAGCTGAAACAAGCCGCTGAGGAAAGTCGGAGGGCAGCGAAAATAAACGCTTGACTCCGGAGGCGAAAAGCGTAAGATACGCAGCCTCGCAACCCGGAAGAAACTTCACGGTTGCCACGCTCTTTAACAAATTAATCAGACAATCTGTGTGGGCACTCGCAAGACACTATCCACGCCGGAAGGCGAAAAAAGAGACAAGTCTTGAAGAGTGACTGAACAGTTAATTCATTACGAACTAACACAGTGTAATTCTTTGAGCATCAAACTTTAATTGAAGAGTTTGATCATGGCTCAGATTGAACGCTGGCGGCAGGCCTAACACATGCAAGTCGGGCGGCAGCGGGGGAAAGCGTGCTTTCCTGCC